>NZ_JADOUS010000002.1:0-500692 GCF_015752045.1 Arthrobacter sp. CAN_A2
AAATGCGCGACAACCAGCCAATTCAACCAATCAAAAAACAATCGGTATCAACAAACTTGGCACACTATTGAGTTCTCAAACAACAGGAACAACCGATTACTCACGGAACCCGACGCTCACACGCCCACTCGGCTCCGCTTTCCCTCGCCGTTATGTTCACAGCTTATTTCACTTTCTTTTCCCTTGTCAAATCCCCCACCGTGACCTGAACCACGACAAAAGAAATACGACAAAGAACAAACCCACCACAAATGAAAGCCGAATTCGCCACCATAAAAACAGCGCACGAACCAACCACAAGAATTTGGAGGGGATGGCCACCCTCACCGGGGCAACTCCATCACTATACGGCCACGCCGCCCCGCCACCAAATCCACCTGCCGTCCACCTGCACGACGCCCCTCCACCCAATGGAAGAGCCGGCACACCCTGCGGGGTGTGCCGGCTCTCCTGGTGGGCGCGGGACCTGTCAGGCCACGTCGACCATGGCCAGGTTGCGTTTGCCGCGACGCACCAGGAGGTAGCGGCCGTGCAGCAGATCCCCCTCGACGACGACGTGGTCGGCGTCGGTGATCTTCGTGTTGTTCACGTAGGCACCACCCTCCCCGATGGTGCGACGGGCCGCGGAATTGCTCGCGGACAGCCCGGATGCGACGAGCAGCTCGACGATCCCCAATCCGTCCCGGGAGATCGCGACGGAATCCAGTTCGGCCGTCGCTGCCTCGAGGGTCGCGAGATCCAGGGACCCCAGGTCGCCCTGACCGAAGAGGGCTGCGGATGCCGCGATCACCTTCTCGGTCGCGTCGACGCCGTGGACCAGGGCGGTGACGTCGTAGGCCAGTGCGCGCTGAGCGGCCCGCTCGTGGGGCCGCTCGGATGTCGCCTGCTCGAGCGCGTCGAGTTCCACCCTGCTGCGGAAGGTGAAGATCCGCAGGCGCTCGGCCACATCGGCGTCGGAGGTGTTGAGCCAGAACTGGAACATCGCGTAGGGGCTGGTCATGGCGGCATCGAGCCAGACGGCGTTGCCTTCACTCTTGCCGAACTTGGTGCCGTCCGAGTTGGTGATCAGGGGCGTGCCGATGGCATGGACACTTTTGCCCTCCACCTTCCGGACCAGCTCGGTCCCGCTGGTGAGGTTGCCCCACTGGTCCGAGCCACCGGTCTGGAGGACGCAGTCGTAATCGCGGAACAGCTGCAGGAAGTCCATGCCCTGGAGGATCTGGTAGCTGAACTCGGCGTAGCTGATCCCCTCATCCGAGTTGAGCCGCTTGGCGACCGTCTCCTTCTTGATCATCGTGCCGACGCGGAAGTACTTCCCGACGTCGCGCAGGAAATCGATGACGCTCATCGGGCCGGTCCAGTCGAGGTTGTTCACGATCCGCGCCGCGGTGTCCCCTTCGAAATCGAGGAACCGGCGGACCTGGCCCTCCAGGGAACCGACCCACTCGGCGACGGTCTCCTTGGTATTCATGGTGCGCTCCGCCGTCGGCCGCGGGTCGCCGACCAGACCGGTGGACCCGCCGACCAGGCCGAGGGGACGGTGACCGGCGAGCTGGAGGCGGCGCATCGTCAGCAGCTGCACCAGGTTGCCGAGATGGAGGCTCGCGGCCGTCGGATCGAATCCGCAGTAGAAGGTGATGGACGGGCCGCCCAGCAGTTCCCGCAGCTCCCCCTCATCGGTGGAGACATGGATCAGACCACGCCACACGAGCTCGTCGTAGATACCGTCGAAGGACGGATCGTTGCGCTGGCCTGCGAGGCCACTGACCGGGACATCTGTTTGCTGGGACACGAGTCCAAATTATCAGTCGGCGATACCAGCAGGAATCCGGCCACTCGAGATGACGCGGAGGCGCTGCGTGGGGCGGGTCATCGCCACGTAGAGGTCACCGACCCGGGCCGTCGCCGAATCGAGCATCTCCTGCGGCTCGAGGATCACGACGCCGTCGAATTCCAGGCCCTTCGACTCGCGCGGGCTGATCACCACGATGTCCTGGCCCGGCCCGCCGGCTCCCGAGCCGACGCGCTCCCCGAACGCAGGCGCCAGAACGTCCCGGACGGCCGGTAGCAGGTGGTCGGGCGCGATGACTGCGAGCAGACCCCCGTCGATGGCCGCCAGCTCCTCGGGCATGGCCTGCACCAAAGCGGTGACGGAGTCGCCCACCGTGTCCAGGATCGGGGGGAACCGCCCCTCCCGCACCGCCTTCGGCGCGGACACGACGAGCCCCGCCGCATTCGCCATGCGCACCGCGGCCTCGGCGATCTGCGCGGGGGTGCGGTAGTTGACGGTCAGCTCCTCGAGCTGCCAGCGGTCCCGCACGAACGGTTCGAGGGCCTGCTGCCAGGACCTCGAACCGGCGGCCGAGCTGGTCTGCGCGATATCCCCGACGATGGTGAAGGACTTCAGCGGGCAACGCCGCATCAGCAGGCGCCACTGCATCGGGGAGAGTTCCTGGGCCTCGTCGACCACGATGTGCCCGTAGGCCCAGGTGCGGTCGCCGGAGGCGCGCTCTGCGGCCGAGAGCCTGGTAGCGGTCACGGCGTTGTGCTGCGCCAGGTCCTCGGCGGTCAGCATCCCGTCCACCCCGGAGTCCTCCAGGGACGCGTTGACGTTCTCGAGGGCCCGCTCCGCGTTGGCGAGGTCGCGCTTCTGCTCCTGCTCACGGGCGGCGGTGTCGCGTCCGGCGGACGGATCGAGGTCACCGAGCAGTTCGGCGGCCTCGTCGAGCAGGGGCACGTCCGCCTCGGTCCAGGGGGCGCCCGCGGGCCGGGCGAGGGCCGCCAGTTCCTCCTCCCCCAGGTGGGGCGCCGCCGCGCGCAGCAGCTCCGGGCGTGCGAACAGCTCGGAGACCAGCTTCTGCGGGGTGAGGGGCATCCACGCGAGATTCAGCGCGATCCTCACGTCGCGGGAGCTGCGGACGTCCTCGGCGAGATAGGAGCGGTCGGCGTTGTTGCCGCCGCCCGAGGATTCCTCCAGCTTGTCCAGCAGCTGCTCGGTGAGCTCACGGAGGAGGATCTTGACGAAGGTGACCCGCGCTTCGTTGTGGGGTTTCCCGGTGGCGCGCGCACGCTCCCGGGCGCGGGAGACCTGCCGGGGGGTGAGGGTCAGCATGGTGCCCTCGACGTTGAGGCGCTTGTTCTCCGACGGGACGCGCTCCCGGTTCGCGACGGCGTTGCGGATGACCTGGGCCATCTCCAGCCTGCCCTTGAGTGCGGCCGCGGTCTCGTCCGCCTCCAGCACGGTGGTGACGCCCGGCATCAGGGTACCGATGCCCGCCATGACGACGCCGGTCTCGCCGAGGGACGGCAGGACGCGCTCGATGTATTTCATGAAGGCGTCGGTGGGTCCGACAAGCAGCACGCCGGCGGACTTCAGCCGGTCGCGGTGCGTGTACAGGAGATAGGCGGCGCGGTGGAGGGCGACGGCCGTCTTGCCGGTGCCCGGACCGCCCTGCACCACGGTCACCCCGGGCAGCGGTGCCCGGATGATGCGGTCCTGCTCAGCCTGGATGGTGCCCACGATGTCGGACATCTGGCCGGTGCGCCGCGTGTTCAGCGCGGCGAGCAGGGCCCCTTCGCCCTGCAGCGAGTCGTCGTCGCCGAGGAGGTCCGCATCGAGGACGTCGTCCTCGATGGCGACGACGTCACGGCGCGAGAGGATCAGGTGGCGACGGCGTCGGACGCCCATGCGCTCGAAGGCCGTCGCCTGGTAGAACGTGCCGGCCTCGGGTGCCCGCCAGTCGACCATGAGCTGCCGGAGGTCCTCATCGGACAGGCCGATGCGGCCGATGTACCGCTTGTCGCCGTCGTCGAGGTCGAGGCGTCCGAACACGAGGCGGTCGTCGACGGCGTTGAGCTGCGCGAGGCGGTCCTCGTACATCGTCGCGAAGGCGTCCCGCTCCGACCTGTTCTGGTGGGATCCGGCCGCCTGCGTGCGACGGACCTCGGCGAGCTGCCGGGCCTTCTCCGCACGGAGTTCATCGAGACGGTGGTACAGGCCATCGACGTAGCCGCGCTCGTAGTCCAGCTCGGCCTTGGCCTGGGACGTCTCGTGCATCGGAGATTTCCTTCCTTCAAAGGCAGACCGTCAATTCTAGCGTGGTGGACGCTACACGGTTTCGAGCGCGTGCACCCGGCGGCCCGCGAGGGCGTCGCGTCCGGCGAGGTCCGCGAGTTCCAGGACCACACCGCAGCCGACGACGACGGCGCCGGCCTGTTCGAGCAACGCTCCCGCGGCGGCGAGCGTTCCCCCTGTGGCGAGGACGTCGTCGAGCAGGAGCACGCGCGTCCCGGCGGGCAGGTCCGACTGGTGGATCTCGAGGGTCGCCTGTCCGTATTCGAGGTCATAGGACTCGCGGTACACGGCGCGGGGCAGCTTGCCCGCCTTGCGGACGGCGACGACGCCGGTGCCGGTCGCGTAGCCGACGGCGGCGGCGAGGAGGAACCCGCGGGCTTCCACCCCGGCGACGGCGTCGAACTGGCCCGCGAAGGACTCCGCGAGCGCGTCGACGACCGCGCGGAAGCCCTGCGCGTCGGAGAACACCGGCGTGAGGTCCCTGAACATGATGCCGGGCGACGGGAAATCGGGGACCACGGAGCACAGCCGGTCGACGGCCTCCCGGGCCTGCGTGGCCAGTATGGTGGCGCCCGGTACCGTCGCCGGGCCGAGGTCCGCTTCGCTGATAATCACGGATCAACCTTACGGGCTGCACGGGGCTTCCCCGGACGGAAGCGGGAGACCGTGGGCTCGTCCGGCAGCCAGAAGCGCCACGGATACTCCTCCGTCCCTGCGACGCCGCTGACGCCCACACGCGGTCCCCGGAGGACCGCCGTCGCGGGCAGCTCCGGCAGGACCAGCCGGAAGGGGTGCGCGAGCACGTCGGCGCCGTCGTTCCGGCGGTCGAGGCCGAGCGCCTGGGCGAGGCGTGCGGGCCCCCGGGCGAGGTCGAGGTCCGACGCCGGATGCGAGCGCCGCCGGCGGGCGAGGTCCGCGCCGTCGACGATCTCCCCGGCGCGCAGGAGCAGCCCCGTGGCCCACCCCTCGTCCCCGCAGACGATGTTGGCGCAGTAGTGCATGCCGTAGGTGAAGTAGACGTAGAGGTGCCCGGCGGGCCCGAACATCGTCGCGTTCCGCGCGGTCCTGCCCCGGAAGGCGTGGGAGCCCGGATCGTCGGGGCCGAGATAGGCCTCGACCTCCGTGATGCGGACGGTGACGTCGCCGTCGTCGTCGCTGTGCGTGAGGTGCGCACCGAGGAGCGAGGGTGCGACCTCGAGGGCGCTGCCGCCCAGTCGTGCGCGGAGGTCCACGGTCGTCCTGCTCTCATCGATCACCCTTCGACCGTAACAAAGGCCTCCCCCGCCCCTCCGACCGTCGTGTCCGAATCCCGCTAGTCCGACGCGTGCCCGGGTGGCAGGATGGCGCCATGGACTTCTGGCAGCGCTACAGGGCGATCGACGCCCGGGACGCCCGCTTCGACGGGCAGTTCGTGACCGCTGTCTCGAGCACCGGCATCTACTGTCGGCCGTCCTGCCCCGCCCGGACGCCGAAGCCCGCCAACGTCACCTTCTTCCGCACCTCGGCGGCCGCCCACGACGCCGGGTACCGCGCCTGCAAGCGGTGCCTGCCCGAGGCCGTTCCGGGGGACCCCGAATGGAATCTGCGGAGCGACGCGGCGGCCCGGGCCATGCGGCTCATCGCCGACGGCGAAGTGGACCGCGCGGGGGTGCCGGGCCTGGCGGCGCGGATCGGGTACTCCCCCCGACAGCTCAACCGCATCCTGAAGGAGGAACTCGGCGCCGGAGCGCTCGCGCTGGCCCGCGCACACCGCGCCCAGACGGCGCGGACCCTCCTCACCGCCACGACGCTCCGCTTCGCCGACGTGGCGTTCGCCGCGGGCTTCGGGAGCATCCGGCAGTTCAACGACACCGTCCAGCAGGTCTTCGACCTCACTCCCGGCACACTGCGGGAGACGTCCCGTCAGCGGTCCGGGGCGTACGGCCCGCCGACGGCAGAACCCGGTGGGCCGCTCCGGATCTCGCTCTCCCTGCCCGCGCGGCTGCCGTACGACAACGGCATCTTCGGCTTCCTCGCCGCCCGCGCCGTCGCCGGCCTGGAGATCGGCACGGCGACGAGCTACGAGCGCCTGGTCCGCCTGCCGGCCGGGCCCGCCTGGTTCAGGGCGGAGGCCGTCGAGCCGCGGGGGAACGGACGGGCCGCCCTGCCCGTCACGGTCTCGGTGGCGGGGCTGGCGGACCTCCCCTCGCTGCTCAGCCGCATCCGGCGGCTGTTCGACCTCGACGCCGACCCCCTGGCCGTCGATGCCGGACTGTCACGTGATGCCCGCTTCGCGGCACTCGCCGCGGACCGGCCGGGCCTGCGTCTTCCCGGCTCGCTGGATCCCCACGAGACGCTGATCCGTGCCATCGCGGGCCAGCAGGTCACGGTCGCCGCCGCGACGACCGCACTCTGCCGGCTGACCGCGACGGGGCCGGCAGTCGGTGCGCCGGGCACCGGGCTGAACCGCCTCTTCCCCTCCGCCGAGGACCTCGCTGCCGCGCCCGGGCCGCTCCTGCGCGGGCCGCGGCGCCGTGACGAGGCGCTCCGCGCGGCGGCCGGCAAGCTCTCGTCCGGGGCCCTCATAATCGGGATCGGGTCCGACCCCGCCCGTCTGCACGAGGACCTGCTGCGGCTGGACGGCGTGGGACCCTGGACCGCGGACTACGTCACCATGCGCGTGCTCGGCCACCCTGACATCCACCCACCGGCCGATGCCGCCGTCCGCAACGGCTGGGCCCGGGTCGCACAGCGTTCGACCGTCGGTCCGGCCGTGACCCTCGATGCCGCGATGACCGACATCCGGCCCTGGCGCTCCTACGCGACCCTGCACCTGTGGCGGACCGCCGCCGCGCCGATCTCCCCGAGCACGACCGGAGAGCCCGTCGATGACGCCGCCTGACCACGCCCCACGTACCCTTGACCGACCCACCGAACGGATGCCCCCGCCATGAGCGCAACCCTCTCCCCGCCCGCCGTCCTCCGGGGCGCCACCACCGCGACCGTCGACACGCCCGACGGCCCCTTCACCGTCATCGAGGCGGAGGGAGCGGTCCTCTCCTCAGGCTGGACCTCCCTCCCGGAGGAACTGACCGGGCAGATCCATCCGAGCCTCCTGGCCGCCCGCTTCGACCCTGCGGCGTCCGCCATGCGCCCCGTCCTCGACGCCGTGGCCCGCTACTACGACGGCGACGTCGACGCCATCACGGCGGTGCGGGTGCGACAGGCCTCCGGACCGTTCCGCGCCCATGCCTGGGACGTCCTGCGCACGATCGCTCCGGGTGCGCCGGTCACCTATCTCGAGTACGCGGCCCGGGCGGGCAACCCGGCCGCGGTCCGCGCGGCGGCGGGAGCATGCGCGAAGAACGCCGCAGCGCTCTTCGTCCCCTGCCACAGGGTCATCAGGACCGACGGCTCGCTGGGCGGCTTCCGCTGGGGCCTCCCGGTCAAGCAGCGGCTCCTCGACCGGGAGGCCGGCCGGACGCCGGTGGCCTGACCCCCGGGTCTCTCAGGCGTGGGCGACCAGGCGCTGCCGGGCCGCCATGTCGCGATAGAGGTCGCTGCTCTCGAGGAGTTCATCGTGGGTGCCGACGGCGGCGACCCGCCCCTGGTCGAGCACGACGATCTGGTCGAAGTCCGCCACCGTGGACAGGCGGTGGGCGACGACGACAACGGTGCGGTCCCGCGAGGCCTCCCCCAGCGTCTGCTGGAGCAACTGCTCCGTCCGCGAGTCGACGGCCGACGTCGGCTCGTCCATCAGGAGGACCGGCCGGTCGGCGAGGATGACGCGGGCCCAGGCCAGGCGCTGCCGCTGGCCGCCCGAGAGCCGGATCCCGTCCTCGCCCAGGTTGAGGTCCAAACCGTCATCCGACCGGTCCCCGAGCGCATCGAGGCCCACCGCCGCGAGGACCCGGCGGAGCTGGTCGTCGGTGGCGTGCGGGGCTGCGAGCCGGAGGTTGTCCGCGAGTGTCCCGCTGAGGACGGGGGCCTCCTGCTCCACCAGACCGATCCGCGAGCGCAGGTCCGAGCGCGGGATCCCGGGCAGGGCGACGCCGTCGACCAGAATGGTGCCCGCCGTCGGTTCGTAGAACCGCTCCAGCAGGGCCAGCACCGTGGACTTGCCGGCGCCCGAGGGCCCTACGAGGGCCGTCCTGCTGCCCGCAGGGACGGTGAAGCTGACCCCGTCGAGGACCGGCAGCCCGGTAAGGCCGTCCGCACCGTGCCGTTCCGAGGGGCCCGGCACCGCCGGCGATACCGGAGATACGGGCGATACCGGAGATACGGGCGATACCGACCCGTCCACTGACGTCAGGGCCCCATCCGCCACGGCCGCGGCGTCCCCGCCGTCGTCGTAGCGGAAGCTGACATCGCGCAGTTCGATGCTGCTGCCGTGGGCGGACGCGGCCGGGGACGGCGCCGTCACCCCGGGTCCCGCCTGTCCGAGGCGCCCCTCGTCCGCCCGCTCCGGCTCCAGCCGTGCGATCTCCTGGATGCGGTCCAGCGCTGCGAGGCCGGACTGGATCTGCACGAACGCGCTCATGGCGGACCCGATGGGCATCACGAGCAGGAACAGGTACAGGATGAAGGCGATGAGGTCGCCGAGCAGCAGTTCGCCCGCGGCCACCCGGATCCCGCCGACGGCCAGGACCACGATGAACGCGCCCTGGATGCAGATGGACATGATGGGCTGGACAGCGGCCTGGAGGCGGGCCATGGCAATGCCGGCGTTGTACGCCGTGGTCGCCTCCACGTCGATCACCGCGGCCTCGCGCTCCTCGGCGACGGACGCCTTGATGGTGCGGATGCCGGAGAGGCCCCGCTCGACGGCGGCCGTCATCGAGCCGACGGCGTCCTGGACGTCGCGGCTGCGCTTGCGGATGAGGCGCCCGAGGAACACGACGCCGCCCGCGCCCACCAGGACGGCGGACAGCGTGATGCCGAACAGCAGGGGGTCGATGAGCACCATGAGGACGACGGCCGCGCAGAACATGAGGATGGACGAGACGATCTCGAACAGGCCGGAGGTGATCACGCTGCGCATGAGGGTCGTGTCGGAGCCGACCCTCGACATGAGGTCGCCGACGCGGCGGCGGTCGAACTCGCGCACGGGCAGCGCCAGCAACTGACCGACCAGCGACCGGCGCACCCCGAGGACCACGGACTCGGCAGTCCGCTGGAGGAGGTAGGACTGCGCCGCACCGAAGACGGCCCCGCCCAGGGTGATGGCGACGAGGAACCAGACGAAGACCGTGGCCGGACGATTCGCGGAGACGGCGTTGACGAGCTGCTGGACCATCAGCGGCTGCGCGATGGAGAGGCCCGTCGAGACGAGGGAGACGACGGCGACCAGGACGAGGACGCGCGCGTGCCCCCGCAGGTAGGGGAAGAATTCCCGGAGCGTGGCGCGCGGTGCGGTGGGCTGCATGCTCACACGATGCGCCGGGTGGTGCACGGTGTCAAAGCACTTCGCGGCGGGCGTAGCAGGTGCGCCGGGCTGCGTTCCGCCCACTGTGCACCCCTGAGCCCGCTCACTCAGCATCGGTCAACGGAAGCGGGCTCAGATGGTGAGGACGCCGCCGATCGCGGGGGTGATGAAGACGGCGGAGCGCTGCACGGCGTCATCGGGGTCCTCGGCATCCTCCGTCTCGTAGATGAGCCACGCCCCGGTCGGCGTGGACCATACGCGGGGTCCACCGACAGCACACTCAGGCATCGGAGCCTCGGGCCACACCACCCATCGCACGCTCGAATCCTGATCGACGATTGCTGCGACGGGTCGACCGGCATCCGGCACGATCGAAGCTCCGAGCGTGTATCCCGGACCGCTGATATCCGTCGAGTGACGATATGCCTCGCATCACCGCTGCACGCAGCTCAGGGGTTCTGTCGTTATTGACTTCTCCCCGATAAGCGAGCACGCTTGGGGTTCTCGCCCCGGACCCTGGCAGAGAACCGCTGTTGCCGTTCCACCAGAGGGGTCCCGTGCCATACGCATTTCACCACACCGGTCCTGGCGTGCCTCTCCGATCACCGGACACGTCCTTCAACCTGCCTGAGTTTCCATCGGTACAAAGCCCCATCCACCGGGGAGATGAGCGACGGCAGACGCTCCTCCCGAGATACTTCCTCGAACCCGGCATCGCCGCCGTGAACGCTTCAGGGACACCTCGACGGGCCGGTCAGCACAGCGACGTCCGTGCACATCGTGGTCTCACGGGGACAGGGTGTGGCTGGTGACCGAGGAGCTCAAGGTGCATAGGGGCATGCCGTCGTCACAGTACGGCGGCAGCGCACGGGTGCGGGATCTCGCCACTGAACTGGCGGAGCTGGCCCGGTCGCTGCAACAGGAACCGGATACGGACGCGATCCTCGGTGGATTCGTCCACGCGGCCCTCGAACTGATCCCCGGGGTCGATGAAGGCTCCGTCAGCGTGGTCCTGGGGCGGAGGAACATCGGAGCCCGCGCCCCGTCCGGGGACCTGCCGGTGCGTATCGACGCGCTGCAGATGGAAACCGGGGAGGGGCCCTGCCTGGAAGCGGCCTACGATCACCGGACCGTCCGCGTGCCGGACATGGCGCTCGAGAAGCGGTGGCCGCTCTTCGCCAGGCGCGCCACCGAGGCCGGCGCCCGCGGCATGCTCTCCATCCAGCTGTGGGTCAAGGGCGACGACCTCGGCGCGCTCAACCTCTACTCGTACAGGGCCAATGCGTTCACGGACGAGTCGGAGAACGTGGGCCTGCTGGTCGCGTCCCACGCCGCTGTGGCGTTCGCCGAGGCCGAGAAGGCCCGGCAGCTCCACGCGGCGGTGGATTCCAGGGACGTGATCGGGCAGGCCAAGGGCATCCTCATGGAACGCCACAAGATCACCGGCGAGCAGGCGTTCATCGTGCTCTCCATGGCCAGCCAGCGCACCCACCTGAAACTCTGGGATGTCGCCGACCACCTCATCAGCAGCGGCGAACTCCCCAGTAGGCAGTACGCCGCACGCTGAGGAACGCTGTCCCGCGTGCAACGGAACCGGTCGGTCGTGCTGTGATCCGACGGACCGGGACGCCGTCCGGCCCGTGCATTCCGGAACCGAACGCCTCGATCGCGTGGCGCCGGGCCGGTCGCGCCCCTTCGTCGAGCCAGGATGTGAAGGCGCCCTACCCGGAGCTGACGGCACCATCGGCCCGATCCTTCTCCTGCTCCTGCTCCTGCTCCTGCTCCTGGGCACAGCCGATGTCGGAGTCACGCGGTGGGGCGAGTGACGGGAGCAAAGCATTCCTGCCGATCGGGATCGTGTTCCTTGTTGTCGCGATTGCAATGATGTTCTCGGGGACGACGTCCTGGATCGCGTTCTCCACCGTTGGCATCACGTTCCTCATTCTGGGAACGCGGAAGCCCTCACATGAGGGTGGGACCCCTCCCAGCGGGACTTCGCCGGGCTGATCACGACCGGCGTACGCCGAAGAGCCACGCATTCCTCGGCTGGACCTACCTCTCATAGACGCGACCGGCCGCGGCGCGGCCCCGACAAGGAGCCGCACCGCGGTCGGCAGCCGGTGGTCGGCGATCAGGCTGTGGCGTACGCCTCGACGCCGTCGAGCTCGGCACGCAGGGCGGTGAGCTGGCGACGGACGGCGGCCGGAGCCGTACCGCCCTGCGCGTCGCGGCTGGCCAGCGATCCTTCGACCGTGAGCACCTCGCGCACGGCGGGCGTCAGGTGCGCGGAGATCCCTGCGAACTCCTCGTCCGTCAGGTCCCACAGTTCCACGCCGCGCTGCTCGGCGATGCGGACGGCGGCGCCCGAGAGCTCGTGCGCCTCGCGGAACGGCACGCCCTGCCGGACGAGCCACTCCGCGATGTCGGTCGCGAGGGCGAATCCCTGCGGTGCGAGTGCGGCGAGGCGCCGGGTGTCGAACACGAGGGTCGCGATCATGCCGGAGACCGCGGGCAGCAGGACTTCGAGGGTGTCGACGGCGTCGAACACCGGCTCCTTGTCCTCCTGCAGGTCCCGGTTGTACGCGAGCGGCAGTCCCTTGAGCGTAGCGAGCAGCCCCGTCAGGTCGCCGATCAGCCGGCCGGCCTTGCCGCGGGCGAGCTCGGCGACGTCGGGGTTCTTCTTCTGCGGCATGATCGACGAGCCGGTCGAGAAGGCGTCGTCGAGCGTGACGAAGGAGAACTCCTTCGTGGCCCAGATGATGATCTCCTCGCTCACGCGGGAGAGGTCCACCCCGATCATCGCGGCGACCCAGGAGAACTCCGCGTAGACGTCCCGTGACGCCGTCCCGTCGATCGAGTTGTGCGTCGCGGAGAAGAAGCCGAGGTCCGCGGCAACGGATTCCGGGTCGAGGCCCAGCGACGACCCCGCGAGGGCTCCCGATCCGTAGGGTGAGATCCCGGCGCGGCGGTCCCAGTCCTGCAGTCGCTGGACGTCCCGCAGCAGCGCCCACGCGTGGGCCAGCAGGTGGTGGCTCAGCAGTACCGGCTGCGCGTGCTGCAGGTGCGTGCGCCCCGGCATGGGCACCTCGAGGTGCGCCTCGGCCTGGTCGACCAGGGCGCCGATCGTCGCAAGGACGCCGCGGGCGATGATGCGGGCGTGGTCCCTGAGGTACATGCGTCCGAGCGTCGCCACCTGGTCGTTGCGGGACCGGCCGGCGCGCAGCTTGCCGCCGAGCGCCGGTCCGGCGCGTTCGATGAGGCCGCGCTCCAGCGAACCGTGCACGTCCTCGTCGCTCTGCGCCGGCATGTAGGCACCGGACCGCACGTCGGCGTCGAGGCGGTCGAGGGCGTCGATCATCCCGGCGAGCTCGCCGTCGTCAAGCAGCCCGGCGCGGTGGAGCACGCGGGCGTGGGCGCGGGAGCCCTCGATGTCGTAGACCGCAAGCCGCCAGTCGAAGTGCGTCGACTTGCTGAGCGCGGCGAGGGCGTCGGCGGGGCCGCCGGCGAACCGGCCGCCCCACAGCGAGCCCTCATTCGTCCCCGGGCGCCCCCCAACCTCGCTTCGCTCGGCCGGGGACCCCTGCGCTCGTGGGCCCAGGTGCTCTGGAGCCATCAGGCGCCCGCCCGCTGGTCCCGGCTCGAGGCCACTTTGGAGGACAGGCCGAAGATCTCGATGAAGCCGCGGGCCATCGACTGGTCGAAGGTGTCCCCGGAGTCGTAGGTCGCGAGGTTGAAGTCGTAGAGCGCGACGTCGGAGCGGCGCCCGGTGACGGTCGCGCGGCCGCCGTGGAGGTTCATGCGGATGTCACCGGTGACGTACTGCTGGGTGTCGTCGATGAAGGTGTCCAGCGAGCGCTTCAGCGGGGAGAACCACTGGCCGTCGTACACCAGCTCGGTCCAGCGCTGGCCGACGGTCTTCTTGAAGCGGGCGAGCTCGCGCTCGATGGTGACGTTCTCGAGCTCGCGGTGCGCGGCGATGAGGGCCATCGCGCCGGGAGCCTCGTAGATCTCGCGGCTCTTGATGCCGACCAGGCGGTCCTCGACGATGTCGATGCGGCCGATCCCCTGGGCACCGGCGCGGCGGTTGAGCTCCTCGATGGCCTGCAGCGGCGTGACCGTGTTGCCGTCGATCGCCACGGGGATGCCCTCCTTGAAGGAGATGACGACCTCGTCGACGGCGGGCGGGAACTCGGGCGACTCGGTGTAGTCGTAGACGTCCTTGGTGGGTCCGTTCCAGATGTCCTCAAGGAATCCGGTCTCGACGGCGCGGCCCCAGACGTTCTGGTCGATGGAGAACGGGTTCTTCTTGGTGGTCTCGATCGGCAGGCCCTTCTCCTCGGCGAAGGCGATGGCCTTGTCACGCGTGAGGGCGAGGTCACGGACGGGGGCGATGCACTTCAGGTCGGGGCCGAGGGTCTGGATGCCCACTTCGAAGCGCACCTGGTCGTTGCCCTTGCCAGTGCAGCCGTGGGACACGGTCGTGGCGCCGAACTGGCGTGCGGCGGCGACGAGGTGCTTGACGATCACGGGCCGGGACAGCGCGGAGACCAGCGGGTAGGCGTCCATGTAGAGCGCGTTGGCCTTCAGGGCGGGCATGCAGTAGTCGGTCGCGAACTCCTCACGGGCGTCGGCCACGTAGGCTTCGACGGCGCCGCAGCCGAGTGCGCGCTGGCGGATGGTCTCGAGGGACTCGCCGCCCTGTCCGACGTCGACGGCCACGGCGATCACCTCGGCCCCGGTGGCTTCGGCGATCCAGCCGATGGCTACGGAGGTGTCGAGTCCGCCGGAGTAGGCGAGGACGATGCGTTCGGTCACGGGAGGTGCTCCTTCGATTGTCCGGGCGGGCGCCCGTGGGTTGGTAGGTCTTCAGGGTGTCATGCCGCGGCAGGCGCAGGGCCAGGCGTCACGACGGGGTCAGGACGGATCGGTGGATCCCTGCGGTTCCTGCGCCAGTCCGAGGAAGCGGTCGGCGACGGCCGCACCGCCGTCGGGGTCCCGGCTGACGAGCATCACGGTGTCGTCCCCGGCGATGGTGCCGAGGATCGAAGGCATCACCGAGTGGTCGATGGCCAGGGCGAGGAAGTTCGCGGCTCCCGGCGGCGTCCGCAGGATGACGATGTTCCCCGAGGCTTCGGCCGTCACCAGCAGCTCGTTGCACAGCTTCGCGAGCCGGGCGTCGAGGATCTCCTGGGACACACCGCTGCGGGCGTGCCGGCCGCCGCCCTCCACCGGCACCGCGTAGATCAGCGCGCCCTCGGCTCCGCGGACGCGCACGACGCCGAGCTCCACGAGGTCCCGTGACAGCGTCCCCTGATTGACCTGTACGCCGTCGGCGGCGAGCAGGGTGGCCAGCTCCACCTGCGAGCGCACGGACTCGGCGGTGAGGAGGTCGGTGATGAGGGCGTGCCGGGCGGTCTTGGTGGTGAGGCGGGAGGAGTCGCGCTGCACGGTCATGAGCTGCTCCCCTGCCCGTCCGGCCGGGCGGACTGCTGCACGAGCCATGTCATGAGCGCCTTCTGGGCGTGCAGGCGGTTCTCGGCCTCGTCCCAGACGAGCGACTGCGGGCCGTCGATGACGTCCGCGGCGATCTCGTAGCCGCGGTAGGCGGGGAGGCAGTGGAGCACGACGGCGTCCGGCGCGGCCTGCGCCATGGCCGCGGCGTCGACGGCGTAGGGGCGGAACAGCTCCTGCCGTGCAGCCTTCTCGTCCTCCTGGCCCATGGACACCCAGGTGTCGGTGGCGACGACGTCCGCTCCGGCGAGGGCGATGGCCGCGTCGGTGGTGACGAGGACGGACCCTCCGGTCTCGGCGGCCCGCTCCTCGGCCGCGGCCACGACTGCCGGGTCGGGGAGGTACCCCCCGGGTCCGGCGATCCGGACGTGCATCCCGGCCGTGACCCCGGCGAGGAGGTAGGAGTTCGCCATGTTGTTGGCGCTGTCCCCGAGGTACGTCATGGTGAGCCCGGCCAGCGTGCCCTTGTGCTCGCGGATGGTGAGCAGGTCCGCGAGCAACTGGCACGGGTGGTAGTCGTCGGAGAGGGCGTTGATGACCGGGACACTCGACGCCGCGGCCATCTCCTCGAGGCCCGCCTGGGCGTAGGTGCGCCACACGATCGTCGCGACCATCCGGTCGAGGACCCTGGCCGTGTCGGTGATGGACTCCTTGTGCCCGAGCTGGGAGTCCCCGGCGCCGATGATCAGCGGCACCCCGCCGAGATCCGCGACCCCTGCGGCGAAGGACACCCGGGTGCGGGTCGAGGTCTTGTCGAAGATCACGGCGACGGTCCTGCGGCCCGCACCCTCCCCCGCGAACGGGGCGTGGGCGTATGGCTTCGCCTTGAGCTCGGCGGCGAGGTCGAGGACCTCGGCCTGCTCGGCGGGTGAGAGATCCGTGTCGACGAGGAAGTGGCGCGTCATGGGGTTGGCTCCCGGGTATCGGCGTGGGCGGTGCGGGCGGTGGTGAGGATGGCGGGCAGGGCGTCCAGGAACGTCGCGGCCTGCTCGCGGGTGAGGATGAGCGGCGGCGCGAGCCGGAGGGTCGACGGCCCCGTCGCGTTGATGATGAAGCCTGCGGCGAGAGCCGCCTGGACCGCGTCCGGCGCGTACTCACCGTCGACGTCGAACCCGATGAGCAGGCCCTGACCGCGTACCGCGGTGACGCCCCCCATCGGGGCGAGACCCGAGGTGAGGAAGGCGCCGACGTCGGACGCGTGCTGCAGGGCGCCCGTCGTCTCGAGGACGTGCAGCGTGGCGAGGCCCGCCGCGGTGGCGACGGGGTTCCCACCGAAGGTGGTGCCGTGCTGGCCTGCACCGATCAGCGAGGAGACGTCCCCGCCGAAGGTGACGAGCGCCCCGATCGGGAACCCGCCGCCGAGGCCCTTGGCGAGCGTCATGGCATCCGGGACCACGCCGTCGACCCATTGGTGGGCGAACCAGCGGCTCGTCCGCGCGACGCCGGACTGGACCTCGTCGAGGATGAGCAGGGCGCCGTGCTCGCGGGTCAGGTCCCGTGCGGCGCGCAGGTATTCGGGCGAGAGCGGCCTGACGCCGGCCTCACCCTGGATGGGTTCGATGACCAGTGCTGCCACGGAGGAGTCCATGGCGTTGCGGAGGGCCTCGATGTCGTCGAAGGGGATGTGCTCCACCCCGCCGGGCAGGGGCTCGAAGGGTTCGCGGTAGGCCTTCTTGGACGTCAGGGCGAGCGCCCCCATGGTGCGTCCGTGGAAGGCGCCGTCGAGGGCGAGGATGCGCTGCCGTTGCGGGGTGCTGTTGCGGCGCGCGAGCTTGACGGCGGCCTCGAGGGCTTCGGCTCCCGAGTTGGTGAAGAACACGCGGGACCCGGCGGGCGCCTCTGCCAGGGCCAGCAGCTTCTCGGCCAGCGCGACCTGCGTGGGACTCGTGAAGAAGTTGGAGATGTGGCCGAGGGTCGCAAGCTGGCTGGAGACGACGGAGGTGACGAAGGGGTGCGCGTGGCCGAGGGCGTTGACCGCGATGCCGCCGAGGAGGTCGAGGTACTGCTCGCCGTCGGCGTCCCAGACGAAGCAGCCGGACCCGCGCACCAGCACGCGCTGCGGCGTCCCGAAGACGCCCATCAGCGAGGAGCTGTAGCGGGCGAGCCAGTCCGCGCCCGAGGCTCCACCGGTGAGCAGGTCCGCGGTCTCCTTCATGGCGGGCTCATCCGTGGCCATGTCATTCGTGGCGATGTCGCTCATGCCGCCCCTCCCGGTGTCGTGGGGTGCGTCGGGACGGCAGCGTCGTCGGGAACCACCTGCGTGCCGATGCCCGCGGTGGTGAACGTCTCGAGCAGCATCGAGTGGGCCAGCCGCCCGTCCACGATGTGCGCGCGCTCCACCCCGGCCTCGACGGCCTGCAGGCACGCCGCCATCTTCGGGATCATGCCCGATTCGAGGCTCGGCAGGAGCTCGCGAAGCTCACTCACGGTCAGGGAGGAGATGAGCGAGCTGGGATCCGGCCAGGCCGCATAGAGCCCCTCGACGTCCGTGAGGATCACGAGCTTCGAAGCCCCGAGCGCGGCGGCCAGCGCCGCGGCGGCGGAATCGGCGTTCACATTGAGCACCTGCTGCATCGCCTCGCCATCGGCGTCGTACTCCGGTGCGACGGTCGAGATCACGGGGATGCGCCCGGCCTGGAGGATGTCGAGGATGGCGCCGGGATGGACCGCGGTCACATCCCCGACGAGCCCGAGGTCCACGGCCTCGCCGTCGACGACGGTCCCGGTGCGCACCGCGCGGAGCAGGCCCCCGTCCTCGCCGGACAGGCCGACGGCGTAGGGGCCGTGGGAGTTGATGAGTCCCACGAGTTCCCGGCCCACCTGGCCGGTGAGGACCATGCGGACCACGTCCATGGCCTCGGGGGTGGTCACCCGCAGGCCGCCCTTGAACTCGGACTCGATGCCGAGCTTCTGGAGCATCGCGTTGATCTGGGGGCCACCGCCGTGCACGACGACGGGGCGGATGCCCACGTGGTGCAGGAAGACGACGTCCTCGGCGAAGGCCCTGCGCATCTCGTCGTCGACCATGGCGTTGCCGCCGTACTTGATGACCATCGTGGTGCCCGCGAAGCGCTGGATCCAGGGCAGCGCCTCCACCAGCGTGGCGGCCTTGTCCTGGGCCTTCAGGGTCGAAGCCGACGGCGTCGCCGTCGGGTTCGCGTCGGTGCTCGTGTCACTGCTCGTCATGGCGTCTCCCGTCAGCTCGAGTAGGCGGAGTTCTCGTGCACGTACTCGTGCGTGAGGTCGTTGGTCCAGATCGTGGCGCGGGCCGTCCCGGCGGCGAGGTCGATCTCGACGGTCACGTCCCGACCCGTGAGGTCCACGAGGTCGCGCGGGTCGCCGATCCCCCCGTTCCGGCAGATCTGCACGCCGTTCATCGAGACGTTCAGCGCATCCGGCTCGAACACGGCGTCCGTGGTGCCGACGGCCGCGAGGACACGGCCCCAGTTCGGGTCGTTGCCGAAGATGGCGGTCTTGAACAGGTTGGATCGGGCCACGGCACGGCTGACCACCTCGGCGTCGCGCTCGGAGGCGGCGTTCACGGTGGTGACGGCGATGGTGTGGCTCGCGCCCTCGGCGTCGTGGATGAGCTGCGCCGCGAGGTCGAGGCAGACCTGCGTGAGGGCCGCGGCGAACTGCTCGGGGTGCGGTGCCACGCCGGCCGCGCCGGAGGCGAGCAGCACCACGGTGTCGTTGGTCGACATGCAGCCGTCCGCGTCGGTGCGGTCGAAGCTCACGCGCGTGGCCTCCCGCAGGGCGGCGTCGAGGACTTCGGGATCGAGTGCGGCATCCGTGGTGAGGACCACGAGCATCGTGGCCAGGCCCGGTGCCAGCATGCCGGCGCCCTTCGCCATCCCGCCGATCGCGTAGCCCTCGCTCGCGGCGTCGGCCGTCGCCGGGTAGCGGGCCTCTTTGGCGACCGTGTCCGTGGTCATGATCGCCTCGGCGGCATTGGGCCCGCCGCCCCGGCCCAGCGATCCGGCGGCGTCCGTGACCCCGGCGAGCAGCCGGTCCATCGGGAGCTGTTCGCCGATCAGGCCGGTGGAGCAGACGAAGACGTCGGTCGCGGAGACCCCGAGGAGACCGGCGGTGACCTCTGCGGTCCGGTGGGTGTTCTGGAAGCCCTCGGGCCCGGTGCAGGCATTGGCGCCGCCGGAGTTCAGGACGACGGCGTCGATGCGTCCGTCCGAGACGACCTGCCGTGACCAGAGCACGGGTGCTGCCGCTACGCGGTTGGAGGTGAACACGGCGGCCGCGTTGTGCAACGGGCCGTCGTTGGCGACGACGGCGACGTCGGGCTTGCCGGTGCTCTTGAGGCCTGCGGCGACGCCCGCGGCACGGAACCCGCCGGGATAGGTGATGCTCACGGTGCGATCCCCTGAATGGTCAGGCCCGCGGTCTCGTCGAGTCCGAGGGCGATGTTCATGGACTGCACGGCGCCGCCGGCGGTCCCCTTGGTGAGATTGTCGATGACGCTGCTGACGATCACGCGGCCGGCGTGGTCGTCGAAGGCGAGCTGGAGGTTCGCGTAGTTCGAGCCGAGGACCGCCTTGGTGGTGGGCCACTGGCCCTCGGGCAGCACCCGGACGAACGGCTCGGCCGCATAGGCGTCCTCCCAGGCCTGCCGCAGCTGCGCGTACCCGATGCCGGGCTTCACCCGGGCGGTCGCCGTGGTCAGGATCCCGCGCGCCATGGGCGCGAGGGTGGGCGTGAAGGACAGGGACACGCGCTCGCCGGCCGCGCGGCTCAGGCCCTGCTCCATCTCCGGGGTGTGGCGGTGTCCGCCGCCGACGCCGTAGGGGCTCATGCCGCCCATGACCTCGGACCCGAGGAGGTTGGGCTTGACGGCCTTGCCCGCCCCGGAGGTACCGGACGCGGAGACGACGACGACGTCGTCGGGCTCGAGGAGTCCTGCCGCGAAGCCCGGGGTGAGGGCGAGGAGGACGCTCGTGGGGTAGCAGCCCGGGACGGCGATCCGGCGGGCGCCGACGAGACCGGCCCGGTGTCCGGGCAGTTCGGGCAGCCCGTAGGGCCAGGTGCCCGCATGGGCCGAGCCGTAGAACTTCGTCCACGCGGCGGGGTCCTGGAGGCGGTGGTCGGCGCCTGCATCGATCACGAGCGTGTCCGCCGGCAGCCGGGCAGCGACCTCGGCGCTGGCACCGTGCGGCAGGGCGAGGAAGACGACGTCGTGTCCGGTGAGCACCTCGGGGGTCGTCTCCTGCAGCACCCGGTCGGCGAGCGAGTGCAGGTGGGGCTGGACGTCGCCGAGGCGCGCACCGGCGTTGCTGTGGGCCGTGATCGCCCCGACCTCGATGTCGGGATGGTTGGCGAGGAGCCGCAGGATCTCTCCCCCGGCGTAGCCGCTGGCGCCGGACACGGCTGCGGTGAACGTCATGAATCCAGCCTACAACAACATCATGCACAGCCATACATATTTATGCACTCGGGCCTCCGTCATCCGGGACTCAGTGAATCAAGTGGTGATGCCCCCGCTGTGGACGGGGCGGACCTCGACACCGCCCGTGCCGGTGCGGACCGCCGGGTTCCGGCCGGCGATCGCGACCGCGGCGGCGAGATCGGGGGCGTCGACGACGTAGAAGCCGGCGACGAACTGGTCGGCCGGCACGAAGGGCCCGGCCTCGATGCCATCCCGTCGGATGGACACCGCCTGTGCCCGGGGCGTCAGCGCGTAGGCCAGCGACATCGTGCCGGAGGCTGAGAGGTCCTGTGCATGGCGGTCGTTCTCTTCCAGTTCGGCCGCTGCTGCGTCCACCGCGTGGAGGGACTCGTCGGCGTAGATGAGGATGGCGAACTGGGGCATGGGTCGTCCTTTCGTGGAGGGCGGTAGGACAGTCGCTTATGTCTGGGGCTCGTACCCGATCAGCCAGCGCAGGCCGTGCCGGTCGGTGACCTGGCCGTCCGAGGCACCCCAGGGCTTCGGTGCCAACGGGTCGATCCCCGATCCTCCGACCGACAGCTTGTCGAACCACTCGTGGAGGATCGCCGGCTCGGCGGTCCCCAGCAGGGACAGCATGAGGCCCTCGAACCGCACGGTCTGTGCTCCTGCCGCCGCATCCGATCCTGCGAGGGCGACGACGCCGTCGAGCATGCCATGGGCCACGGCCTCGGGCGGGCCGTCGGTCCTCCCGAAATCCTCGTAGGAGTGCAGGGTCAGCTCGCCCCCGAAGACCTCGGCGTAGAAACCCAGCGCTTCCCGTGCGGTCCCGGGGAAGCTGAGGTAGACGAGGGGTGCGGCTATGGTCGGCATCACGTCAGCCTTCCACACCCCGGCCCGGACGGACAGGGATCACCACGGGATTAGCATGAGGGAACGCCACTGAAAGGGAACCCCATGCCTTCTGCCATCGTCGTCACCGCACCGGGCGGTCCGGACGTCCTCACCCTTGCGACCGTCGACCGTCCGGTACCGGGTCCGGGCCAGCTGCTCGTGAGGGTCGCCGCCGCCGGGGTCAACTTCATCGAGACCTACCAGCGCAGCGGCGCCTACGCCGTCGGCTACCCCTTCACTCCCGGTGCCGAGGCCGCAGGAACCGTGGAGGCGCTCGGCGAGGGCGCCACGGACTTTTCCGCCGGGGACCGCGTCGCTTTCGCCGAGGGGACGGGCACCTACGCGGAGTATGCCCTCGTGGACGCGGACAGGGCACTCCCGGTACCGGAGGGTGTGGACCTGGAGACCGCGGCAGCCCTCCCCCTGCAGGGCATGACCGCCCACTACCTGATCAACTCCACCTTCCCTGTCGAGCCCGACCACACCGTGCTCGTCCATGCGGGCGCGGGCGGCGTGGGCCTGCTGCTGATCCAACTGCTCAAGGCGAAGGGCGCCCGCGTGATCACGACTGTGTCGACGCCGGAGAAGGAAGACCTTGCGCGTACTGCCGGCGCCGACGAGGTGCTGCGCTACGAGGGATTCGCCGACGCGGTGAAGGCCCTGACGGACGGGGTCGGGGTGGACGCCGTCTTCGACGGCGTGGGCAGGACGACGTTCGACGACTCGCTTCGCTCGCTGCGGATCCGCGGCACCCTCGTGCTCTTCGGGGCGGCCTCCGGCGCGGTACCCCCGCTGGACCTGCAGCGCCTCAACAGCGGGGGCTCGCTCTTCGTCACCCGGCCCACGCTCGCGCACCACCTGCTCTCCTCCGAGGAGCGCCGCTGGCGGTCCGAGGAACTCTTCGGTGCGGTCGCGGCGGGCCAGCTCGAGGTGCGCATCGGTGCCCGGTACGCGCTCGCCGACGCGGCGCGCGCGCACGAGGACCTGCAGGCGCGCCGCACCACGGGCAAGGTGCTCCTGGTCCCCTGAGAAGCCGATAGCATCCGGGCCTTCGTCGTGTGCCGTTAGGTCCTGACGACCTCCACAAGGAGTCAGGCGAAGAGCAGTTCAGCCCGTCGGGATCGCCGCGCATAAGGGTATGCGGGAGTGGAGTGATCGTCCGGCGCGTGGCTCGGGGGTGTGGGCGGGCGGGCGTATCTCCCGGGTTCTTGCGCGTGTTCCCGCTCGTGCTCGTGTCCGCGTTCGTTCTGGTTGTTACCGGGGAGCGGTGGTGCCGTGGAATGGTAGGTATGCCCGGTGGGTGTCCTGAGCTCAAGGGCATGCCGGACCCCTGGACCGGTGTTGGGAGGCGCTGTTGCCGTCCAGCCGGCGAGTTCCTTGGTGTGGTTGCAGGCCTCACACAGCCCGGCACCGTTCGCGAGACTGGTGGGCCCGTTGGTGTGCCAGGGGATGATGTGGTCGTAGTGGCGGATCGGCGCATCACAGAACGGCGTCCGACACAGGTGGTCGCGGGCCTGGATGAACCGCCGCTGACCGGGAGTGAACAACCGGGCCCGAGAGTCGACGGCCACCAGCTCACCACTCCCCGGAGCGGTATAGAGACGCCGGAGCCACACCTCGAACCCTTGACGGGTTGATGGATCGGACGCGTTCCCTGATGCGGATCCGGCGGCTTGCCCGGCGGACGGCATCGATGCGCGCTGGAACGCCTGCCCGGTGGGCTGCCCGGCTGACTGATCGGTGGGTTGATTCCTGGGCTGACCCGCGGGCTGGTCGAATGGGTGCTTTGTGGTGTTCCGGGTGGCGAGGAGGTCCCTCGCCCAGCCGGCCGGGACGATCCCGTAGCCGGGCAGCCGAGCCGGTTCGCTATCGCCCTGGAGCAGGGTCCTGTCCGTCATGATCAGCTGCACCTCGACCCGGGAGAACCCGCCCGGTGTGCCCGTGGTCCGCTCCACCAGGGCATCAGCCATCACCTGACCCCGGCTGCGCTGATCGCCTTCCGCGCGGCAGGTGTCGGCGTGCCGGGAAAGCTCCGCATGCACCGCCACCCCCTCCGCCACCGGCAGCAACGCGGTCAGATAGGTCATGGTGTCCGGGGCCGGCCGCAGACTCACATGCCGCTCCGACGCCGCACGGCTCGCACGCTGGGTCACAGAGCGGGGGTCCTTGCGGTACGCCGCCGCCCGGGCGGCCGCGACGATCTGCCGGTCCCCGGCACCCTCGAAAGCACCCGTGTCGGCGGCCAACTCCTCATCGACCGCGCACCGATCCGCCGCCGACAGGCACGCGGTCTCCCGGACCAGGAGAGTCGCCCGCCACTCATTGAGTCGCCCGGCCTCGAGGGCGGCCTGAGTGTGGGGCATCTCCGTCACCAGCGCCCGCGCCAACCCCAACAGCCGACCGCCCCGGGCCAGGGACTCCCTCCGGGCCAAGGCGATCTGCGCGGCCACACCCTTGCCCTGCTCAGGGGCCGGGACACCGGCCGCGGCCTGGGACCGACGCTGGTCGAGGTCGAAGGCGACCGTATCCCGGGCCTGCCGACCCGCGATCAGCGACTTCATGTCCTCCAGGTCGCTCACCTCATCGATCAGTTCCGCACCATCCGTTGGTATGGGGAGGGAGGCCATCGCGTCAATCAGGTCCCGCATGCAGCGAACCCGCACGAAACCAGCCGGGACAACGCCGGACGGAACGGTAGTCGCCTCGACAGTAGCCCGCCGCGAAACACCACCGATATCGGTGGCCTCGAGCGGAGCATTCGGGCTGCTGTCCATACTGAATTCTCCCTGCTGCCACCGACATTATGAGGTTGCTACGAACCGCCGCTGGAGGAAAAGAATCAGCAATCATCAGGGTCGTTTCCGGCCCGGATGGCCGATGCCGGTAAGGCGGACCACGCATCAGGTACGAAGCTACGACGATCCTCCGCAGCACGCTGCAATGCGCGGATTGGCAAGACGAAGACCTCCTCGATCTCTGCTGCGGCCGGTGGACGCCTCACTCGCATCCGCAGTAGCAAAGGGACCGAGGACAAGAGAAAGCCCGCCCCCACTCCGGGGACGGGCCTTCGGGTACTACAGGGATCAGCGCTGCACGGCGCCGAACCGCTCGGCCGCGAGGGCCACGGCGGCGTCGCGTGCGGCACTGGCCTCGTCCGCCGTCAGCGTGCGGTCCGGAGCACGGAAACGCAGGGCGAAGGCCAGCGACTTCCGCCCGTCGGGGATTCCCTGCCCCGTGTAGACGTCGAACAGGCTGACGTCCTCGAGGAGCTCGCCCGCCCCCTCACGCAGGGTCTCGAGCACATCGCCCGCGACCGCGGAGGATTCGACGACGAGCGCGACGTCCTGCGTGGCCGGCGGATAGGTGGACAGCGACCGCGCGACGATCACGTCCGCGGCTGCCTCGAAGAGCAGATCCGCGGTGATCTCCAGGGCCACCGTGCGCGCCGGCAAATCCTGCGCGGAGATCAGCTTCGGATGCAGCTCGCCGGCATAGCCCAGCACCTCGCCGCTGCGCAGTGAGAACTCTGCCGTGCGACCGGGGTGGAACGCCTGGTGGCTGCCCTTCCGGACCACGACGTCGACGCCGGTGACCTGTGCCATGAGCTGCACGGCGTCGACGGCGTCCGCCCAGTCCCACGCGCGCGGGGCGACGCCGGCCGACGGCTCCGTCTCATGGCCCGTGAACAATGCGGCAACGACCAGCGGCTGATCCGGGATCCCGGCGTGCAGCCCGTCGAGGACGTCGTCGTCGGGCCTGATGCCCAGTGGCGGGATGGACTCGGAACCGAGCGCGCCGTCGGGCAGGAAGACGGACCCCGCCTCGAACAGCGCCAGGTCACGGAAGCCACGCGAGTGGTTCCGCTTCGCCAGCTCCACGAGACCGGGGAGGATCGACCGGCGGAGGAAGCCCAGTTCGGCGCTGAGCGGGTTCGCGAGCTTCACCGAGGCCGGTGCGGCGCCCTCGTGCGGCGTCCCGAACACGGCGTTCGACGCCTCGCTCACGAACGGGTAGGAGAGCACCTCCGTGAGCCCTGCCGCCGCGAGGGCGTTCATGAGCCGCCGGCGCTGCTGCTGCACGCGCGTCAATCCGCGCCCGGGCGGCGCGACGGGCAGCGAGGAGGGGATCGTGTCATAGCCGACAAGGCGGATGATCTCCTCGGTCAGGTCCTCGCGGGTCTCCAGGTCGCTGCGCCAGCTCGGAGCGGTGACGCGGTAGCCGCCCTCGGTCTCCTCGACCGTCGCCCCGAGGTCCGTGAGCGTGCCCCGGATCTGCTCGTCGGTGAACTCGCGTCCGATCAGCCGGGCGGGGAAGTCGGCGGCAAGGTCGATGACCCGCGGTTCCGGTGCCTGGCCGACGTCGGTGGCGGCGTCGTCGACGGTCCCGCCGGCGAGTTCGAGGAGGATTTCGACGGCGCGCTGCGCCGCGATGTCCGCCACGTTCCAGTCCACGCCGCGCTCGAAGCGCTTGGACGCCTCGGACGGCAGCCGATGGCGGCGCCGGGACCGGCCGATGCTGACGGCGTCGAAGTGGGCGGATTCGATGAGCACGTTGGCCGTGCTCGCCGACACCTCGGTGGAGGCACCGCCCATGACGCCGGCGATGCCGATGGGACCCGAGGCGTCGGTGATGAGGAGGTCCTCGGCGTCGAGCGTGCGCTCCCTGTCGTCGAGGGTCCGCAGCGTCTCCCCCGCAGTGGCGCGGCGCACCACGATGTCGCCCGAGAGCGCGTCGAGGTCGTAGAAGTGCAGGGGCTGGCCGAGCTCGAGCATCACGTAGTTGGAGATGTCGACGACGAGCGAGATGGAGCGGATGCCGGCGAGGCGCAGCCGGGCGGACATCCACGGCGGCGTAGGGCGCGTGGGGTCGACGCCGCGGACCGTCCGCGCCACGAACCGGTCGCAGCCGGGCGTGCCGTAGACGGGAGAGGCGTCCTCGAGCCGCACCGGGTATCCGCCGGGCGCGGCAGGCGGGACGACGACGGCGGCGGCCGGGTCGGTGAAGGCCGTCCCGGTGGCGTGGGCGTATTCGCGGGCCGCCCCGCGGATGGAGAAGCAGTAGCCGCGGTCGGGGGTCACGTTGATCTCCGCGGCCTGGTCGTACAGGCCGAGGAGTTCCATGGCGTCGGCGCCGACCTCGGGGTCGAGCCCGAGGGTGGACAGCACGAGGATGCCGTCGTGGTCGTCGCCGATGCCGAGTTCGCGGACCGAGGCGATCATGCCGGCGGACACGTGGCCGTAGGTCTTGCGGGGGCTGATGCGGAAGTCGCCCGGCAGCACCGAGCCGGGCAGGGTGACGACCACCTTGTCGCCCTCGACGAAGTTGTGGGCGCCGCACACGATGCCCTGGACGCCGGAGGGGTCGATGCCGTCCCCGGTGAGGGTCTGCTGGGCGCCCTCGGGCACCACGCGGACCTCGCACCAGTTGATGGTCTTACCGTTGGACTGCGGTTCCTTGACGATGCTGAGCACCTGGCCGACCACGATCGGACCGGTCAGCTCGTCGGTGGGACGGTGGACGGCCTCTTCCTCGAGGCCCACCTTCACCAGCTCGGCCATCACGTCTTCCGCGGTCGCATCCGCAGGTACGGCTGCGTACTCACGCAGCCAGGACAGTGGGATTCTCACTTAGATCTCCATCCCGAAGTGTTCGCTGAAACGTACGTCGCCCTCGATCATGTCCCGCATGTCGATGACCTCGTTGCGGAACATGAGTGCCCGCTCGATCCCCATGCCGAAGGCGAACCCGGAGTAGACCTCCGGGTCGATGCCGGTGGCGCGCAGGACGTTGGGGTTGACCATGCCGCAGCCACCCCACTCGATCCAGCGGGGGCCGCCCTTGGCGCCCGGGTGCCAGATGTCGAGCTCGGCGCTCGGCTCCGTGAAGGGGAAGAAGTTGGGGCGCAGGCGCACCTTGGCGTCGTCGCCGAAGAGCTGCTGCGTGAAGTGCTCGAGCGTGCCCACAAGGTCCGCCATGGTGAGTCCCTTGTCGATGGCGAGGCCCTCGAACTGGTGGAAGACCGGCGTGTGGGTGGCGTCGAGCTCGTCCGTGCGGAACACCTTGCCCGGGCACAGGATGTAGATCGGCAGGTCGCGCTCGAGCATGGAGCGTGCCTGGACGGGCGAGGTGTGGGTGCGCAGCACGAGGTGGGCCTCGGGCGGCTCGACGAAGAATGTGTCCTGCATCTCGCGTGCCGGGTGGTCGGGCTTGAAGTTCAGGGCATCGAAGTTGAACCACTCGGACTCGAGCTCGGGTCCTTCGGCGATCTCCCAGCCCATGCCCACGAAGACGTCGCTGACGCGCTCCTGCAGCGTCGACAGCGGGTGCCGGGCACCCGTCCGACGACGGCGCGGGGCGGCGGTGACGTCCACGGCCTCCTCGACGAGGATCCGTGCGTCGCGCTCGGCCTCGAGCTCCACCGTGCGGGCGGCGAGCGCCTGGTTGATCCGCCCGCGTGCGGGGCCGATGTTCTTGCCCGCCGCCGACTTCTGCTCCTTCGGCAGGGCGCCGATGCCCCGATTGGCGAGGCTGAGCGGCGACTTCTCACCGGTGTGGGCGATCCGGACCGACTTCAGCACGTCGAGGTCGGTCGCGGCCGCGATGTCGGCGAGCGCGGCGTCGACGGCGGCGGCGACCGACGCGGCGTCCAGCGGATCGGGGGCCTGGGCATCGCGGCCGGCAGGCCCGGTGTGCTCTGGGGTTTCGGACATGGGGTTGCGTACCTTGCACTCTCGAAACGTGCGGCGGGCCGTTCGCTGGGGCGGGCCACACCGTGGACAGGAAAACGCCGGGACGCAGCGGGGCGCACCGGCGTCTCAAGTCTAGGCGACGGCTTCGGCGGCGTGACAACCGGCTGTCGGGCGCGCTGCCAGGCGGCGCGAGGGCAGGTGGCGCGGGGTCGCCGTACGATGGCGGCATGAACCGGAGGCTCGTACCGTTCCTCAACTGGATCAACCTGTCGACGCCGTGCGGCCTCGCCGTCGCGGCCCTGTCCGGCTGCCGTGTCTCGCCCGGACCGTACGGCATCCTGCTCGCGGAGGGCTACCGCCGTCGCCTGCCGAGGGCACGCGCCTTCACGGTGGGCAGCGTGGTACTGCTGCGGGGCAGCGCGCCCCGCACCGCCTCGCCGGCGTTCCTCCGGCTCCTCGAGCACGAGGCGCGCCATACCCGCCAGTACGCAGCGTGCCTCGGCCTGCCCTTCCTCCCGGCGTACCTGGTGGCGGCGGCCTACTCGCTCCTGCGCACCGGGGATCCGGCGTCGCGCAACGTCTTCGAGCGCTGGGCAGGGCTTCCCGACGGCGGCTACCGGGAGCGGCCGGTGCGTCCGCTCAGGGCATCGCTCAGCGCATCGGTCAGGGCCGCGGTCAGGGCATCGGTCGCCTCGCGTGGCACGAGGTCCGGCCGGCGGTGATGCCGGTCAGTGCTCGGCGCCCGCGGTGATCCGCGCGTCGAGGGCGGTCTCCGCCGTCGTCGTCGCGATCGCGACGAGGGCTGCTGCCATCGCCTCGACGGTGATGCCCGGCTGCCCGTGGGCGGATCCCTGCTCGGTGGAGAAGGGCACGTGGATGAACCCGCCGCGGATTCCCCGCCGATCCTGCAGCAGGTCCATGAGTCCGTAGAAGAGGTGGTTGCACACATAGGTGCCGGCCGTCTGCGAGACCTCGACGGGAACCCCCAGCCCGGCTACGGCCTCGCGGCACGCCTTGATCGGCAGGGTGCTGAAGTACGCTGCGGGGCCCGCGGCCACCACCGGTTCGTCGATGGGCTGGAGCCCGGCGTTGTCGGGGATGCGGGCGTCGTCGACATTGATGGCCACGCGTTCCAGCGAGACGCTTCCGCGCCCGCCGGCCTGGCCGACGCACAGGACGATGTCGGGCTCGAACTGCCCGAGGGCGGCCTCCAGCACCTCGATGCTCCGCCCGAAGACGCACGGCACCTCGACGGCAGCGGCGTCCAGGCCCAGCGCGACGAGCAGTTCTGCCGCCCGCTGTGCGGCGTGCCAGGACGGATTGGTCGATTCTCCCCCGAAGGGTTCGAAGCCGGTCAGCAGGATCATGCCCCCAGCCTAGACGGCCCGCGAGTCGACCGTGACGGAATATTAGTACGCGTGTTCTAATAGTCCGTATGCGATGGGACGGGCAGAAGATCACGCACGACGGCGACGCGCCGGCCGCACCGCCGCTGATGCCGCTTGCCGGTCTCGTCAGGACGGTGCAGACGCCTGACTTCGCCGGGATCACCTTCCACGAAGTAGCCGCCAGGACGATCCTCAACAAAGTCCCGCCCACGTCCTCGATGCCCTTCTCGTGGACCATCAACCCGTTCCGCGGCTGCTCCCACGCCTGTGTGTACTGCTTCGCCCGCAAGACCCACAGTTACCTGAATCTCGACACGGGGCTCGACTTCGACGCGCAGCTCGTCGTCAAGATCAACGCGGCCGAGGTGCTTACCCGCGAGCTGGGCAGGCCCTCCTGGGCCCGCGAGCACGTCGCTCTGGGCACGAACACGGACCCGTACCAGCGGGCCGAGGGGCGTTATCGGCTCATGCCGGGCATCATCTCCGCCCTCGCGGACTCAGGGACGCCGTTCTCCATCCTGACCAAGGGCACGCTGCTCGCGCGCGACATCCCCCTCCTGAAGGCGGCGTCACAATCGGTCGGCGTCGGCATGGGGATCTCCCTCGCGCTGGTGGATCCGGTGCTGGCCGAGGCGATCGAACCCGGCACGCCCGCACCGAAGGCACGGCTGGCGCTCATCTCCAAGCTCCGCGAAGCCGGGCTGCCGTGCGGCGTCCTCGCCATGCCGATCCTCCCCTGGCTCACGGACGGCGACGAATCGCTCGACCGGTTGTTCGGCGCGCTGGCCGACGCCGGGGCCACGGGCGTGACCGCCGGGCCGCTGCACCTGCGGCCCGGTTCCCGCGAGTGGTTCATGCAATGGCTCGCCGCGCACCACCCGCGGCTCGTCCCCCGCTACGAGGAGCTCTACCGCGGCGGGAGCTACGCGTCGAAGGAGTATCGGGACTGGCTCTCGGGGCGGATCCGGATCTTCCGCAGGAAACACGGTCTGGTGGCCGGCGCCGGATTCTTCCGCAACCTGTCGGCCGACGGACAGCCCGGAGCGGCCGCGGCGCCCGCCCCCACCGCCCCCGCGCCGGATCCGGTCCAGGCGGCGCTGTTCTGAGGCCCAGTCCCGACGCCCCGTTCTGGGTGCCAGTTGTGAGGCCCCGTTCTACGGCACTGCCGTCAGGGCTGCGTCGTCAGGGCTGAGTGCTCGAACGAGGGACTCGTCGCACGGCGGGCTCCTCAGCGAGCGGCGCGGGAAGCCGTCGCGGACCGCAGGGCGGCGAGGATGGGCCGGTCGGCGGGGATCCACGGCAGCGCCTCGAGCTCCTCGCCCGGGTGGAGCGGCAGCCAGCGCAGATCGTCATGGTCCTGCAGCGGCATCGCCTCGCCCGCCGTGACTTCGGCCAGCCAGACCCGCATCGCCGCGCGCTCGTTGAGCGGCCACCCCTGGGGTCCGGGGCCGGTGATCTCACGGCCGAGCCGTGCGGTGACGCCGAGCTCCTCCTCCAGTTCGCGCAGCAGGGCGGCCTCGCAGTCCTCCCCCGCCTCCACCTTCCCGCCGGGGAACTCCCACATCCCGGCGAACTGCGGCGGCGCCGACCGCCGGGCGACGAGCAGTCGGGTCGGCTGCCCGAGGGAGTCGACGACGGCCGCCCCCACGATCTGGAGGAGCTGGTTCGAGGATGGTTGCGTCACCCGCCGAGTCTATCGACGACTCCGCCGCGCTCCCGTCCGGCCCCGGGGTCGGCTCGACGCTCGCCCCCTCACCCTGAGGCTCCCGACGACGGCACCCCGGATCCCGTCCCTCGGCGTCCCGAGGTCGCGTTTCGGGACAGCACGGCGTCGTCGCCTAGGCTTGAGGGGACGACGGCGTCCGTGTCGCCGTCCGCTCCTCCCATTCCGTGGCGGGGCTTCCGGCGGCCGATCCTCCCGTTCCCCAGATCCAGCCGCAAGGACACCCATGACCGCCTCCGCTCCCCCGTCGACGTCGAACCGGTTGACCGGCCGTCCGCTCCTCCTCGCCATCGGCGCGCTCGCCGTCGGCGGATTCGCGATCGGTACCACCGAGTTCACCATCATGGGCCTGCTGGAGGAGATGCGGGCGGATCTCGGCGTGGACTACGCGCAGGGCGGGCACGTCATCTCCGCCTACGCCCTCGGGGTCGTGGTGGGTGCTCCGATCCTGGCCACCCTCGGCGCGAAGAAACCGCAGCGCGCCGTCGCCCTGGCCCTCATGGTCCTCATCACGGTGGCCAACCTGTCGTCCTACTTCGCGTCGGGTTTCGGCTGGATGCTGGCCTCGCGGTTCCTGGCCGGACTCCCGCACGGCGCCTACTTCGGCGTCGCCGCCGTCATCGCCGCGTCCCTCGCGGACCCCGCCCGGCGTGGACGTGCCATCGCCATGGTGATGCTGGGCCTCAGCATCGCCAACGTGGTGGGTGTCCCGTTCGCCACGTGGCTCGGCCAGCAATTCGGCTGGCGGTCGATGTTCCTGCTCGTGGGACTGATCGGCGCGACGACGCTGGTGCTGATCCGCGCCTTCGTCCCGGACATTCCGGTACGGCCCGGTGCGAGCATCCGCACGGAACTCGGGGCCCTGCGCCGTCCGCAGCTCTGGATGACACTGCTCATCGGCATCGTCGGCTTCGGCGGCTTCTTCGCCGTCTATGCATACATCTCACCGACGATGACCGAGGTGGCGGGCCTCAGTGCGTCGCTGCTGCCCCTCGTCGTCGCGCTGTACGGCGTGGGCATGGTGGTCGGCAACATCCTGGGCGGGCGCCTCGCGGACAGGTCCATCATGGGCAGCATCTACGGCGCCATGGTGGCCATCGCGGCGGTCCTGCTGCTGTTCCCCCTCGCCGCGACCATCCCCTGGACCGCCTGCGTCTTCGTCTTCCTCGTCGGTACGAGCGGATCGGCGCTCATCCCGCCCCTGCAGGCCCGCCTGCTGGACGTCTCGCCGGGAGCGCCGTCGCTCGCCTCCTCGATGAACCACTCCTCGTTGAATACCGCCAATGCGCTCGGCGCGGCGCTGGGCGGCGCCGTCATCACCGCCGGGTGGGGCTTCACGGCACCCGCCCTGGTCGGCGCGGTCCTCGCGGTCCTGGGCCTCGGCGTGGCCCTGCTCAGCGGCAGGATGGACAGGCGCAGCGCACGTGGCCTCTCCGGGCACGCGGACTCCGGATCGACAGGGCCGACAGAGCAGACAGGGCCGACAGAGCAGACAGGGCCGACAGGGTCAGCGAAGGCGCTGCGCGCGCGCTGAGGCGTACAGGCAGACGGTGGCGGCGGTCCCGACGTTGAGGGACTCCGCGCTGCCGTAGATGGGCACCGCGACCCGCGCGTCCGCGGCCGCGGTGACGTCGGCCGGCAGCCCCTGCGCCTCGTTGCCGAAGAGCCAGGCGCCGGCGTCCTCCAGGCGCACCGTAGTGGAGTCTGCCGCGCCGACTGCGTCGGAGCCGTTGGAGCCGTCGGCGTCGCCGGGCCCGGGTGAGGCGGCGTCGCCCGAGGGCCGCCTCGACGGCGCGTCGCCGCCCGGCCCGGCCCGGCGTGTGCGCACGGTGGCGAACCTGCGCTGCGCGCTGGCGTCCTGGAGGTCGTCGAGGCTGGTGCTGCCGTAGCCGTCGGCTGCGAGGACGGTCATGCCCGCGTCCCGCAGGCCCTCCATGAGCCCGTCGAGCTCCGCGCCCAGGACCAGCGGGAGGTGGAAGAGAGAGCCCACGGTGGACCTCACGGTCTTGGGGTTGTACGGGTCCACGCTGGCGCCGGTCAGGATGACCGCGTCGGCACCCGCGGAGTCCGCGGCCCTGATGATGGTGCCCGCGTTCCCCGGGTCACGTACCTCCACGAGCACGGCCACGAGGCGCGGCGAGGCGGAGAGGACATCGTCGAGTGGGACGTCGACGAACCGGCATACCGCGACGAAGCCCTGGGGTGTCACGGTCGAGGACATGGCGGCGAGGACGTCGGCGGTGACGAGCCGCACGGCCGGGGCGCCGTCGTGCCCTGACAGCTCCGCGATGTCGGTGTGGCGCTCGAGTGCCTCCGCCGTCGCGTACGCGTCGACGACGACGCCGTCCTGCCCCGCCTCGTGGCGCGTGAGATGCAGGCGCAGCGCCTCCCTGACCGCCTGGGGGCCCTCGGCCAGGAACTCCCGCCGCCTTAACCGCGAAGGACGCCCGGCCAGGCGTGCCACCTCCTTCACCCGATCAGCGTGGGTGTTGGTCATCAGTGGCGCCTGGGGGCGTCCGTTCGCAGTCATGGTGTTCCGGTGTGCGGGCCTGGAGACCCGCAGCAGCCGATGCGCCTAGGCCGAGGCCTTGAGCGGTGCCGAGGTGTCCGCCGGCAGGGCGTTCTTGGCGAGCTGCACGAGGGCCGCGAAGGCCGCGCCGTCGGTGACGGCGAGATCGGCGAGCATGCGGCGGTCGACCTGGATCTCGGCGGCCTTGAGCCCCTGGATCAGGCGGTTGTAGGTCAGGCCGTTCGCGCGGGACGCAGCGTTGATGCGCTGGATCCAGAGGCGACGGAAGTCACCCTTGCGCTTGCGGCGGTCGCCGTAGCTGTAGACGAACGAGTGGAGCAGCTGCTCCTTCGCCTTGCGGTACAGGCGTGAACGCTGGCCGCGGTAACCCTTGGCGCGCTCGAGGATGACCCTACGCTTCTTGTGGGCATTGACTGCCCGCTTCACACGTGCCACGTGTGTACTCCTTTGGTTCTTCTCCGGTCACGGCTGGAGCCGTGAGCGCGGCACCGTGGGTGCCTGCGCTTTCCCGGGAGGGGGTGGATTGGTGGTTAGACGCCGAGCATCTTCTTGATGACCTTGGTGTCGGCCTTCGAGACGATCTTGTCGCCCGCGAGGCGGCGCGTCACGGTCGAGGACTTGTGCTCGAGGTAGTGGCGGCGGTTGGCCTGCTGGCGCTTGAGCTTGCCGCTACCGGTGAGCTTGAAGCGCTTCTTGGCGCCACTGTGGGTCTTCATCTTCGGCATGGGAACCGATCTCCTTTGGATAGCCGGGCGGGTGCACCCGGAGTTCGGCACCCGAAGGTGCCTGCTGGTTTCGATCGTGCCCGATCGGACAGGGCAGGGGCCTAGTCCGTGCTTCCGGGCTTGGGGCGGCTGGTCGGGCTCTTGGTCGGAGCCGTTCGTCCGGCTGGCTTGGGGGTTGCCGGCGGCCTGGGCGCTCCGGGCTTCGGCATGGCCATCGGCTTGGCAGCGACGGCCGGCTTCGGCGCGGGCGCCGCGTCCGGGGTGGATGCCGGAGCGGCATCCGCCGTCTTTGCCGCCGGGGCGGCAGAACGGGCCGGCGCAGGCCGCTCGGTCGCAGGCTTCGACGCCGTCGAGCGCGGGGCCGATGACGTGCGGGCCGGTGCGGCCTGACGGACGGGCGCGGACCGGACCGGAGCAGCCGCGGCCGGAGCCTCGGTGGTCACCGGAGCAGCCTCGGTGGCCTCGGGAGTTGCCGGTGCTTCCTGCACGGGCGCCTCCGTGGCCTCCTGCGCGGGGGCCTCCTGCACGGGAGCTTCCACGACCTCAGGTTCGCTCCTGATCTCGTAGCCCTCGGGCAGCAGGTCCGCGAGGGACTGCGTGAGCGGCGCACCACCGGAGCCGGAGGTGTCGATGCGCTTGACCTCGCCACCCGACTTCGCGACCTCGTTGGCGGCCTTCGCCTCGGCACGCTGGGTCTCCCGGCGCGCCTCCGCCTTGGCTTCGGCCTTGTTCTTCGTGGGGCCGATCACCATGACCATGTTGCGTCCGTCGATGCGTGGCGTCGACTCGACGACGCCGACCTCGGCGACATCGTCTGCGAACTTCTGCAGCAGGCGGATGCCCATCTCGGGCCGCTGCTGCTCACGTCCGCGGAACTGGATCATGGCCTTGACCTTGTCGCCGGCGCCGAGGAAGCGCATGGCGTGCCCACGCTTGGTCTCGTAGTCGTGCGTGTCGATCTTCAGGCGGAAGCGGATCTCCTTCAGGACCGTGTTGGTCTGGTTCTTCCGCGCCTCGCGCGCCTTGACGGCTGCTTCGTACTTGTACTTACCAAAATCCATGAGCTTGGCTACCGGAGGCTTCGCCTGCGGTGCCACCTCGACAAGATCCAGGTCGGACTCGGCGGCAAGTCGGAGCGCGTCCTCGATACGGACGATTCCTACCTGTTCGCCGGCAGGTCCGACCAACCGCACCTCGGGAACGCGGATACGATCATTGATTCTTGGCTCGCTAATGTGTGACTCCTGTGGATTCTCGAGCTGAAACCGCCTGCAGACGAAAGAAGGCCTCCCATTGCATGCGCAATCAGAGGCCTCGTTGACCGGTCATCTGCGATCGGAGGAAGCGTGAGCCTCCTGCACGATCGTTGGCAGGACCGACCAGGAACCCGGCTACCTGCAATGCGATCTGAGATCGCACCAGGCAAACGCGGGTGGGAGAGGACTCCGCTTGCAGACCGGCACCAAAGCCTGCTCGAAGAGCACAGCGGCTAACAGCGACCGGTTGGTCTATGCCAAGCTTACCAGTATGAACACGCCACACGACAACCCGCAGATCACCCCCGCCGAAGGACCCCCTGCGACCTCCCGCCGCAGCTTTTCCGACGAGCAGGACCACGGCCACAGTGCATCGGACGAGGCCGAGCAGGGCGTCCGGCAGCAGATGCGGGACATCTCCGAGGTGGCCGCCGTGGAGGTCATCGTGACGTCCGCGGTGCACCTCATGAGTGCCGCCGCCGTGAAGTGCGGTCTCGGCCACGAGGAGAACGCCGAGCAGCTCAAGGACCTCGACGAGGCCCGGAAGCTGATCACCGCGCTGGCCGGTTTCGTCACGGCGGCCGCGCCCGAGATCGGGTCCCAGCACGCAGGACCGTTGCGCGATGGACTCCGCTCGCTGCAGCTCGCGTTCCGCGAGGCGTCGATCATCCCGGATGCGCCCGGCCAGGGACCCGGCGAGAAGTACACCGGCCCCGTCAACTGACACCGTCGTCGTCCCCGGGCCGCCGGGGTCCGGAACGGCCCGCGCCCGACCAGGCGCGGGCCGTTCGCGTTCGACGCAGACGGCGCGGAGGCTCGTGGCCCGCCCGGTCCGCTGCGCGCTCTCCCCCTAGCGGGAGACGGGGACGGTGTCTGCCGTCGGCCGGCTGCCCAGGTCACGCACCATGAACCCGACGACGCCGACGAGCGCCGCGACGATTCCCACCGCGGTGAAGCCGCCCCATGGACCGACGGCATCGATAAGGAGTCCTGCGACCGGCGCACCGAGCGCGACGCCGGAGGTCAGCGCCGAGCCGTACCAGCCCATCGCCTCGCCCCGTCGGTCCTCGGCCACGAGGTCGGCGACCTTCTCGGACGCGGCGGAGAGGACGGGCGCGCAGAGGAGGCCGGCCGGGATCGAGAGCAGGGCCAGCGACAGCGTGGTCTCGGCGAACCCCATGGGGAGGGTCAGGAGCGCCATGCCGAGCAGGAGGAGTGACGGAGCGATCGGCCGGTGCAGGGCGCCGTAGACGAGTCCGCCGACCACCGACGCGGCGCACCACGCCACGAAGACGAGCCCGAGCTGGCCCTCGTTCCCCGTCTGTTCGAGCGCGGCGACGATGCCCACCTCGGATCCTGACAGGACGAGCCCGGCGCCGGCAGCGGTGATCATGACCATGACCAGCGGCACGGTGATCCACGGGAAGGCCCTCCGTACGCCCCTGCGGAGCATCGAGGCGGGTTGGTGCTCCGGTGTGCCGGCACCGTGGGCGCCGATCAGATCGGCCGCGGCCTCGTTGATCCCGGCCGGCGCGGACGCTGCGACCGTGACGGCGTCGGGGAGCTGGTCCGACCGCGTGGGCGGGTTGAACCACATGAGGAACAGGCCCGCCGAGGCAGTGGCGATCCCCACCAGCGTCAGGCCGAGTACCGTGGACACCTGCGTGGCCAGGACGACGCCCACCGCCGGGCCGACCATGAAGATGACCTCGGTGGAGATCGCGTCGAGCGTGAACGCCGTGCGCCGCCGGTCACCGTCCACGAGCACACCGAGCGCCTGACGGATCACGGAGAAGGCGGGCAGGGTGAAGAGTCCGCCGACCAGCGCCGCGACGAGCAGCCACTGGTAGGACAGGTGCGGGGCGACGGACCAGATGGCCGCCTCTGCGATGACGGAGGGAATGAGTGCGCGGCGCAATCCCGCGCTGTCGATCCGCCTGCCGCGCCATGGTGCGCCGACGGCGATGCCGATCGTGACGACCGCGGCCACGGCGCCCGCTTCCGCGTAGCCGCGATCGAGGGTCTGGACCACGTGCAGCGTGAGCAGCACCCCGGCAGCGGAGTGCGGGAAGCGGGCGATCATCCCGACGAGGAGCAGCCTCCGGACGGAACGGATGCGCAGCAGGTCCCGGTATACGGCGAAGTTCACGATCAGTCTTTCTGGCCGACGACTCCGTCAGCGGGTGAGTTTGATGTCGAGCGAGTCGACGCGTTCCACGAATCCGGTGAGGTCCAGGAGCTTCCCGCGGAAGGAGGCGACGGCGTCGCGCACCCCGTCGGGAGACAGGCCCGGGCGGAGCTGGAGATCCATCCTGAGTTCGGGGCCCGGTCCCCCACCGGAGGCAATGCTACCGCCGGCCGTGCGTGTCAGCACTCCGCCCGCGGGACGCAGGCCCACCGCGAGGATGTCCGCCTCCTGTCCGGCCGCCTCCTCGACGAGCGAGGCCAGCGCCGGGTCCTCGTACGACGGCGTCCAGGGGACCTGCCGGGCCAGGGCCCAGACGGCAGGACGCCGGAGCACGAACGTGAGGTCGGCGCCCGGGTCGAGGACCATCAACTGGGCATCCTCGGCGGCGGCCGCGAGGGCGGCCCGCGATGCGTACGCCGCGACGGGCCGCGCGTCCCGGTGCCAGCGGCCCAGCGCCTCGGTCGAGGAGAAGACCGGGAGGGCCTTGCGGCCGTCGGGCGCCGTCAGCGTGACGAGCGCCATCTCGGCCTCCTTGTCGGAGTGCAGCCCCGTGGCGGCCTCGGCCTGTTCGCTGAGCCGGGCGACGATGGGGATGAACACCCTGGCCGTCGTGAGGGCCCCGAACACGGCCCGCTCCGCGTCGCCGGGCCCGTCCGCTGATCCCAGGAGCCCGGCCAGCGCCGCCACGAGCCCGGGATCGGCCGTGCCGTCGTCGTCGTCGAAGGCATGCAGCGGGTTCTCCGGACCGGAGAGGTCGCGTCCCGCCCACGGCTGCCCGGCGGAATCCGCGGTGTTGCCGGCGAGGGCCGCCGCGATATGGGCGGGAAGCTGCCGGCCGCTCACGCGTCCGAGGCGGGCAGCCCTGCGACGTCCAGGGCCTGCGGCAGGGTGAAGGCCCCCGCATAGAGTGCCTTGCCGACGATCGCACCCTCGAGCCCGAGGGGTACGAGGTCGCGGAGGGCGGCGATGTCATCAAGGCTGGAGATACCGCCCGAGGCGACGACGGGGCGCGTCGTCTTCGCGAGGACGTCCCTGAGGAGGGTCAGATTCGGGCCCTTGAGCGTGCCGTCCTTGGTCACGTCCGTCACGACGTAGCGCGCGCAGCCGGCATCCTCGAGGCGCTGGAGGACCTCCCACAGGTCTCCGCCCTCCTGGGTCCAGCCGCGCGCCGCGAGCGTGGTCCCCCGGACATCGAGCCCGACGGCGACGGCGTCCCCGTAGCGGGCGATCGCCCGCTCCGTCCACTCCGGGTTCTCCAGCGCTGCCGTGCCGAGGTTGACGCGCGTCGCCCCCAGCTCCAGGGCAGCCTCCAGCGACGCGTCGTCCCGGATGCCCCCAGAGAGTTCCACCTTGATGTCGAGGTCCCTGACGACCCGCTCGAGCAGGTCCTTGTTGGACCCGCGGCCGAAGGCCGCGTCGAGGTCCACGAGGTGCACCCACTCGGCACCGGCGTCCTGCCAGGCGCGGGCCGCATCCACCGGATCCCCGTAACTGGTCTCGCTGCCCGCCTCGCCCTGCACCAGGCGAACGGCCTGGCCGTCGGCGATGTCGACGGCGGGGAGGAGCTCGAGGGTGGGCGATTCGGAGAAGGGGCTCATGGTCTGCTGACTGCTTTCGTACGGGCGGCGGTGCCGCGGGTGTGGGAGTGAGAAGGGTCGGGGCGGGCTAGTCGCCCGGCAGCGTGAACAGGTAGGAGGCCAGGAGCGCCAGGCCGGCGAGGGCGAGGAAAACGATCCACACCCAGCGCGGGAACTCCTGGCCGCGCAGGGAGAAGGCTCCGCCGATGAGGAGTCCGGCAACCCCCATGAGCACGAGGCTCAGCATCGGTTCACCATCGGATCAGCGCAGCCCGTCGATCCAGTTGCGCAGGAGCTGGGCCCCGGCGTCACCGGACTTCTCGGGGTGGAACTGGGTGGCGCTGAGCGGGCCGTTCTCGACGGCGGCGATGAACCGGCCGCCGTGGTCGGACCAGGTGACCTGCGGCGGCTTCATGGCGGGCTGGGTGACGTCGAAGGACCAGTCCTGCACGCCGTAGGAGTGCACGAAGTAGAACCGCTCGTCGCCGAGGCCGTCGAACAGGACGGTGTCCTCCGGCGGTTCCACCGTGTTCCAGCCCATGTGGGGTACGACGTCGGCCTTGAGCCGTTCGACGGTGCCGGGCCACTCACCCATACCGGGCGTGCGCACGCCGTGCTCCACGCCCTCGTCGAACAGCACCTGCAGGCCCACGCAGATCCCCAGGACGGGGCGGCCGCCCGCGACCCTGCGCCCGATCATCCGCAGGGCGTCGACGTCCTTCAGCCCCTTCATGACGGCGGCGAAAGCACCGACGCCCGGGACGAGCAGCCCATCGGCGTTCAGGACGTCCTCGGGCTTGGCACTGAGGACCACGTCGGCGCCCACGTGTTCGAGGGCGCGCACCACGGAGCGGACGTTGCCCGATCCGTAGTCGAGGACGGTGACGGTGCGCGCGGTCACAGCGCTCCCTTCGTGGACGGGATTCCCTCGACCCGCGGATCCGGTTCGACCGCCGCGCGGAGTGCACGGGCGAGGGCCTTGAACTGGGCCTCGACGATGTGGTGGGGGTCGCGGCCGCCGAGGACGGTGACGTGCAGGCAGATCTGGGCGTGCAGGGCGAGCGCCTCGAACACGTGGCGCGTCAGCGAACCCGTGAAGTGGCCGCCGATGAGGTGGTACTCCTGACCGGCCGGCTCCCCGCCGTGGACGAGGAACGGACGTCCCGAGATGTCGACGACGGCGTTGGCGAGTGCCTCGTCCAGCGGGACGGTGGCCTCGCCGAAGCGTCGGATCCCGGCCTTCGTGCCGAGAGCGAGACGCAGGGCCTCGCCGATCGCGATGGCCGTGTCCTCGACCGTGTGGTGGACGTCGATGTGCGTGTCCCCGGAGGACCTGATGGTCATGTCGATGAGCGAGTGCTTCGACAGGGCGGTGAGCATGTGGTCGTAGAACGGCACCGTGGTGTCGATCGACGACGCCCCGGTGCCGTCCAGGTCGAGCTCCACGAGGACATTGGACTCGCTCGTGACGCGCTCGATACGGGCCGTACGGCCGCGGGCGGCATCAACTGTCATAACAACTTCCTTTTGTGCGCGTCATTCAGGCGCGGATCGACGTGGGACCGTGACGGGCGGCGCGAGCCACCCGGTGGTCCTGCCCTTCAATTCTAGGTGTACTCGCTCGACAGGTTCGCGTCACCGGCCCGCGCGGGGGTCCGGGTCGACGGTCGGCACGTCCATCCCACGCCACCCGGCCGATCGCCCTGCCCGACGCCGCCGGGACGGCACGGCCCGCCACGCCTCCCGGACCTGCCGACCGGTCACCGTGCTCCGCTTCAGTGGCGCGGGCCGAACCGCTGCTCAGCGGTGAGGGCGGATGCTCCCACGTAGCGGGTCAGCCAATCGTGCAGGGCGGCGGGTTCGCGCAGGAGCTCGTCGATGCCCGACGATGCGGAGGCGACATCCACCCAGGCAGGCCGGCGCACGCGATGATTGACCTCGATGCCCTTCCACCGCAGCAGATCCGCCCTCGGATGATTCGCCGGGTAGCCCCGGGGGACGCGCTTCAGCGGTTGCGCCCGTCCGGGGCGGATCATCATTCCCCGCGCGGTGACGGTACTGATCGCGGCGACCAGGGCCGCGCCCGAGGCCTCGTCGGCCACCGCGGCACGGAACCCGGCGAGCTGATCCGCTGCGGGCAGCGGCAGGCCGGTTGCGACCAGCAAGCCGAGGCTGCTCACGCGGATGAAGGCACCCACCCCGTCGGGGCGCTCGGCGACCGCGCCGATGAAGGTCTTGTACGGCGGGCTGTCCGCCCGGAACCTGACGTCGTTGTGGGGGCGGTAGATCCGCCAATCCGAGAACGACGTCAGGGCGGCACACACCGCGGAGAAGACCGGCCGGATGCCTTCGTCGTACAGCCTGCGCTGGCGAGCCCAGAACTCACGCGTGTTGTCCGCCTCCAGCCGCGCGAAGAACGACTGCGCCTCATCGAAGATCGGACGATCCATGCGACACATGATGGGCGAAGCGTCCGGGCGGCGCAAGGCCGCCGGGAACGGTCCGGCAGGGCCCGGACCAGGCGGCGCCGACCGTCAGATCAGCGTCGCCAGCGCCGTCAGGAACGCCGTCGTCTCCTCCTCCGTGCCTGCGGTGACCCGGAGCGACCCCGGGATCCCGACATCACGGACGAGGACACCTGCTTCCAGGAGGCCCTGCCAGACACGGTGCGGGTCGTCGAGGCCCGAGAAGAAGACGAAATTCGAGTCCGAGGGGGCGGGCGAGAGCCCCAGGGTCTCGAGCTCTCGCACGATGCGGTCCCGCTGCACCTTGATCGCCTCGACGTTCGCCAGGAGCGTGTCCGCATGGGTGAGGGCGGCATTCGCGGCCGCCTGGGTGATGGCGGAGAGGTGGTACGGCAGCCGGACCAGCCGCAGGGCATCGGCGATCTCCGGCGCCGCCGCGAGGTAGCCGATCCGGGCACCGGCAAGGGCGAAGGCCTTGCTCATGGTCCGTGACACGAGCAACCGCGGGCGTCCCGACAGAAGGGTGAGGGCGCTCGCCGTACCTTCCTGCGCGAACTCGCCGTAGGCCTCGTCCACGATGATGATGGCGCGCGCGTCCTCACCGGCCTCGTAGGCCGCCTCGACGACGTCGAGGCCGAGCGCCGTGCCGGTCGGATTGTTCGGCGAGCACAGGAACACGATGTTCGCCCCGGATGTGCGGACGGCCCGGGCGGTGTCCTCGGGTGTCATGGTGTAGGCGGCGCCGCGGGCGGCGGTGACGTAGCGCGTGCCGGTCCCGCTCGCGAGCAAGGGGTACATCGAATACGTGGGCGGGAAGCCGATCGCGGTGCGTCCGGGCCCACCGAAGGCCTGGAGGACCTGCTGGAGGACCTCGTTGGAGCCGTTGGCGGCCCACAGCTGATCGGGCGTCAGGCCGTGCCCGAGATAGTCGGCGAGGTTCTTCCTCAGCTGGGTGAACTCGCGGTCGGGGTAGCGGTTGAGCCCCCGGGTCGCCTCCGCGACGGCCTCCACGATCGCGGCGTGCACGTCGGCCGGCACGCCGTGGGTGTTCTCGTTGACGTTGAGCAGGATGGGGACGTCCAGCTGCGGAGCGCCGTACGGGTGCAGCCCCACGAGGTCGTCGCGCAGAGGAAGGGCGGCTAGGGCTTCAACGGAGGAGGGCACCACTCCAGTTTAAGGGATGCCGTCTTCCGCGGGCGAATGGGCTGCGTCCGAGACTCGACCCCGACGCGGGTGGCGCTCACCCCTCGGCGGGGACCGCGATGCTCTGCCCGGCCTGCACCACGGAGCTCGGCAGGTCGTTGAGCTCGACGATCTCCGCGACGACGTCCCGGGGATCGCGCTCCGGCGCGTAGAGCACGGCGAGATCCCACAGGGTCTCCCCGGTGGCGACACTCACCTCGACCGTGGCGGTGGACGTCGGCGCCGACTCCCCCGCCTGGGCCTGGGAGGTCAGGAACGCTGCCAGGAGGATCAGGGCCGCGACGGCCAGGGCGATCGGCAGGCCGACCAGCAGCAGGCGCCCGCGCCGCGTGAGCGTCAGGGGGCGTTCCGTACTCCGCTGCGTGGAGGTACGGGGCTGCATGGAGGTACCGGGCTGCATGGAGGTACCGGTCGTGTCCGAGGGACGGGCCGAGTGAGGGCTGGAGGGCGCCGCGAAGGCCGAAGGTGTCAGGGGGCCGGTGGACGGCGACGCTCCGGGCGCGGAGATCAGCCTGAGATGGCTTTCGGGGCGAGCGGGCGTCCACAGCGAGCTGCCATGCAGTACGGGTGTAACCATTGCCGTTCCTCTTTCCTTCGAATGCCCTGACCGGGCGAAGCGCTCGGTTCGAACACACGTTCTAATAAGCCTCTGCCTATTTCTAGCATCTACGATCGACCCGTGTCGAGACTCGCTCGAACATATGTTTGAAAAGTGCCCTCGTCTGTCCTAGCGTGGGGAGATCAGGACATCGTCGACGGATGCTGCTCTCCGAGGGCCGTTCCGTGGCCGATGCATCTCACACAACCAGCCGCCTCTGACAAAACGACTTCCGGTCCACGGGAGCGGACCGGCGGTGACGACGGGATCAGCGATCCCAGGCGAAAGGCGCAACAGTGGCGGAATCACCAGCGGCAGCCCGGCAGGAATCGAACACTGCCGACGTCCCGGCAGACGCCGTGCCCATCTCTGCGGGCCGGGGCAGGCCGCGCGGCCGCTCCGTGTCCAAGGGGCTGACCGCCCGGCAGCTGACGATCCTCGAGACGATCCAGCGGTCGATCGCCGACAAGGGGTACCCGCCGTCCATGCGGGAGATCGGCGACACCGTGGGCCTCGCGAGCCTGTCCAGCGTGACCCACCAGCTGGCGCAGCTCGAGAGGCTCGGGTACGTGCGCAGGGACCCGAAGCGCCCCCGCGCCATGGAGGTCCTGCTCCCCCTGACCCTGGCTCCGGACACGTCGGGCGCGCACGCCGATTCGTCTCCGGACCGGAAGCCTGCCGTCGAGCACCGGATCGCCGTCGACACCGCCCTGGTGCCGCTCGTAGGGCGCATCGCCGCGGGTGGTCCGATCCTCGCGGACCAGGTGGTCGAGGATGTCATGCCCCTCCCCCGCCAGCTCGTCGGCCACGGGGATCTCTTCATGCTCAGGGTCTCGGGAGACTCCATGGTGGACGCCGCGATCTGCGACGGCGACTGGGTGGTGGTCCGCAGGCAGCAGAGCGCACAGAACGGCGACATCGTCGCGGCGCTGCTCGACGAGGAGGCCACCGTCAAGACCTTCCGGCAGCGGGACGGGCACACGTGGCTCCTGCCGCAGAACACCCGCTACGAGCCCATCCTGGGCGACCATGCCAGCATCATGGGCAAGGTCGTCTCGGTGCTGCGCGCGCTGTAGCTTCCGCGCGGGAGGCCGCGCCGCCCGGGACTTATCAGCGCCCCGAGAGCCGCTCCAGGATCCCCGTGACGGTGGCGCGGTCCGTCGTCGCCCAGAAGGGCGGGAGGGCGGCCCGGAGGAATCCCCCGTACCGGGCGGTGGCGAGCCGACTGTCCAGGACGGCGACCACGCCCCGGTCCCCCGTGGCCCTGATCAGGCGGCCGGCGCCCTGTGCGAGCCGGACGGCCGCATGGGTGGCGGACACGCTCATGAATCCGTTGCCACCGTTCCGGGCCACCGCCCTGGTGCGGGCGGTCATCAAGGGATCGTCGGGCCGGGGGAACGGGATGCGATCGATCACGACCAGCCGGCACGAGGACCCCGGCACGTCCACGCCCTGCCACAGTGACATGGTGCCGAACAGGCAGGTGTCCGGTTCCTCCGCGAACTGCGTCACCAGCGCATTCAGTGAGGACTCCCCCTGGCACAGGATCTCGAAATCGACCTTCGGGCGCAGAGCCTCCGCCGCCTCCTCGGCAGCGCGCTTCGACGAGAACAGTCCCAGCGCGCCCCCACGGGACGCCCTGAGCAGTCCGAGGAGCTCCTCGAGCTGCGCCTCGGAGGTGCCGCGTTCGGGTTTCGGGAGGTCCTTCGCCACGTAGAGCACGCCCTGCCGCGGGTAGTCGAAGGGGCTCCCGACGTCGACGCCGGTCCAGGCGGGTGCACCGGGACCGCTGAGGCCCAGTGATCCCGCGACGGGGCCGAACTCGGAGCCGATGGCGAGGGTCGCGGAGGTGAGGATCACGGTGTGGTCCTCGAACAACCCCTCCCGCAGCCGCCCGGCGACGGACAGCGGTGCGACGTTCAGCGTCGCGGGCGCGCTCTCGTCGGGCTGCGCGTAGCCGGATCCCGGCGTGAAGGTGCTGGGGCGCGACGCCCAGACCACCTCGTTGACGTCGGAGGCGGCGAGGATCCTCTCGGCGAGCTCGAAGACCAGGGTGGCGCGGGACCGCGCGACCTGCCGGCCGCCGTCGACGTCGGCTTCGGACTTGCCATCCGTCTTCGTGTCCGACAGCGCAGCCCGGGAGGCGTCACGGACCTGGGCGAGGGCCTGCTCGAGATCCTCCGGGAGGCCGCCCGGCAGCAGGCCAGAGGGGACGAGCTCGGCTGCCGCCTCGAACGCGTCGGCGGCCGTGTCGAGGGATCCGGTGCCGATCGAGGCGTGGCGGCGGAGCGCCGCGGCGGCCGCGCTCACCATCGAGGCGGAGAGCTGGCCGGAGACGGCTCCGGTCACGCGGTCGTGGAGCTCGTGCGCCTCGTCGATGACGACGACGTCGTACTCCGGCAGGACCGCGAGACCCTCGAAGGCGCTGATCGCGAGCATCGCGTGGTTGGTGATGATGATGTCGGCGTCCGCCGCTGCGGCGCGCGCCTTCTCACTGAAGCACTCCTGGGCCATCGGGCAGCGGGCAGCGCCGAGGCACTCCATGCTGGAGACGGACACCTGGCGCCACGCGCGGTCGCTCACGCCCGGGACGAGGTCGTCGCGGTCGCCGGTCCCGGTCTCCTCGGCCCATTCACGCAGCCGCACGACGTCCCTGCCGAGCGCCGAGGACGGGCCGTCGACGGCCGGGGCCGGATGCGGTGCGGCGTCCTCACCGAGACTGAAGAGGGTTCCGGGCGCGTCCTCCTCCGGGAACCCGCCGCCGGTCTTGTGGAGGCAGACGTAGTTCGACCGGCCCTTGAGCAGGGCGACGTCGACGGGGCGCGTGAGCGCGGGCCTCACGGCGTCAAGAAGGCGCGGCAGGTCCCGGCCCACGATCTGCGCCTGGAGGGCCAGCGTGGCCGTCGAGACGATCGAGGGCTTGTCGCTGTCCATCGCATGGGCGATCAGCGGGACCAGGTACGCGAGCGACTTCCCGGTGCCGGTGCCGGCCTGGACGAGCAGGTGCTCGCCCGCGCGGATCGACTCGCTGACCTGGCGGACCATCTCGTGCTGACCGGAGCGCATCTCCCCGCCCATGGCGCCCACGGCGGCGTCGAGCAGTTCGAGGGCCTGCCGGGCTTCAGCCGAAGGGCGAGCCGCGTCCGGCGCCGCCACGGCGCCGGACCGCGTGCTCTCACTCATGCCGGACGTACGCCTCCAGCTCGGCGGCCAGGCCCTCCCGGACCATCACTTCGAGGCGTGTCCCCTCGCCGACGTGTTCCAGGCCGAGGATCTCGACGTCCTCCTCGTGGAGGCGGCTGAGGATCTCCCCGCGCGCGTACGGCACCATGAGGTCCAGCTTCACACCCGGTCGGGGGATGTTCGTGCTGATCAGCTGGCGCAGCTCCGTGAGCCCTGCACCGGTGCGCGCCGAGACGACGACGGACCGGGGTTCGCGCTGCCGCAGGCGCTCGATGACGAACGGGTCCGCGGCGTCGGCCTTGTTCAGCACGATGATCTCGGGCACCCTGCGGGCGTCGACCTCCGTCAGCACGGCGCGGACCGCGGCGATCTGCCCTTCGGGGTCGGGGTGGGATGCGTCGACGACGTGCAGGATCAGGTCGGAGTCGGCGACCTCCTCCAGCGTCGAGCGGAACGCCTCGATGAGCTGGGTGGGCAGCGAGCGGACGAATCCGACCGTGTCCGCCAGGGTGTAGCCGATCCCGTCCGGCGTCTCCGCCTTGCGGACCGTCGGATCCAGAGTGGCGAACAGCGCGTTCTCGACGAGCACCCCGGCGTCGGTGAGCCGGTTCAGCAGCGACGACTTGCCGGCGTTCGTGTAGCCGGCGATGGCGACGGACGGCACCTGGTTGCGGCGGCGGTTGGAACGCTTGGTCTCCCGCGCGGGCTTCATCCCGGCGATCTCACGGCGGAGCTTGGCCATGCGCGTGCGGATCTTCCGGCGGTCGAGCTCGATCTTCGTCTCACCCGGACCACGCGAGCCCATGCCGGACCCTGCGCTGCCGACCTGGCCACCGGCCTGGCGGGACATCGACTCGCCCCAGCCGCGCAGGCGCGGCAGCAGGTACTCGAGCTGCGCGAGCTCGACCTGGGCCTTGCCCTCACGGCTCTTGGCGTGCTGGGCGAAGATGTCGAGGATCAGCGCGGTCCGGTCGATCACCTTGACCTTTACGATGTCCTCCAGCCCGCGACGCTGGGACGGCGACAGTTCGCTGTCGACGATCACGGTGTCCGCCCCGGTCGCCTGGACGATGCCCTTCAGCTCCTGGGCCTTGCCCGAGCCGAGGAACGTGCCCGGGTCCGGCTTCAGGCGCCGCTGCACGATGCCGTCGAGCACCTCGGATCCGGCCGTCTCGGCCAGTGCCGCGAGCTCCTGGAGCGAATTCTCGGCATCCTGCGCCGTCCCTTCGCTCCACAGGCCGGCGAGGACGACCCGCTCCAGCCGGAGCTGCCGGTACTCGACCTCGGTGACGTCCTCGAGTTCGGTGGACAGCCCCGCGACACGTCGGAGCGCCCGGCGCTCGGCCAGGTCCTGCTGGTCTCCGTCGGCGTCCGACGGCTCCTCGTCCTGGGACAGGGCCTGTGCCCGTGATCGCCAGGTCTTCTCGGTCGGTGCGGGGGTCTCCCCCGGCCCGGGTGTCGCGTTCTTCGCCTTGGCCACGGCAGCTTCGTCGCTGGCGAGGATCCGGTCGATGACGGCTTGGATCTCCTCCGGGCCCATGTCGGCGCCGGTGGAATGTCCGTGATTCTCGGTCATGGTCTCCCTAGGTGGATGTCCCACAATCCTACGACCGACGCCGGGGCGCGCTCCAGCGTATTCTCCCAGCGCGAAACCCGCCGGCTCGGACGTGTCCCCGGCATGCCACTAGGCTTTCGTCCATGGAGTCTCAGCATTATTTCAGCGCCCAGCCAGCGGGACCCGACACCCGGCGACCGCTCTCCGTCGTCCTGGACGGCGTGCGCCGGGACCTCGTGACCTCGTCGGGCCTGTTCAGCCCCGACGGCGTCGACAAGGGCACCGCGATCCTGCTCGACGCCGTACCCGCGCCGCAGGGGCGCCGCATGCTGGATCTCGGCAGCGGGTGGGGGCCGATCGCCCTCACCATGGCCCTGAAGGCGCCCGACGCCGCGGTCTATGCCGTCGACGTCAACGAGCGGTGCGTGGCGCTGACCGCGGAGAACGCCGCACGGCTGGGACTGGGTAACGTGGCGGCCGGCACCCCCGACGCCGTCGAGGCGGCACTCGAGTTCGACACCATCTGGTCCAATCCGCCCATCCGCATCGGGAAGCAGGAACTGCACGCGCTGCTCCTGCGCTGGCTTCCGCGCCTCGCTCCGGACGGACGGGCCTGGCTGGTGGTGCAGAAGAACCTCGGCGCCGACTCGCTGCAGCGCTGGCTCGGCGAGGAGCTGCCCGCGGGCTTCCTGGTCCGGCGCGCGGAGACGTCCAAGTCCTTCCGCATCATCGAGGTGCACCGGGCGGGCTGAACCCCGACGTCGGGGGATGCCCCGGGGTCCTCCCACCCCGGCTCAGCCGGCGGGAAGGAGCATGCCCTCCGCCACCAGGGTCGCCGGGCCGCTGAGCTGCACGTGTTCGCGGCCGTCCGGGCCGGCGAAGAAGGTCACCCCGACGACGCCGCCCGGGACGGTCACCTGCCACTGCGCCGGGGCGCCCTGGCCGGCCCAGAATCGGGTGGCCGCCGCCGCGGCACACGCACCCGTGCCGCAGGACTGGGTCTCGCCGACGCCCCGCTCGTGGACGCGCATGCTGAGCCGGCCGACGCCGTCGTCGCCCACCAGCGGATCGGAGGGCACCACGACCTCCACGTTGGTCCCCTCGGGCGGCACCGGCTGCACGGCCGGTGCCCGGTGCAGTTCGGTCTTCCGCAGTTCGGCGGCCTCGGCCAGTGCGACGACGGTGTGCGGGTTGCCCATGCTGATCGACAGCGCGGGGCGGTCGACGTCGAGTCCGCCGATGTCGACGAGCGAGTCCATACCGCGGGCCACGGCCGCCTCGGGGAAGATGAACTCCCAGGGGCCCATGTCCACCGCGTACCCGTCCTGCGATCGGGTCACGCGCTTGACGCCCGCGCGGGTGCCGATGGCGAGCTCGCCGCCCTCGGGCAGCTCGGCGACGGACGAGGCGAGCAGGAAGTGCGCGAAGACGCGGACCCCGTTGCCGCACATCTCGGACACCGAGCCGTCGGCGTTGCGGTAGTCCATGAACCATTCGGCGTCGGGCTCGGTCTGCAGGAGCGCCCGCCCCTCGGGCAGCGCGGACGAGCGCACGGCACGGATGTATCCGTCCGCGCCGATGCCCCGGTGGCGGTCGCAGAGGGATGCGACGAACGCGGCGTCGTCCGGAGCCGTCGCGTCCGGGTCGAGCGTCAGGATGAAGTCGTTGCCGGTGCCATGGCCCTTGGTGAAGGATAGGCCGGCGGACTGCCGGGACGGGGTGGCATGGGCGCGGTAGTCGGTCACCGTCCTAGGATATGTCCCCGTGCTGCCGCACGATTGCGAGGGCCCGGTCGACGAGGCCGGGCGCTTGCCAGTCCGTCCAGGCCACGCGCGGGTCGCCCCGGAACCAGGTCAGCTGGCGCCGGGCGAACCGGCGGGTCGCGGCGATCGTCTCCTCGATCGCGTCCTGCTCCGTCAGGGAACCGTCGAGCACGCGGAGGAACTGCCCGTATCCGAGGGCGCGCGACGCCGTCCTTCCATCCCGCAGTCCGTCCGCCGCCAGTCGCTCCACCTCGTCGGCCAGTCCGCGGCGCACCATCGCGTGCACCCTCCCGGCGAGCCGTTCGCGCAGGGCGTCCCGGTCGACCCCGAGGCCGATCTGCACCGCGGGCTGGTGGTACTCCCGGCGCGGCATGAACGCGCTGAAGGGCCGTCCGCTGATCTCGTGCACCTCGACGGCACGGACGAGGCGACGATCGTCGTCGATCCGTTCGGCGGAGGCCGGGTCCACCGCCCGGAGCCGCTGGCGGAAGGCCGCGCTTCCGGTGGCGGCGAGCTCGGCCTCGAGCCGGGCCCGGACGCCGGAGTCGGTCGGCGGGAACTCGAGCCGGTCGAGGGCGGCCCGGATGTACAGGCCGGACCCGCCGACGAGGATCGGCACCCGTCCCCGCGCACGGACATCCCCGACGATCCGCCGGGCGTCCTCCTGGTAGGCGGCGACGCTCGCCTCCTGCGTGACGTCAAGGACGTCGAGGAGATGGTGCTCGATGCCCTGCCGCTCCGCCGGGCCCAGCTTGGCCGTACCGATGTCCATGCCACGGTAGAACTGGAGGGCGTCGGCGTTGATGACCTCGCCGTCGAGGCGCCGGGCCAGGGCGAGGCCGAGCTCGGATTTGCCCGACCCGGTCGGCCCGACGACCGCCACCACGGGCAGGGTCAAGAACGCCCTCCGCGGAGCGGCAGCGACGGCATGCCCAGCGAGACGGGTCGTGGGCCCCCGTCGGGGCCGGCGGCGCCGTCGGACGGGGCGGGAACGCCGCAGGAGTCCGCCTGGCTCCTGTCCCACGCGTCGCCGGCGCGGGAGCGGCGCACCGCGTACTGCTCCGGAGCGGGGTCCGAGAGCAGGTGGAAGGACGCCGCCTGGGTGATGGGCAGGGTCACGACGTCGCCCGGTCGGGGCGCGGCCGAGCCCTCGGGGACGGAGAAGTGGACGAGCCGCTGGTCCCGTGCACGCCCGGTGAGCCGGTGCGTCTCGCCGCCCTTGCGGCCCTGCTGATCGGTGACGAGCACCTCGACGACCGTCCCGACCTGCTTCGCGTTCTCCTCGCCCGCGATGCGGTCCTGCAGCGCGGTCAGCCGTTCGAACCGCTCCTGCACCACGGCCTTGGGCAGCTGGTCGGGCAGGTCCGCCGCGGGGGTGCCGGGTCGCTTGGAGTACTGGAAGGTGAAGGCCGTGGCGAAGCGCGACTGCTCGACGACGTCGAGGGTGGCCTGGAAGTCCTCCTCGGTCTCGCCGGGGAAGCCCACGATGATGTCAGTGGAGATCGCCGCGTGGGGCATCCGGTCGCGGACCCGCTCGAGGATGCCGAGGAATCGGCTGGACCGGTAGGACCGGCGCATCGCCTTCAGGACCCGGTCCGAGCCCGACTGCAGGGGCATGTGCAGTTGGGGCATCACGTTGGGCGTCTCGGCCATCGCGTCGATCACGTCATCGGTGAACGCCGCGGGGTGGGGGCTGGTGAACCGGACCCGCTCGAGGCCCTCGATCGACCCGCAGGCGCGCAGCAGCTTCGCGAAGGCGCCGCGGTCCCCGAACTCGACGCCGTAGGAGTTCACGTTCTGGCCGAGGAGCGTGACCTCGACGGCGCCGTCGGCGACGAGCGCCTCGATCTCGGCGAGGATCTCCCCCGGCCGTCGGTCGCGCTCCTTGCCCCGCAGGGACGGCACGATGCAGAAGGTGCAGGTGTTGTTGCAGCCCACGGAGATCGAGACCCATCCGGCGTAGACCGATTCGCGGCGTGTCGGCAGGGTGGAGGGGAAGACATCCAGGGATTCCAGGATCTCCAGCTGGGCGTCCTGGTTGTGGCGGGAACGTTCGAGCAGAGCGGGCAGCGCGCCGATGTTGTGCGTCCCGAAGACCGCGTCCACCCAGGGCGCCTTCTTGAGGATGGTCTCCCGGTCCTTCTGCGCCAGGCACCCGCCGACGGCGATCTGCAGGTCGGGGCGAGCGTCCTTGACCGCCTTGAGGATGCCGAGGTTGCCGTACAGCTTGTTGTCCGCGTTCTCCCGGACCGCGCAGGTGTTGAAGACGACGACGTCCGCCTGGCCGTCCTTCACCCGCGCGAGTCCGGCGCCCTCGAGGAGCCCGGAGATCCGCTCGGAGTCGTGCACGTTCATCTGGCAGCCGAACGTCCGCACCTCGTAGGTGCGCTGGTCGGCTGCACCGGCCGGGGTGCTGCGGGGTGTCTCGTCGAGGGAGACGGGAAGTGCCATACTCACGTCCTCAAGCGTACGGCGGGCGTGCTGGGCACCCACAATCGCGGCGTCCACCGGTGCACTCATCCGGCGTCGGCGATGACATCCTTCACGATCGAGAACGCGGTTCCGGGGCTGTACCCCTTGCGTGCGAGCACGCCGACGAGGCGCCGTACCTCCTTGTCCCGCACGGCACGATCCGAGAGATCGGCGCTGTGGCGGAGCTTCCGGCGGACGACTTCCCGGGCCTGTTCGTCCTCGTTTTCGTCGGAGAGCTGCAGCAGGGCATCCTCCGCCAGCTCCGCGTCGATGCCCCTGTCCGCGAGCTCGCGCCGCAGCGAGGACCGGGACAACGATTTGGCGGCGGTGCGGGTGCGCACCCACATCCGGGCGAACTCCGCATCATCGATGAGCTGCACCTCCTCGAACCTGTCGAGGAGGGCTGTGGCGACCGGCTGGGGTACCTCCCGCTCGGCGAGCTTGCGGGCGAGCTGCTGGCGGCTCCGCGCACCCATGGCCAGTTGGCGGAGCAGGACGGAGCGTGCCAGCGAGGTCCATTCCTCGTCACTTCTAACGGGGGTCTCGTCACCCTCCGACCCGCGTCCGTCGCCGGCACCGGTGCGGGGGCCGCCGGCCGAACCTCCTGCGGCGGCGCGACTCCCGCGACGGCCACCGGTGGACGGAGAGCGGTCACCGCCGTCACGCGCCCGCCGACCGCCGCGGGACCCGCCGCTCGTGTCGGAGGCATCGCTCGCGTCGAGGGCATCGACCGCGTCGGAGGCATCCGCCGATGCACCGACGACCGGACCGAACGGGTCCTCGGAGCGCGGTCGGCCCGCCGAGCCTCGTCGCCGCTGAGCCCGCGGGGCTCCCCGACCCTGGGTCAATGTCGTTCTCCCGAACGAGGACGTCGTCGACCGCGACGGCCCCTTGCGTGTCGATCGGGACCGAGGAGGCGGCTCGGATCCGTCGGGATCAGCGGAGCTGTCCGAACCGAACAGGCCGTAGGAGATCCCCCATCCGGCCGCCTCCGGCCCGGTCTCCGATGCCACGCCGCCTACTCGCCGCTGACGGCCTTGAGCTTCGGTACATCCGTCTCCTCCGGCTGCACTCCGATGCCCAGCTTGACCCTGATCTTCTGCTCGAGTTCGTCAGCCAGATCCGGGTTGTCCTTCAGGAACTTGCGGGCGTTCTCCTTGCCCTGTCCCAGCTGGTCACCGTCATAGGTGAACCAGGCGCCGGACTTCTTGACCAGTCCGTTCTCGACACCGACATCGATCAGGCCGCCCTCGCGGGAGATGCCGTAGCCGTACAGGATGTCGAACTCGGCCTGCTTGAACGGCGGGGCCATCTTGTTCTTGACGATCTTGGCGCGCGTCCGGTTGCCGACCGGGTTGACGCCTTCCTTCAGGGTCTCGATGCGTCGCACGTCGATCCGGACGGACGCGTAGAACTTCAGCGCCTTGCCACCCGTGGTGGTCTCGGGGCTTCCGAAGAACACGCCGATCTTTTCGCGGAGCTGGTTGATGAAGATGGCCGTGGTCTTGGTCTGGGCGAGCCGCCCGGTGATCTTCCGGAGGGCCTGGCTCATGAGCCGGGCCTGCAGGCCGACGTGGCTGTCACCCATCTCGCCCTCGATCTCGGCGCGCGGCACGAGTGCGGCGACCGAGTCGATGACGACGATGTCGATGGAGCCCGAACCGATGAGCATGTCCATGATCTCGAGCGCCTGCTCGCCGGTGTCCGGCTGTGAGACGAGGAGTGCGTCCGTGTCCACGCCCAGCCTCTTCGCGTACTCGGGATCCAGGGCGTGCTCGGCATCAATGAAGGCCGCGATCCCGCCGTTGCGCTGGGCGCTCGCCACGGCATGGAGGGCGACGGTGGTCTTGCCCGACGACTCGGGACCGTAGATCTCGACAACCCTGCCGCGCGGCAGGCCGCCGATGCCGAGGGCCGCATCCAGAGCAATGGAGCTCGTGGAGATCGTCTCGATGGGCGCCCTGGTCTCGTCGCCGAGACGCATGATCGAACCCTTGCCGTACTGCTTGTCGATCTGGGCGAGAGCAGCTTCTAGGGCTTTCTCGCGGTCTGGAGCGGCCATTCTTCACCTCGGTTGCTCATGGCCAACTGGCCTATGTATACGTCGTCGATTCGACTGTAGGGGCCCGCACCGACAGTTTGTGGTGCGGCCGTCGCTATGTGCGTAACAGCGCTCGGGCCGTCCACCCATCATATCCCCGTCCGAACAGGTATTCGATTATTCGCCCGATCTTCTGTGTGTCCCCGCGGATCCCGCTGCCGGCGTGTTCACAGCCCGGACGGGGGGCCGCCGAACGTGGGAGCAGGTCACCGCGGCGTGACGTCCCGACCGAGCCAACGGCTCGTCGGCACATCCTGCGCCCGGCACACAGCCTCCCAGACCGCTTTCGGATCGGCACCCGCGCCGAGCGCCTCGGACGCCGTCCTGTCACCCAACCGGTCCACGACGAGATCCCGGGCGAGGGTCCGCGAGTACCGCTCCCCGAACTCGTCGTCCATCAGTCGCCAGAAGTCGCTCACCCGCATGTACTGTCCCCTGCTCTCGTCGTCGGCCGGTCGCCACACCCTCTCCTATCATTCTGGGTCCTGCGGACCGGGTCCTGCACCGGCCGCCGGGCGTGCGCCGGTGCAATCACCTGCGGGGATGACCGCCGCGCGGAATTCGGGTCCCGGCCGACGGACGGAGCGGTGCGGCATGGCGATTCCGCCCGGGAGCCCTACAATGGCCCCATGAACGCGAAGCCGAGCACCACCGACGCCGGAGTGGGCCGCACAGGCTATCCCGGCGAGGATGCCGACACCGACACGGCCATCGAAGCCCTGGAACAGCAACTGAGCATGCTGTGGCGCCGTGCCCGATCCAACTCGTACAAGGTGGCCCGTCGGGTGCACCCGGACATGGAACCGGCGGCCTACGGGCTCCTCGTGATCCTGCAGCGCGAGGGCTCCATGCGCCTCACCGACATCGCGGCGAGCGTGGGAGTGGGTAAGCCCTCCGTCAGCCGGCAGATCGCGATGCTGGAGCAGCTGGGGCTCGTCAGGAAGGAAGCCGACCCGCTCGACGGCCGCGCGCAGTCGATCTCCCTGACGGATGCCGGCACGCGGCAGCTCGTCGCTGCGCAGACCGCCCGGAAGCAGGCGTTTCACCAGCTCATGGAGGACTGGGATGTGGAGGACCTGACCCGCCTGGGCACGCTCATCGCCCAGCTCAACAGCACCTACACCAAGGACAACTGGTAGCAGACGGCAGGAAGGCCCGTCTCCTCTATCTCGCCGGGGACGGGCCTTCCTTAGCGTGGGGCGGCTAGCGGTTCGTGGCCGCCAGCCCCCGACGGAAGTCGTCGTTCAGTTCGTCGGTGAGGTCGTCCCCGAATTCGCGGGAGAACTCCTGAGGGATGGTGTCCGGAATGGATACGCCTTCGGCTTCTGCCAGGCGGTCGCTGACTTCCCGCAGCATCGAGGAGAGCGGCACCTCGAGTGCACTGCAGATTGATGAGAGGAGTTCGGACGATGCTTCCTTCTGTCCACGCTCGACCTCGCTGAGGTAGCCGAGGGAGACCCTCGCACTGTGCGATACCTCGCGCAGGGTGCGGCCTTGGCGCTGGCGGACGTCGCGCAGGACGTCGCCGATCTCATGGCGGAGAACCACCAGTTTGCGCTCCTTGGGCCTGCGTTGTGCATCATCCGCCAACCCCACATCACGCCAACGGACCACGCCGTTTACGGATACGGGCTGCTTTACCATCTGGATCGCCTTGCTCCCTCATAATGCGGCGGCGTCCGATGGACGTCCGCCCCGTGATGATGACCTGCCCGTTCTGCTTGAGCTTGAGTCGCCAACCCTATCAACGGCTGACAGTGTTTATAACTACCTCCGCGGACTGTTTGTTCCCCCGAGGAGAGCCTCGCGGAGCTCGACGAGCACCGCGTCACGGGAAGCGGCCCTGATCGCCGCGCGGTCCCCGGAGAAGTGATGCTCGCACGTCGTCGTACCCGACGAGGTCGAGATCGCCGTGAACACGGTCCCTACGGGCTTGCCCTCATGGGCGGAAGGGCCGGCGACACCGGTCGTGGCCACGCCGATGTCCGCGGAGAACGCGTTCCTGGCGCCATCGGCCATCGCGGCCGCGACCCGCGGATCGACGGCCCCCGCGCTCGAAAGAAGTTCCGCATCGACGTTCAGCAGGTTGTGCTTGACAGAAATCTGGTAGGCGACTATTCCGCCCTGAAGGACGGCCGAGGCGCCCGGGACGTCCGCGAGCGTGGCCGCGACCATGCCGGCCGTCAGGGACTCGGCCGTGGCCACCGTGAGGCCCCGCCGGACGGCCAGGCCGATGACGTCGGCGGCTGCTCCCGCGCCGGTCACGAGCGGGCGGCGGCCCGGAGCCGGATGGCCTGGACCACGTAGTCCACGCCGGTCACCACCGTGATGACGACGGCGGCCGCCATGACCGCGGCGGCCGGCCACCAGGCCCACGGCCCGGCGATGGCCTGCAGCGGGATGAGGAAGAGCAGGATGGCCACGGTCTGCACGACCGTCTTCAGCTTGCCCCCGCGCGAGGCCGGCATCACCCCGTACCGGATCACCGCGAACCGCAGGATCGTGATCCCGATCTCGCGAACGAGGATGACGATGGTGACCCACCACCAGAGTTCTCCCAGGACGGACAGCATCACGAGGGCGGAACCGATGAGCAGCTTGTCGGCGATCGGGTCCGCGATCTTGCCGAAGTCCGTGATGAGGCCCCTGCTGCGGGCCAGGTCGCCGTCGAGCTTGTCGGTGTAGATCGCCACCACGAACACGAGGACGGCGAGCCAGCGGAACAGCCCGTCGCGGCCGTCGTCGAGCAGGAGGAACCAGACGAAGAACGGCACCATCAGGATGCGCACGACCGTGAGGACGTTCGCGATGTTCAGGACCGGCACGGCCGGGCTCGGGGAGCTGCTCACTGTCTCAGGCTACCTGCCGGTGAGGTTCCAGGCGTCGGTATTCCCGTCGTCGTCGCCCCCGTCCGGGCTCCCGGACGCGTCGTCGCCGTCGTAGTAGTCGACCGCCTGTGCCCGGGAGGCGAGATCGTCGGCGACGAGGTCGATCGGCGCGTGGGGCTGGGCCTGGGCCGGCCGGGGAGCGGGCGGCTCGTCCCCGCGCATGGCGGCGAGCACGGGGGCGAGGTCGTCGGGCTTGACCAGCACGTCGCGCGCCTTGGACCCCTCGGACGGGCCGACCACGCCTCGCGACTCGAGGAGGTCCATGAGGCGCCCGGCCTTCGCGAACCCGACGCGGAGCTTGCGCTGCAGCATCGACGTCGACCCGAACTGGGTCGTGACCACGAGCTCGGTGGCCTGGAGCAGGACCTCGAGGTCGTCCCCGATGTCGTCGTCGATCTGCTTCTTCGGCGCTTCGACCGCGACGTCCTCGCGGTAGACGGCCTGCAGCTGCCCCTTCACGTGCTCCACGACGCGGTGGATCTCCGACTCGGTGACCCAGGCGCCCTGCACGCGCATGGGCTTGGACGCGCCCATGGGCAGGAACAGCGCATCACCCTGGCCGATCAGCTTCTCGGCGCCCGGCTGGTCCAGCACCACGCGCGAGTCGGTGACCGAGGACGTGGCGAACGCCATGCGGGAGGGGACGTTCGCCTTGATCAGGCCGGTGACGACGTCGACCGACGGCCGCTGCGTGGCCAGGACGAGGTGGATGCCGGCGGCACGCGCGAGCTGGGTGATGCGGACGATCGAATCCTCGACGTCGCGCGGGGCGACCATCATCAGGTCGGCGAGCTCGTCCACGATGACCAGCAGGTACGGGTAGGGGCGCACGACGCGCTTGGACCCCTCGGGCGGGATGATCTTCCCGTTCCGGACGGCCTTGTTGAAATCGTCGATGTGCTTGTAGCCGTAGTTCGCCAGGTCGTCGTAGCGCGTGTCCATCTCGCGGACCACCCACTGCAGCGCCTCGGCGGCCTTCTTGGGACTCGTGATGATGGGCGTGATCAGGTGGGGCACGCCCTCGTACGCCGTGAGCTCCACGCGCTTCGGGTCGACCATGACCATGCGCACCTCGTCCGGCGTCGAGCGCATGAGGATCGAGGTGATCATGGAGTTCACGAACGAGGACTTGCCTGCACCCGTGGCGCCGGCGACGAGCAGGTGGGGCATCTTCGCGAGGTTGGCGACGACGAACCCGCCCTCCACGTCCTTGCCCACCCCCATCACCATGGGGTGGTCCGTCTTGCGGGCGTTCCCGGAACGCAGGACGTCCCCGAGGGAGACCGTCTCGCGGTCCGTGTTCGGGATCTCGATGCCGATGGCCGACTTGCCGGGGATGGGCGAGAGGATGCGCACGTCCGAGCTGGCGACGGCGTAGGAGATGTTCTTCGACAGCGCGGTGACGCGTTCCACCTTGGTGCCCGGCGCCAGTTCGATCTCGTAGCGCGTGACGGTCGGACCGCGCGAGAATCCGGTCACCTTCGCGTCCACGTTGAACTGGTCCATCGTGTGCGTCAGGGCGGCGACGACGGCGTCGTTGGCTTCCGAGCGCTCCTTGGGCGGGGTGCCGGCGGGCAGGTAGTCCGACGGCGGCAGGGTGTACGCGACGTCGCCGGCGAGCTGCAGCTGCTCGGTGCGCTGCGGGATGGGCGTGGGCGGGACCTGCGGCGGCACCGGTGTCGACGGGACGATCAGTGCCTTCGCGGCGGGGACGACGTCGATGGCCTCCGTCGCGCCCTCGGGGGCACGCTCGGGGGCACGGTCCGGGGTGCCGATGCCCTGCGACCGCTTGAGTTCCTCGGCGGCCAGTTCCTGCCGCGTGGGGCGCCGGACCCCGGGACGGACGGCGGCCTCGGCCTCGCGGGCACGCCGCTCCTCGTCCTCGATGACGGCGCGCTCGAACGCCTCGTCGCCGACGTACCCCTCCTCGTCGGTGTCGTGCTGGTCGTGGTCGTTCCCGGATGCCCCGGGCTTGTCCTTGCCGAACAGGCGCCGGCGGCCCTTCGGCTCGGGCTTGGCGGTGGAGCCGTGTGTCTCGTAGAGGTAGCTCTGGTCGTGGCCGTCGTCGCGCCGGGCGTCGGCGTCGTTCAGGTCCTGGCCCATCAGGTGCTCGTACAGGGTGCGCAGGCGGGCCGGGATGTGGCGGAAGGGCGTGGCCGTGACGATCAGCAGGCCGAGGAAGACCGCCGCCGCGAGCAGGACGCCCACGGGCCAGACCGTGAGGACGCTGCTGAGCGGCCCGGCGACGAGGAACCCCGCGACGCCTCCCGCGCGCCAGAGCGCGTCGAGCCCGTCGGAGAGGCCGGGCCGGCCGCCGACGAGGTGGGCGATGCCGGAACCGGCGAAGAGGATGACGAGCTGGCCGATGGCGATGCGGTTGTTGGCGCGATGCTGCTCCGGGTAGCGGAACAGGCGGACGGCGCCGATGCCGAGCATGAACGGGACGAGCAGGGCCATCCAGCCGAAGGTGCCGCCGGCGCCCGCGTGCACGATGTCGGCGGCAGTGCCGCCGAGGGCCCACCACTCGACGGCGGCGACCGCGAGGGCCAGCAGGAGGAGGAAGAAGCCGGACCCGTCGCGGCGGAGCTCGCGGTCCGGGTCGACGTCGTGGCCGAAGGTGCGGACGCCGGAACCGACGACGCGCGCGGTGCCCATCCATACGGCCCTGACGGCGCGCAGGGGAAGGGCGAGCTGGTCCTCGTGCCGGGGTTCGGGGGTCACCGGGGCCTGCCGGGTCCTGGCCGGAGCGCGGCCGGCCCCCTTGGCCGGAGCCTTGGTCGGCGCCTTGGCCGGCGCCTTGCTCCGGGAGGATCCCGCGACGGCGGACGCTCCCTTGCTGCGGGTCTGGTGCTGGCCCCGCGGGGCAGGGGATGTTCGAGTGGCCATGCTCCTCACGGTACCGGACCCCGCCCCCGATGCGTCGGATTCCCGCGGGCCGACGGCCCCCGGGCTGCCCGGTGTCAGGCCTCCAGGACCACCGGGATGATCATCGGGCGCCGTCGGTAGCCCCGGTTGACCCAGGTGCCGACGATGCGCCGGACGACCTGCTGCAACTGGTACGTGGTGTGGTCCGGGGTGTTCGCCACGGCCTCTTCGAGGGCCCGTGCGATCCTGGGCTTGATCTCGTCGAACACGGCGTCGTCCTCGGCGAACCCCCGTGCGTGGATGTCCGGTCCCGAGACGATCGTCCCGGTGCTGCGGTTCACCACCGTGATGATCGAGATGAAGCCTTCCTCCCCGAGCGTCCGCCGGTCCTTGAGGTCGGCGTCGGTGATCTCCCCCACGCTGGAGCCGTCCACGTACACGTAGCCGCACTCGACGGCTCCCACCACGCGCGCCCTGCCGTCCACGAGGTCGACGACCGAGCCGTCCTCGGTGATCAGGACGTTCGACGCCGGGACGCCCGTCTGCTGCGCCAGCTTCCCGTTGGCGATGAGGTGCCGGATCTCGCCGTGCACGGGCATGACGTTCCGTGGCCGCAGGATGTTGTAGCAGTAGAGGAGCTCGCCGGCCGCGGCGTGGCCGGACACGTGCACCTTCGCGTTGCCCTTGTGGATGACGTCGGCGCCGAGCTTCATGAGCCCGTTGATGACGCGGTACACGGCGTTCTCGTTGCCGGGGATGAGCGAGGAGGCCAGGATCACGGTGTCGCCCTTGCCGACCGTGATGCGGTGGTCGCCGTTGGCCATGCGGGACAGCGCAGCCATGGGTTCGCCCTGCGAGCCGGTGGACATGAGGACCACGCGGTCGTCCGGCAGGTCGTCGACGTTCTTGATGTCCACCAGGATGCCGTCCGGCACCTTCAGGTAGCCGAGTTTCGCGGCGATCGCCATGTTGCGCACCATGGACCGCCCGGCGAAGCACACGAAGCGGCCGTGGGCGTGGGCGGCGTCGAGGACCTGCTGGACGCGGTGTACGTGGGAGGAGAAGGAGGCGACGATGATGCGCTTCCGGACCTGCCCGAAGAGGTTCTCGAGGACGGGACCGATCTCCCGTTCCGCCGTCGTGAAACCCGGGACGTCGGCGTTCGTGGAGTCGACCATGAACAGGTCGACGCCCTCTTCACCGAGGCGTGCGAAGGCCCGCAGGTCGGTGATCCGCCCGTCGAGCGGTAGCTGGTCCATCTTGAAGTCGCCCGTGTGCAGGACGTTGCCGGCCTCGGTCCGGATGAACACCGCGAGGGCGTCCGGGATGGAGTGGTTGACGGCGACGAACTCGCACTCGAACGGCCCGAGCTGCTCGATCTGCCCCTCGGACACGGTGAGGGTGGACGGGTGGATCCGGTGTTCCTGGAGCTTCGCCTCGATGAGGGCGAGGGTCAGCTGCGAGCCGATGAGGGGGATGTCGGCCCTCAGGCGGAGGAGGTACGGCACCGCTCCGATGTGGTCCTCGTGGCCGTGCGTGAGCACCAGGCCGACGACGTCGTCGAGCCGGTCCTCGAGATAGGAGAAGTCGGGCAGGATCAGGTCCACGCCGGGTTGGGTCTCCTCGGGGAACAGCACGCCGCAGTCGACGATCAGCAGCTTGCCGCCGATCTCGAACACCGCCATGTTCCGGCCGATCTCGCCCAGCCCGCCGAGCGGGACGATCCGCAGCGTGCCCGGCTCCAGCGTCGGCGGCAGGGCCCTCAGGGCAGGACCGACGCCGGCCGCGTCACTCATGGCCGGGCGATCCGGCGTGTCTCCGGGGACCCGATGTCCCATCCTGCCTCGGCCAGGTCGGCGAGGACCGGCTCCAGCTCGCTCTCGTCCGGTTCGACGAGGGGCAGGCGCACCACGGCGTTCGCGAGCACTCCCTGCAGGCGCAGGATCTGCTTGGCCGAGACCGCACCCGGGATGTGGGTCATCACGGCGCGCACCACGGGGTCGAGCTCGAAGTGGACCCGGCGGGCCTCCTCGAAGTCGCCTGCCGCGGCGGCGTCGACCAGCGCACGGAAGGCGATCGTGGCGACCTGGGCGCTGACGCTCACGACCCCGACGGCACCTGCGGCCATCCATGGCAGGGTGAGGCCGTCGTCGCCCGAGTAGACGTCCAGATCGGTGGAGGCGAGTACCCGCGTGACGGCGGCGAAGTCCGCCTTCGCGTCCTTCAGCGCTCCGATCCGGGGGTTGTCGGCCAGGCGGAGCATCGTCTCGGTGGTGATGGGGATGGAGGACCGGCCGGGGATGTCGTAGACCATGATCGGCAGGTCGCTCGCCTCGGAGACGGCCGTGAAGTGGGCCAGCACACCGGACTGCGTGGGCTTGTTGTAGTAGGGCGTCACGACGAGCTGCGCGTGGGCTCCGGCTCGCTCGGCGCGGCGTGCCATCTCCACCGAGTGCGAGGTGTGGTTCGTGCCCGTACCGGCGATCACGCGGGCGCGGTCCCCCACGGTCTCGACGACGACGCGGTAGAGGTCCTCCTTCTCGGAGTCCTCGAGCGTCGAGGTCTCCCCCGTCGTGCCGGAGACGACCAGGCCGTCACAGCCGTCGTCGACGAGCTTCGCGGCGAGGGCGGCGGTGGCATCGAAGTCGACGCTGCCGTCGGCGGTGAAGGGCGTGACCATGGCGGCCACGAGCGAACCGAACGGGAGGATGCGGGAGGGGGTTTCAGCCATGGGTAAAACGTTACCCGCTCGGGCGGGAGCCGGTGGGACCGGGCGCAGACTCCGCCGCCGCCCGGTCCCGCCGGGGAGGCGAAGGTGCCTGTGGGACCATGGCTGGATGCACACGAAGTCCGCGCCCCGCCGCCTGACCGGGATCGATGCGGCGCGCGGCGTGGCCCTCTTCGGCATGATGAGCACCCACATCCTGCCCCTCTACGCCCCGGGTACCACGGAGGCCACCTGGACCGCGCTGGTGTTCTCGGGCCGCGCGTCCGGCCTGTTCGCCGTCGTCGCGGGCATCGGCCTGGCCCTGCTGACGGGAGGACGCTTCCCCCACCGGGACCGGACGCTCTCCGCCGACCGCACGGGCATCGCGGTCCGCGCCGTCGTGATCGCCCTGATCGGGCTCGTCCTCGGCGGTGTCGAGACGAACATCGCGATCATCCTGGTCCACTACGGCGTGCTGTTCCTCCTGGCGCTGCCCTTCGTGGGGCTGCGGCTGCGGGCGCTCGCGGCGTGGACGGCCGGCTGGCTGCTGGTCGCTCCGGTGGCCGCCTATCTCCTGCGACCCTTGGTGGCCGCGGCCGTGGACCCGCCCTCTGTCGGGGGCAACCCCGTCTTCGAGCACATCCTCGAGCCGGGCACGCTCGCCGCGGACCTCTTCCTGACCGGGTACTACCCGGTGCTGCAGTGGCTCGGCTTCATCCTCGTGGGGCTCGTGATCGGGCGGCTGGACCTGTCCCGGCTCGGCGTGCAGCTGGGGCTCCTCGGCGCGGGCGTGCTCGCCGCGGTCGGGGCCAGGCTGCTCAGCGCGGAACTCCTCGGGCAGGGCGGCGGCCTCACCGCCCTCCTGGCGACCCCGGACGGTCGCCGCTACCCGCTGGAGGCGATGCTCGACGTCGGCCTTGCGGGCGTGGACCAGTCGGGCTCGTGGTGGTGGCTCGCGGTCAGCGCGCCCCACTCGGGGACGACACCCGACCTCGTGCACGTGGCGGGTTCCGCGGCCGCGGTCGTCGCGGCCTGCCTCCTGCTCACGCGCCGGTTCCCGCAGGCGCTCCTGCCGCTGTCGGCGCCGGGGGCCATGACGCTGACCCTGTACACCCTCCACATCTGCGTCATGAGCTGGGCGGACACGCTGGTCCCCCTGGCGGATCCGCTGCTGCTCCTCTGGCTGCAGGTCGTCGCCGCGATCGCCATCGGCATCCTGTTCCAGCGCGTGCGCTCCCGGGGGCCCCTGGAGCTGCTCGCCTCCGGTGCGGCGAACGCGGCGCGGGACGGGCGTGCCGAGGCCCGGCACTGACGGGGGCCGTGTCGGCGTCCGGCGTCAGTCCTGCCGGCGCGCGGTGCCCGCTCCGTGCCGGCGGTACAGTTTCGCGGCGTCGCGCATCGCCCGCCGGGCCCGCTTCCGATCGCCGGCGGCGTCGTAGGCGCAGGAGAGCCTGAACCAGCTCCGCCAGTTCTCCGGGTCGGCCTCCGCCTCGGCCTGGAAAGCGGGGAAGGCGGCGTCGGCCGCGGACCGCACGATCCGCCCGGCGGGAGTCCTCGGCAGGTCGTCGACGGGCAGGCCGCCCTCGGCGTCGAGCCGGCGGGCCATCTGCTCGGTCCGTGCGCCGAAGAGCAGTTCCCGGATCAGGGCCCACGCTCCGATGCACGGGAGCAGCAGGTACCCGACGCCCAGGGCCTTGGCCACGGGCTCGGGGTCGCCGAGGAGCAGGAAGCTGCGCTGGAAGGCGACCACCAGCCAGAAGACGAGGAGCGCCGTGACGAGCAGGACGCCGACCTTGGCCTTGTGCTGCCGGTAGAACCCGAGCACCGGATGCGTCGGCGGGGTCATGAACCGGTTCCGCCGATCTGCAGGTCCAGATAGCCGTCGAGTCCGACGGTCAGGCCGGGGTGCCGGGCCACCGAGCGGATCCCGAGCAGGACGCCGGGCATGAACGAGGCACGGTCGAAGGAATCGTGGCGGATGGTCAGCTGCTCGCCCGTGCTCCCGAACAGGACCTCCTGATGGGCCGTCAGACCGCGGAGCCGCACGGAGTGCACGGGGACGCCGTCCACGCTCGCACCGCGCGCCCCCTCGAGCTGGTCCCGCGTCGCGTCCGGCGCGTCCGGCACACCCGCGGCGGCCCGCGCCGCGGCCACGAGCTGGGCGGTCCGCACGGCGGTGCCGGAGGGGGCGTCCACCTTGTCCGGGTGGTGGAGCTCGACGATCTCGACGGAGTCGAAGTAGCGGGCCGCGGCGGCGGCGAAGGCCGTGGCGAGGACGGACCCGAGCGCGAAGTTCGGCGCGATCAGCACACCCGTGGCGGGCGTCTCCTCCAGCAGGACCTCCAGGCGGGCCAGGCGATCGGCGGTCCAGCCCGTCGTCCCGACGACGGCGTGCATGCCGTGCTCGACGGCGAAGCCGACGTTCCCGACCGTGGCGTCCGGGACGGTCAGGTCGACGACGACGCGCGCACCGGCGGAGACGAGCGATTCCAGGGGATCGCCGCTGCCGAGGGCGGCGACGAGCTCGAGGTCGTCCGCCGCCTGGACCGCACGGACGGCCTCGGCCCCCATGCGTCCCCTGGCACCCAGCACGGCCACGGGCAGTAGTTCAGTCATGCCCTCAAGCCTACTGTTCCGCTCCTGCCCCGACCCATTCCACGCTGCCGTCCGTGAAGAACTGCTCCTTCCAGATGGGGACGCGCTCCTTCACGAGGTCGACGAGGTCCGAGCAGGCCCGGAACGCCTCTCCGCGGTGTGCGGCCCCGACCGCGGCGACGAGCGCCTGGTCCCCGATAGCGAGGGGTCCCACGCGGTGCGCCACCCAGATCCGGATGCCTTCGTGGCGGGCGGCGATCTCCTCCGCGACCTCGCGGATCACGCGTTCGGCGCTCGGGTGCGCCGAATAGCTCAGCGAGCTGACGTCGCGGCCGCCGTCGTGGTCCCTCACGACGCCGCTGAAGCCGACCACGGCCCCGCAGTACGGGGAGTCGACGCCGGCGTGCGCCTCCTCGGGGGTGATCGGGGTGTCGGCGACGGCGGCGTGCACTACTTCACCGGTGGTCATTGTGGCCTTCCAGCTGGGAGCAGATGTGGTCGATGAGGGGCGCGAGGACCGCGAGGCCGTCACGGACGCCCCCGGGCGATCCGGGCAGGTTGATGACGAACGTCGAGCCCGCGGTCCCCGCCAGTCCGCGGCTGAGGGCGGCCGTCGGGACGGTGTCGGCTCCGGCGCGGCGGATGGCCTCCATGATGCCCGGCAGGCTGCGCGTCAGGTACGGCGCCGTCTGTTCGGGTGTGGCGTCGTCGGGGCTGAGCCCCGTCCCCCCGCTGGTGATGAGCACCGCCGGGCGGGCCTCCAGGGCGGCGCCGATCGCGGTGCCGACGGCGTCTCCGTCGGGGACCACGACGGCGTCAGCGACGGCGTAGCCGTGGTCGTAGAGCCAGTGGGCGATGGCCGGGCCGCACTCGTCCTCGTAGGTGCCGGCGGCGGCCCGGGTGGAGGCGATGACGACGGCGGCGGTGCGCAGCGGTGTCATACGGCCCAGTCCCCGCTCTTGCCGCCGGACTTCGAGAGCACGCGCGTGCCGGTGATGACCGCGTGCTTGTCCACGGCCTTGATCATGTCGTAGAGGGTCAGCGCGGCGACGGATGCGGCCGTCAGGGCCTCCATCTCGACGCCGGTGAGCGAGGTCGTCTTCACGAGCACGACGACCCGCACGCGGCCGCCGTCGGGCTCGAAGTCGACGGTCACCCTGGACAGCGGCAGCGGATGGCACAGCGGGATCAGGGTGGAGGTCTGCTTGGCCGCCATGATGCCGGCCACGCGGGCGACGGCGAGGGCGTCACCCTTCGGCAGGCTGCCGTCGGCGATGAGCGCGACGACGTCGGGCGTGGTCTCGAGGGTCGCCTCGGCGACGGCCTGGCGGACGGTCGCCTGCTTGCCGGAGACATCGACCATGTGGGCGGTGCCGTCGGATCGGACGTGGGACAGTCCCTCGGTGGGGGGTGGAGTACTCATGATGGAGTCCTTTCTGCGGAGTCCATTCCACCAGATCCGGCCCGGTCCGCGCGGACCGGGTCCTCGGTTGCCAGGAGATCCGACGGTATGGGCCCGATGAGCGTGACCTCGACCCGGTCACCGGCGGCGAGCGAGGCAACGCCCTCGGGCAGGTGGACGAGGCAGTTGGCGGCGGCCAGGGCGTGCAGCAGATGGGACCCGGGCCCGCCCACGAGCGCCACCCTGCCGTCGCGGTAGACGCCGCGGCGTACCTGGTGCTTGGCGGGAGGGCTGTCGACGCCCTCGGCGAGAACCGCCTCCAGCACGGGGCGGGGCGCCGGGACGCCGGTCATCCCATGGAGGGCGGGCCGCAGGAACATCTCGAAAGAGACCATCGCGCTCACCGGGTTGCCGGGGAACCCGAGGAACGGGACACCGGAGATGGTGCCGTGCGCCTGGGGTCCGCCCGGCTGCAGGGCCACCGAGGAGAACTCCACGCGGCTCGCCGCGAGCGCCTGCTTCACCACCTCGTAGGCGCCCTGGCTGATGCCCCCGGTACTGAGGACGAGGTCGGCGCTGTCCGCGGTGATGGCGGCGAACGCCTCCCGGAGCACCGCCGGATCGTCCCCGAGCAGACGGTGACAGGTGACGTCCACGCCCGCCTCCCGCAGCGCCGCCTCGAGGAGGGTCGTGTTGGCGTCGTAGATCCTTCCCGGGGCGAGGGCGGAGCCGGGCTCGGCCACCTCGTCGCCGGTCGACAGGAGCAGCACGCGGAAGCGCGGGACCACGCGGACCTCACCCACCCCGCAGGCGGCGAGGAGCCCGAGCTGGGCGGCGCCGAGCAGCGTGCCGGCCCGGAGTGCGATCCCACCCTCGGCGATGTCGCTGCCGGTCCGCCGCACGTACGATCCGGCGTCGATGCCGCCGGGGAGGCGCACGGTGGGGTTCCCCTCTGCCCGCTCCGCTGCGGAGTAGAACCGGGCGGGCTGTGCCCGCTCGATGGGCACGACGGCGGCCGCGCCGGCCGGCAACATGGCGCCGGTCATGATCGGGGCTGCCGTCCCCGGATCGAGAGGAGACGGCACGGAGCCTGCCGGGATGGGGTCGGCCACGACCAGCGGGGCCGTCCCCGCGAGGTCGGCGGCGTGGACCGCATACCCGTCCATCTGGGAGTTGTCGAAGGGCGGGAGGCTGACCGGCGCGTGCACGTCCTCCAGCAGCGCCCGGCCGAGGGCCTCGCGCAGCGGGAGGACGTCCGCTGCCGCGCGCCGGTACCCGGCGGCCGAGTGCAGGAGTCCGGCCACGGCGGCCTGGTGTTCGGCGACGGTTCGTCTCATGGGTTGCCTTCCGCGCGCTGGTGTCGGCGAGCCGGACCGCCCGGATGGCGTGGCCTAGGTCACCGTGAACGTTACCGTGTGCAGCCCTTCGGCGCCGTCCGGTGCCGGGGCGGCGGGGTCCGCGGACTGCACCCCGCCCTCACGGTCCAGCGCCCGCGCCTGGAGGGTGTGCGACCCGGCCGGCAGCCGCAGCGTGGCGGTGTACTGGCACCAGGTGTCGGCGGAGATCGGTCTTGCGAGCGTGGCACGCTGCCAGGCCCCGCCGTCGGCCCTCACCTCGACGGCCTCGACCCCCCTGTGCTGCGCCCAGGCCACACCGCCGACGACGACGTCGCCGGCGGGGACGCTCGCGTTCGCGCGGGGCACGTCGATCCTGGAGGACGTCTTGACCGGGCCGCGCTCGGACCAGCCGCGGGTGGACCAGTACGCCGTGTCGTCGGCGAAGCGGGTGACCTTCAGCTCGGTCACCCACTTCGTCGCGGACACGAAGCCGTACAGCCCCGGGACCACGAGCCGGACCGGGAAGCCGTGCTCCACGGGCAGCGGCTCGCCGTTCATGCCGACGGCGAGCAGCGAGTCCCTCGCGTCGGTCAGTGCCTCCAGGGGCGTGCCGGCGGTGAAGCCGTCGACGCTCCGTGAGAGCACCATGTCGGCCTCAGGCCGCACCCCGGCCCGGGCGAGGAGCTCGCGCACGGGCCACCCGAGCCAGCGGGCGTTGCCGGTCAGGTCTCCGCCGACGGTGTTCGACACGCAGGCCAGGGTCACGTGGCGCTCGATCAGGGGTAGCGCGAGCAGTTCCGCGAACGTGATCCTGATCTCCCGGTCCACGAGTCCCGTCACGGTGAGGGACCACTCCGCGGCGTCGAGGACCGGCACCACGAGCGCGGTGTCGATCCGGTAGAAGTCCGCCACCGGCGTCACGAGTTCGCTGATGCCCTCGATGCCGAGGTCCGCCCCCTCGGGGACGAAGGACCCCTCCGGAGGTGGGGCCGCCCCGGCGGGTGCGGGCAGCGTGATCGACGAGCGCTGCTGCGTCACGGCGGACTGGGAGGACCGCACCCCGGTGGCTGCCGCCCCGGTGGCGACGGCGACGGCGGCTGTGCCTCCGGCCGCCTGGAGGAACCGGCGGCGTGCCGGGAGCGGGCCTTCCGCGCCGTCGTCGCCCGCCCCGGCCCACGCCCTCAACGCCCGGATGAGTGCGGCCAGGACGAGGATCGCGACGAGCGTGGCGACCGCCGGCGCCACGAAGGAGACGGCGGAGGATTGCGGCCGCGAGCTGACGGCGAGCGCGCCGAGTACCCCGAAGCCGACGACGACCGCCCGGCCGGCGAAGGCCCGCCGGTATTCGAGCACTCCGGCGGCGAGGGCGATCCCGGTGATGACGGCGGCGATCGTCGCCAGGAGGACGGCCTTGTCCGCGGTCCCGAACCAGGCGATCGCCCAGTCCTTGACCGCCGGCGGCACGACGTCGATGACGGAGGAGCCCACCGCGGTGACCGGGGTGACGGAGGGGCTGAGCGCGGCTGCCGCGAGCTCGCCGGCGATGACCCCCAGCCCCACCGACAGGGCTCCGGAGACGGCGGCCCACGCCTGGGGTCTCATGCTCACTGGGGGGATCCCTGCCTCTCGTCACGTCCCGGCCGCTCTGCCGTCCGGCAGGGCAGGTCCGCCCGTTACACGACCGCGGGTGGGCGGAGGTTCCCCCGCGTTCTACAGGGCCGCGGCGCCGGGCGGAAGACCCGCCCTCGGCGACCCCGGGTAGGGCGGGGGCCCGCCGAGGGCGTAATCTCGTTCTTATGGGAATCCAACTGGGAATGCCGAGTGCTGCCCGCGGGGGCGCGACCACAGGCCTTCTGGACACCCACGGAAGGCAGGCCACGGACATGCGCCTGTCACTCACGGACAAGTGCAATCTGCGGTGCACGTACTGCATGCCGGCGGAGGGCCTGAACTGGCTCCAGAAGGACCAGGTCCTGTCCCGCCAGGAGATCGTCCGCCTCGTGCGCATCGGCGTCGACCGGCTCGGGATCCGGGAGCTGCGTCTGACGGGCGGGGAACCCCTGGTGCGGGCCGACCTGCTCGACATCATCCGGGACATCCGCGCCAACCACGCCGACCTGCCGATCTCCATGACGACCAACGCCCTCGGCCTCGACCGCCGTGCCGTGCAGCTGAAGGATGCCGGGCTCACGCGCATCAATGTCTCCATGGACTCGCTCCACCCCGAGACCTTCGCCCAGCTGACCCGCAGGCCGTTCCTGGATCGCGTGCTCCGGGGCATCGAGGCGGCCGCGGACGCCGGGCTGGGCCTCGTGAAGATCAACGCCGTGCTGATGCGCGGCATCAACGACCACGAGGCGCCCGACCTCGTGGAATGGGCCGTCGCCCGCGGCTTCGAACTGCGCTTCATCGAGCAGATGCCCCTCGACGCCGACCACGGCTGGACGAAGGAGGGCATGGTGACCGCCGCGGAGATGCGCGCGCTGGTCGAGACCCGCTTCGTCCTCACCCCGGACCCCCGGAACCGCGACGGCGCGCCCGCCGAGCGGTGGGAGGTCCGGGCGAGGACGGCTCCCGACGTCGTCCTCGGGACCGTCGGCATCATCGCGTCCGTCACGGAACCGTTCTGCGCGGACTGCCGACGGACGCGCGTCACGGCCGAGGGCAAGATCATGAGTTGCCTCTTCTCCCACGAGGAGACGGACCTGCGCGGTCTCCTGCGCTCCGACGCGGACGACGAGGCCGTGGCCCAGCGCTGGCGCGACGCCATGTGGCTCAAGCCGCGGGCGCACGGCATGAGCCATACCGGGCTCGGGGCCGATGACTTCGTCCAGCCCGACCGGTCGATGAGTGCCATCGGTGGCTGAGGTGCTCGTGAGGTATTTCGGGGCGGCGAAGGCCGCCACCGGCGTCGGTGAGGAGCGGCTGCCCGGCGGACGCACGCTGGCCGCCGTGCTCGACGAGTTGCGCGGGCGCCCTGCCTCGTCCGGCGCACCGTCGCTGGCGACGGTCCTCGACCGCAGCAGCTTCCTGCTGAACGAAGTCGCCCTGCGGGACACCTCGACCGTCCTCGCGGACGACGACGTGCTCGACGTCCTCCCACCCTTCGCCGGGGGCTAGGAGGCAGCGGAGCCCTCGACCAGGACCTGGTCGACGCCTTCGCCCGGGTCGCCTGCCAGGACCGCTGCGGCCGGCGGCTCACCGTGGATGGTGACGCGATACCAGTAGATGGCCTGGTGCTCGACGGTCAGGTCCACCGGATGCCCGTGGTGGTAGCTGATCCCGCAGGTCTCCTCACCCCAGACCTCGACGTGGACGACCCGCTCGTGGGCGGCGAGCGTGCTGTCCTCGACGGCCTTCTGCGCGTAGCGCATCAGGACGAGGCCCTCGATGTAGCTGGCACCCGCCGCTCGCAGGAAGCTGACGGTCTCGTACCGCGGGTAGATCGTCATCGCAGGAGGACCATCCTCTCCCCCGCTGGTGGAGCGGGTCCGGTTCGGGGAATTCCCGGAAGCCGCTATTTCGCGCGAAGCTCGGAGGGGAAGTGCTTCCACTCCCTGCGGAAACGGGCTTCGGCCCGCAGGGCTGCTACCTGCTCCAGGGCATGCAGCCGACCGTAGGTGAACCCGTTCTCACCCTGCTTGAAGGCTGCGCCGCCCAGGCGGCGCAGCAGGTTCCGGGTCACGACGCTGTCCTGGTGTTCGCCGAGGATCTTCTGGATCCCCAGGGCCGCGTCCCCGATGCGTGTGATCTTCTTCCGGCCGATCGGGGCCGCGGCCTCGGTTGCATACCGCAACCGCTTGCCGTCCTTGCGTGCCTGATGGAGGGCAGGCTGGTCGCCCAGCCCGGCGGGGTGATGCCTGGCCTCGTGGACGGCCGCGCGCAGGCGCTGGATGTCCCGGTTCAGGAGTTCCGGGATCACCCGGGCCGCCGGCTGGGCCGCCCGGGCGGTCGGTGCCGGGTCGGCCAGCAACGACTCGAGTGTGTCGAGCAGCAGGAAGTACCGACGCCCGCGCAGCGCCTTGAGTGCCCGGGCGTGGGCCTTCCTGTAGCCGGCCCCGAGCTCCAGGTCGACCCTGCGCTTGACCGGGCCCATCAGGAGTTCGGTCGGCTCGTCGGCCAGCATGTCCTTGAGCCGCGCGTGCATGACCTCCGCGTCCCGCGCCCTGCCGAGGACGCCTGCCAGCCACTTAAGTTCGTCACGCAGGAGCCGTACGGCATCGGCGTCGCCCAGCAGGGACCGATACGTGCCGAGGACCGATCGCATGCGTCGGGTGGCGACCCTCATGCGGTGGACCGCGTCGGGGGCGTCCTCCCGCACCTGGGGATCCTGCTGCTTGAGCACTGCCAGCTGCTCATGGAGGTAGGCGAGCAGGACGTCCCCGGCCGGACCGTCCGGCGTCGGCGTGGGTCTCCCGTCGGCGACGGAACGCAGCCGGGATCCCAGGGTCCGCGCCAGCTTGGAGCTGTGGGCGGCGGGGTGCGCACCGGCGTCCGTGACCCGCGACTGTGCGGCATCGAGCAGATCCCTCGACCCGTCGACGAGCTCGATCTCCCATTCACGCCAGTGCAGGCTGGATGGTTCGGGACGGAGCGCCTCCGCCTGCACGTGGTCGTCCATGAAGTCGGCCAGGACCTCACCCCCCTCCCCGTGGAGGCGGTGCACGATGCGGCGCGTCGTCACCCGGGCGACCGGCACCAGCGCCTTGCCCCGCACATGGACCCGGATCAGGTCCAGGAGTGCCTCGGGGATGCCGTCGGTCTTCTCGCCCAGCGGCTCATGGTATTCGTGGCGCTCGTCGGTCCCGGCGGGGATCTTCACATGCCACCCGGCATCCTCACCCCCGGTCCGTCGTCGTACCGTGATGCGCCGTGAGGCCAGCCGCAGGTCGTCGGTGTCGAAGTACTCGGCGTCGAGCCGGTACTCGACGGACGGGTCCACCGTCCCGATGCCCGGCAGGTCGTGCAACGGAGGAATCGCGGCGTCGTCGTCGACGTCGAACTTCCGCTCAATCTCAACCGCAGGATCCGAGCCCATAGGGCACTGTATATCGGGACACCGACCGGCGTCAGTAGCCTGCGGGCACACGGTCCCCCGACCCCGCCCGGTTCGGGACGAAAGTCCCTGACGGCTCTCGGTGCCCGGGTGACCGACTGGGCGTCAGGGTGCGTGGGGGCAGCCGGTGAGCCAGGCAAGGGCGTGGGCCCGATCCCGGAAGTACCGGGTCGGGTACGGCGGATCGTGGACCTCGGCGAAGAATGCCGCGAGGGCGTTGTCGACGGCGGTCGGTCCCACGATCGCCATCGCGGCGATGTTCAGGTCCCCCGCGAACCGGAGGAGGGCGCTGCGGCTGAGGGTCACCATGCCGTTGAGTTCGACCAGCATCGGCGGGCACACGTCCCTGCTGATCGCATCGGCCCGCTCGACGAGGGCGGAAGCATCGGCATCACCGACACTCATGCCGGCGAACCATTCGATCCACAGGACCCCGTCACGCATCGTCGCCGTGAAGGGCTCGATCGCCTGATGCGGTTCCTCGCTGGTCCTCATCCCCGCCCCTTCATCGGATCCGCCCGCCCGTCGTCCCGAAGGATCCGGCTCGCCCGCGCCCCTCCACGATGCCGGGCTACGAGGCGGGAAGGTGACTGGTCAGCCACGCGAGCGCCGCCTCCTCCTCGGTGAAGAACCGGACCTCGTGCACCGATTGCTGCACCGATGCTGCAATGACCCGGTCCACGGGGGTGAGCCCGAGCATCGCGGCGGCCAGGACCATCGTCTCGGAACCGTAGGCTGCCCGGGCGCCGGCATTGATCATCGTGATGTGGCGCATATCCACCAGGACCGCGTACGGAACGTGGTCGACCAGTTCCAGGCTCTGCCGGAGGACGTCCCGGGCGTCGGCTTCCTGGACCTCGGTCCCCGGCGCCCACGTCAGGCGGATCAGGGCAGGGCGGAGCAGGTTGAGCGTCGCCCGGCCCTCGGCCGCAGACACCCTCACCGTCCGGCCGTAGCCGGACGCCGGAACCGGCCCCCCGTCGGGCCGCACCGCTCGCTTGGTACTTCGCTCGTCGATACCTATCAGCTCCCCGCCACAGTGGTCAGTAGCTCCCTATCCTATGAACCGACGGGCATCCATCACATGCCGGGCACCCGCAACTTATCCGCAGATTGTTCGCAGAGGACGGATAACTGAAGGCGCGACCCCTGGGCACAGGGACGCAAGCGGTAGGCCGTCGGAGGGAGGACTACGGGACGGGGAGCCGGGTGGGGGTGACCCTGCCCGGGGTGTGGTCGGTGGCCCGCCGTCGTGCTCCGTGGCGTTCCACCATCTTGCTGGCCTCGGCGAGGAGGAAGATGAGCACCGCCACGGCGATGGTGTAGCCCCATTCGCGGAGGCCGATGGGCGCCGAGTGGAACCAGGGGTGCATGGACGGCCCGTACACGAAGACCAGCTGCAGGACGAGGAGCACGGCGCTGGAGATGTAGATCGCCCTGTTGCCTCGCAGCACCGCGGGCCGGAGACTCGAGGCCCTGAGGAACCTGCAGTTGAACAGGAACGCGAGCTGGCCGAGGACCAGCATCGTGACGGCCGTGGTCTGCGCCTCGGCGGTACTGGAGCCCTCGTTCACCTCGAAGAAGAACACGCCGATTGTCGCTGCGGTGATCAGTGCCGCCACCCAGACGATCCGCCCGACGTAGCTCCGATCGAGGATGCCCCGGCCTGGTCGCAGGGGGGGCCTGTCCATGCTGTCCGGATCGGCCGGCTCGGTCGCCAGGGCCAGCGACAGGGTGATCGCGGCGATGAGGTTGACCCAGAGGATCTGGGTGGCCTGGAGCGGGAGGGTGGACCCGAAGAGGACGGCCAGCAGCAGGACCAGCGCCTGGGCGGACGTCGTCGGCAGCAGGAACAGGATCGACTTCTGCAGGTTGTCGCGGATCCGGCGGCCTTCCTCGACGGCGTGGCCGATGGTCGCGAAGTTGTCGTCCGCGAGGACGATCTCGGCGGCCTCCTTGGTGGTCTCGGTCCCTTTGATGCCCATGGCGACACCGATGTCGGCCCGCCGCAGGGCCGGAGCGTCATTGACGCCGTCGCCCGTCATCGCGACGATCTCACCGTGCGACTGCAGCGCCGCGACGATCCGGAGTTTGTGTTCGGGGCTCGTCCGCGCGTAGACGTCGACGTCGGGCGCTGCGGCCGCGAGTTCCAGGTCGTCCATCCGCTCAATGGCGTCGCCGGTGAGCACCGTCGAGTCGACCGTGGCGATCCGCATCTCCCGGGCGATCGCCAGGGCCGTGCCCGGATGGTCCCCGGTGATCATCTTCACGCGGATGCCGGCACGGTGCATCGCCGCGATCGCCGCTATCGCCTCGGCCCGGGGTGGGTCGAGGATCCCGGCGATGCCGAGGAACACAATGCCGCCGGCGACCTCGTCCTCGCGGAGGTCCGTCGTCGGAGCGGTGGGGGCCGAATGGGCGCCGGCGAGGACCCGCAGGCCCTTGTCGCTGAACCGGGCGACGGTCCGGGTCCAGGCCGCGCGGTCGATCGGGCGCAGTGCCCCGTCAGCACCGATCTCGTGGCTGCAGCGCTCCAGCACGACTCCGGGCGCGCCCTTGAGGAGGATACGGGCCACACCGTCCGGCCCCCGATCCCGGGTCGCCATGTATTTCGCCTCGGCGGAGAACGGGATCACGGCCAACCGATCATGGTCGGAGCCGTCGAACGCGGTTTTCGCGGCGAGGGTGCGGAGCGCGCCCTCCGTCGGGTCTCCCACCACCTGCCAGTCCCCGTCATCGGAGACGAGGTGCGCGTCGTTGCAGCGCGCGAACACCTCGACGACCGCGCGAAGATCCGGACCACCGGCTTCCTCCTCGCCGGTCGCAGGAGAGGTGACCGATCCGGAGGGCGCGTAGCCCGTGCCGTCGATCGCGTATTCACCGACACCTGTGACGACCGTACGCACGGTCATCTCGTTGCGGGTCAGGGTGCCCGTCTTGTCGGTGCAGATGGTCGTGACCGAACCGAGGGTCTCCACGGCCGCGAGTTTCTCAGCGATCGCGTTGCGCGATGCCATCTGACGGACACCCAGCGCGAGCGTGATGGTGACCAGGGCGGGAAGCCCCTCGGGGATCGCCGCGACAGCGAAGGCGATGGTCGCCGGGACGAGCTGCGCGCTCTCCCGCTGGTGGACGAACCAGCCCACGAGCAACATGATGCCCGCGACGGCGACGATCACCAGGGAGATCCGTTTGCTGAATGCGTCGAGCTGTCGGGTCAGGGGGGTCCGGGTGCTTTTCGTCTCCGTGACCAGCGTGTTGATGCGGCCCAGTTCGGTGTCGGCCCCGGTGGCGAACACGACGGCCGTGGCGTCACCGGCGACGACGTGGGTCCCGGAGAACACGGTGTTGGAACGGTCACCGATGCTGCTGGCGGCGGGCACCGGCTCCGTGCCCTTGTCCGACGGCAGGGACTCCCCCGTCAGGGCCGACTCGTCGACCTGCAGGGTGCTGGCGCGGAGCAACCGTGCATCGGCGGGGACCTTGTCCCCCGGTTCCATCCGGACGATGTCCCCGACCACGAGATCCGCGGCGTCGACATTGATCCAGCCCCCCTCGCGTTTCGCCTTGGCGCTGAGGGAGAGCAGTGAGCGGATCCCGTCGAGTGCCTTCTGCGACCGGCCGTCCTGGATGACCCCGACCAGGGCGTTGATCAGGGTGACCGCCAGGATGACGACGGCGTCGATCCAGTCTCCGACGACGAGGGTGACGAGTGCGGAGGCCAGGAGGACGTAGATGAGGATGTCGTGGAACTGCTTCAGGAAGGTGACTATCGGATTGCGCCGGCGCTGCGGCGGTAGCGCATTGGGTCCCTGGGCGTCGAGCCTCAGGGCTGCCTCGGGGGCGTCCAGCCCCGCGGTGCCCGTCCCGAGGGCGGTGAGGACGTCAGCGGTGCTCCGCGCGTGGAACGGCACACCCTCTGCGGATGCCGGGTGGCTCGGCGGTCCCACGGCGCCGGGAGGCGGTGCCGCGCGGCGGTGTGCTCGCCGTGGTGGGGTCACGGTACGCGGCGGGAGAAGGTCGGCAGGTGTGGTCCTTCTCGTGCTTCGGGTCTCATGGCTTACCGGACGACGAGAACGTTGCCTCGGGCGTGGTGGAGGACGGCGTGGACCGTGGACCCCAGGCGGGCACCGAGCGTGTTGGTGCCCTTCGCTCCCAGGACGACGCAGACGGCGCGGTGGGCCTGATGGATGATGACCCCGGGTACGGACGGTTCCGCGAAGGAGTCCTCGATGACGGTGAGGTCCGTATCGTCGGGCAGGAGGTTCAGGGCCTGCTGGACCACGGGATCGTGCTCCGGGCCGGACAGCCTCGTCCAGGCGTGCCGGGTGTAGGGCCGCACATGGAGCACGCGGAGCGGCGCGTGCAGGGTCTTCGCCAGGAGCGCTGCCTCGGTGACCGCGCGATCGCTCTCCGGGGAGCCGTCGACGGCGACCAGGACGTCGCCCTCATCGGGCTGGTCGTCGCGGATGACGGCGATGGGGCAGGAGGAGGAAGCGGCGAGGTGGAGGCTGACCGACCCGATGAGCAGGCCGGCGAACCCACCCAGTCCGCGGGTCCCGGTGACGAGCAGGGAGGCTTCGGCGGAGAGCCTGGTGAGCACCTCGGAGGGGAAACCGGTGAGGAGCCGCATGCTGACATCGACGTCCGGTTCGGCCTGCCTGGCGAGATCGAGGCCTTCAGCGCCCGTCCGTTCGGCGGCCCGCTGGAGGCCGCTGTCCTTGACGTCGGCGACAGGGCCGAGGTCCTGGGTGAAGAACGGCCAGACCCAGCAGTGCACGACGACGAGGGGCAGTCCGGCGACGGCCGCGTGGTGGGCTGCCCAGAGGATGGCGCGGCGGGAGCCGTCCGAGCCGTCATAGCCGGCGATGACGGGTTTGACCGGCGCTTCGGCCGGGCTCATGCTGGTGCACCGGCGGGTGGCAGGGTGATGCCCCGGCCTACCGCGGGTCGAAGGGCGTCGTGGGACGGCGGTGCTGGATGCATGGTGAGTCCTTGCCTGAGAAGGGGTCCTGCTTGAGCATGACCGACTCCAGGCTGATTGGGTAGGACTTTCGGGGATACGCTCGCGGTCGAAGAGGACCAGTTGTTTTGAGTAACTCAAAATAAGCGATATGGTGGTGAGCATGCCGACCGCATCTGCTTCCATCCCCGACACCGACGTGCTGAAGCATACGATCCGGGCATCGGGACTGAAAGTGACGGCGCCCCGGGTCGCGGTGCTGCGCGCCTTGCAGCACCTGCCGCATTCGAGCGCCGAACGCGTCTTCGAGCGGGTGAAGGACGACCTGTCCGGTACCTCCCCGCAGGCCGTCTACGGGATCCTGGCGGCTTTCACGGGAGCAGGACTGGTCCGTCGATTCGATCCTCCGGGTTCGCCCGCCCTGTTCGAATGCAGGGTCGGGGACAACCATCACCACCTCGTCTGCGTCAGGTGCGGAACGATCAGGGACGTCGATTGCGTCATCGGGCAAGCACCATGCCTGGAGCCATCGGATGATTCCGGCTTCACCGTCTTCGCCGCCGAAGTGACGTTCAACGGCTTGTGCGAGCAATGCCGCGCCGCCGCATCGGCCGGCGACAACCAATAACCCCAAGAACCGGGTGATCACCGACCGACCAGCGGTCCGGTGACCCGTCGTTCGGGCAGCAGCCCTACCGTCCTGGTACGGTCACGCCCGAAATCAACCGAAAAGGAAGAAACCTTGACTCTCATCGCGCCTATCACCCGCCCTGATCTCCGCCCCGCTCCCCGCAGCAGCATGCCGGCGTCGCCCCTCGGGGGCAGCTACACCACCACGAGCCGCACGATGCCCGCGACCCATCGGACGCCCGGCACCTACGTCACGTCGAGCAGAGCTGTCCCGGGCACGCCCGGCCGCTACGTCACCACCGAGGTCCGCGGCCCGGTGTCCGGCGGCTTCTACACCTACACCGGTTGAGCTTTCCTGCCGGCCGGGCCCCGACGCCGTCGACCCCGGGACGGGAACGCGCCGGACCATGGGCCGACGGGCACCGGGTACCTCACGTGAACACGTGGACGAAGCGGAGGAACACGGAGGCTGCGACGGCGAGGTAGGCCAGCACGATGATCGGTCCCACCCATGCCGCGAGGCTGCTGGTGAGCCGTGCGGGTGCGGGGATGACGCCGTGGACCAGATTGCGGACGGTGGTCAGGATGACCAGTGGGATCATCGCCGCCCACACGATCATGCAGTAGAGGCAGAGGATGTAGATGTCGAACAGGGCCTGGCTCCACAGCCAGGCCGCGAACACCCCGCCGAGGGTGACGCCCACCTGCAGGCCGAACCAGTACCAGCGGCTGAACCGGGCCCCGGCGAGCAGCGCCATGCCGGTGGTGATGATGACGGTGAAGCCCACGAGCCCGATGAAAGGGTTGGGGAAACCGAAAAGCTCGGACTGCCAGGTCTCCATGACCCGCCCGCAGGACACCCACGGGTTGATGTCGCAGCTCGTGACGTAGTCCGGGTCCCGGTAGAGCTCGAGCTTCTCGAGGATCAGGATGCCGGCGGCAACCCACCCGACGACCCCGGTCGCCAAGAGCACGACAGCGAAAGGGATCCGGCGGGCGAATCCCGGCGAGGACGTCACGTCATCCCGACCCGTCTGCGGGGATGGTCCGAGGCCGCCGTCGGTGTGGGCCATGGTGCTCAGTCCGCGATGGCGGTTTCGATCAGGCTGCGGAATTCCTCCACCGTGGCCGGCTGGATCTTCCGGCCGTCGAGGAAGAAGGTCGGGGTCCCCTCGACCTCCAACGCCATGCCGTCCTTCTTGTCCGCGTTCACGCGCTCCATCGTCGCGGGATCGGCGATCGCCGCGTCGTAGGCGGCCATATCGAGCCCGAGGTCCTCGGCGTAGCCCCTGAAGACCGGCGACCTGTCCTCGGAGGTGTGGCTCCACTCGGTCTGCGTCTCGTACATGCGCGCGTGCATCTCCTTGAACCGGCCCTGCTGTGCGGCCGCCTCGACGGCAGCGGCTGCGGTCTCGGAGTTCGGATGGCCGGGCAGCGGGAAGTATCGGGACACGACGGTCAGGTTCTCCCCGTACTCCTCGGAGAGATCCTCCACGAGCGGGTACGCGGCAAGACAGGATTCGCATTCGAAGTCGAGGAACTCGACAAGGACGGCCTTCTCGTCGGGCGCCTGGGACAGGCGGTGGCTATCCTCACGGACGACCTCGGCCGCGGGCGTCGTGCCTGCCGCCTGGTCCCGGTCGTTCCCGAGCGCGTTGAACAGGATCACCAGACCGACGACGAGGGCTGCGGCGGCGAGCAGGCCGATCGCGACCAGGTTCGGCAGGCTCGGGCCCTTCTTCGCGTCAGGCGTCGTACTGGGGGCGGGGGTCGGCACGGTGGTGTCTCCTCGTCGTGGACAGGCAACGCCCCCGCTCCCCACCGAGTGCGGGGAACCGGCGTGCGTCCTTCATCCAATTATACACGCGCCCCTGTACTGAAGACGGGGGCGGCGACGCATCCGCGGGGCGGTCAGGCGCCCGGGCCGGCGAGATCGGCTTCCGAGTCGAAGGGCCCGACGACGACGGTGGTGCGGGGCGCCGCGGCGAGCTCCCGCGCCAGGGCCTGGACGTCCTCGGCGGTGACGGACCGGATGCGGTCGAGCGAGGTGTCCATGTCGACGAACTCGCCCGAGACGAGCTCCGAACGGCCGAGCCGTGACATCCGGGAACTGCTGTCCTCGAGGGCCATGACCAGTCCGCCCGAGAGCTGCCCGACGGCCTTGCGGAGCTCCTCGGCGTCGATGCCGTCGGCGGCGAGCCGGTCCAGCTCGGCGCCGAGCAGATCGATGACCTGGCCGGTCTTGGCCGGGGAGCACCCCGCGTACATGCCGAAGTAGCCCGCATCCGCATAGGCGGCCGAGAACGAGTACGTGGAGTAGACGAGCCCGCGCTTCTCGCGGATCTCCTGGAACAGCCGCGAGGACATGCCCCCGCCCAGGACGGCGTTGAGGACGCTCATCGCGAACCGGCGCTCATCGGTCGCCGTGAGGGAGGGGCATCCGATCAGGATGTTCGACTGCTCGACGGCGCGCCTGATCACGTGGACGCCCGTCGCCCCCTGGACAGGCACCTCGGTGGTCCGGCGGCGCGGGACGGGCAGTGCGCCCTCGTCCAGGGCCCACCCGGCCGATTCGAGCGCTTCCTGCACGAGGCGGCAGACGACGTCGTGGTCCAGCCCGCCCGCGGCGGTGACGACCAGTTCGGCAGGCGTGTAGTAGCGGCGGTAGTGGGCGAGCACGGAGTCGCGCGGCACCGCGCGGATCGCCTCGGGCGTCCCGCCGATCGGCCGGCCGAGGGGGTGCTCCCCCAGCACCAGTTCGACGAACCGCTCATGCGCGACGTCCGCGGGGTCGTCGCTGTCCATCGCGATCTCCTCGAGGATCACGTCGCGCTCCTGCTCGAGCTCCTCGGGGTCGAGCACGGCAGAGGTGACCATGTCCGCGATGACGTCGATGGCCATCGGCAGGTCGGAGTCGAGGACGCGCGCGTAGTAGCAGGTGTTCTCCTTCGCGGTGGCGGCATTGGATTCGCCGCCCACCTCGTCGAAGGCCGACGCGATGTCCATGGCGCTGCGGCGCGCGGTCCCCTTGAACAGCAGGTGTTCGAGGAAGTGGGTGGAGCCGTGCTGGCCGTCGGCCTCGTCGCGGGACCCCACGCCCACCCAGAAGCCGATCGTCGCCGACCGCTGGCCGGGCATCGCTTCGGTGAGCACGCGGACGCCGCCGGGCAGCACGCTGCGCCGCACCACGTTGCCGCCGGGATCACCGGCCACGAACGTGGCATCGGCTCCCTCCCCACCGGTGTGGGTGGTAGGCAGCAGGGGCAGGGACACTACGGAGGACAGGGACATCCTGGACTTTCTGGTCTGTCGGGAAACGGCAGACGGCCCCGGCGCCGATCGAATCGATCGGGACGCGCCGGGGCCGTACGGTGCTCAGGAAGAGCGGGGCAACAGGTCAGTCGTCGCCCTCGGTGGCCTCGGGCAGCTCGATGCCGGCGTCCTCGGAGAGATCCTCCGCGACGACGGGCGAGAGCGAGAGCTTTCCGCGATCGTCGACCTTGGTGATCTCGACCTGGATCTTCTGGCCCACGGAGACGACCTCGTCGACGTTGTCGACGCGCTTCCCACCGGCAAGCTTGCGCAGCTCGGAGATGTGCAGCAGCCCGTCCTTGCCGGGGGTCAGCGAGACGAAGGCGCCGAAGGTCGTGGTCTTCACGACCGTACCCAGGTAGCGCTCACCGATCTCGGGGACCTGCGGGTTGGCGATGGCGTTGACGGCGGCGCGGGCGGCTTCCGCCGACTCGCCGTTCGTCGCGCCGATCAGCACGGTGCCGTCGTCCTCGATCGAGATGTCCGCTCCGGTGTCCTCCTGGATCTGGTTGATCATCTTGCCCTTGGGGCCGATGACCTCGCCGATCTTGTCCACGGGGATCTTCACCGAGATGATCCGGGGCGCGAACTCGGAGAGCTCGTCCGGGGTGTCGATCGCGGCCTGCAGCACGCCGAGGATGTGCAGGCGCGCCTCGCGGGCCTGCTTCAGGGCGGCGGCGAGCACGGATGCGGGGATGCCGTCGAGCTTCGTGTCCAGCTGGATCGCCGTGACGAACTCGGCCGTTCCTGCGACCTTGAAGTCCATGTCGCCGAAGGCGTCCTCGGCTCCGAGGATGTCGGTGAGTGCCGCGTAGCGCGTCTGACCGTCGACGACGTCGGACACGAGGCCCATGGCGATGCCGGCGACCGGCGCGCGGAGGGGCACACCGGCGTTGAGCAGCGACAGCGTGGAGGCGCAGACCGAGCCCATCGACGTCGAGCCGTTGGAGCTCAGCGCCTCGGAGACCTGGCGGATCGCATACGGGAACTCCTCGCGGGTCGGCAGGACGGGCACGAGGGCGCGTTCTGCCAGTGCTCCATGGCCGATCTCGCGGCGCTTCGGCGAACCGACGCGGCCGGTCTCACCGGTGGAGTAGGGCGGGAAGTTGTAGTTGTGCATGTAGCGCTTGCGCGTGACGGGGGACAGCGAGTCGATCTGCTGCTCCATCTTGAGCATGTTGAGTGTGGTGACACCCAGGATCTGGGTCTCGCCGCGTTCGAAGATCGCGGAGCCGTGCACGCGCGGCAGGACCTCGACCTCGGCGGTGAGCTTGCGGATGTCGCTCAGGCCACGGCCGTCGATGCGGACCTGGTCCTTCAGGATGCGCTGGCGCACGACTGCCTTGGTCAGCGAACGGAACGCTGCGGACAGCTCCTTCTCGCGTCCCTCGAACTGGGCGCCGAGGGCGTCCATGAGCTCGGCCTTGAGGCCGTCGGACGCGCTCTCGCGCTCCTGCTTGTCGCCGATCTGGAAGACCTGTCCGAGCTTCTCGGCTCCGGCGGACTCCACAGCGGAGTAGACGTCGTCCTGGTAGTCGAGGAAGACGGGGAACTCGACGGTCGGCTTCGCAGCGCGGGCCGCGAGGTCGGCCTGCGCCTCGCACAGCGCGCGGATGAACGGCTTGGCGGCCTCGAGGCCGTCGGCGACGATCTCCTCGGTAGGGGCTGTCGCGCCCTGCTCCTTGATGAGGGTCCACGAGTTGTCGGTGGCTTCGGCCTCGACCATCATGATGGCGACGTCGTCACCGGCGATGCGTCCGGCGACGACCATGTCGAAGACGGAGTTCTCGAGCTCGGAGTGCTTCGGGAAGGCGATCCACTGGTCCTGGCCGCTGCCGTCGGAGACGAGGGCGACGCGGACGCCACCGATCGGACCCGAGAAGGGCAGGCCGGAGAGCTGCGTGGACATGGACGCCGCGTTGATCGCGACGACGTCGTAGCGGACGTCGGGGTTGATCGCGAGGATGGTCACGACGACCTGGACCTCGTTGCGCAGTCCCTTGACGAAGGCGGGACGCAGCGGGCGGTCCATGAGGCGGCAGGCCAGGATGGCCTCCGTCGAGGGGCGGCCTTCGCGGCGGAAGAACGAGCCCGGGATACGACCCGCGGCGTACATGCGCTCTTCGACGTCGACGGTCAGCGGGAAGAAGTCGAAGCCTTCACGCGGGTGCTTGCCGGCCGTGGTGGCCGAGAGCAGGGCGGTGTCCTCGTCGATGTATACCATGGCTGAGCCTGCGGCCTGCTGGGCGACGCGGCCGGTCTCGAACCGGACGGTGCGTGTTCCGAAGCGACCGTTGTCGATCACTGCTTCGGCGAACTGAATTTCGGGACCCTCCAAGAGAGTCACCTCCGTTTCCTGGTAGGCGGAGGCAATCGGCACCCGACGTGGCCCGTCCCTCGTGGACGGCCCACAGCACCGGTCTTCGATCGAGATCCACGGAGCTGCCGGACCGGCGTTCCGGAGATCACTACCGAGGACCGCGAATGCGTGGTGCCGGTTGACTCCTGTTATGCGTTGGGTACTTCGATGCTGTTGCCAGCAAGAAGGCGGCTCCCCCTCGGATGGAGAGGATGCCGCCTTCCGACGCTGGTTATCGACGCAGACCCAGGCGCTCGATGAGCGACCGGTAGCGCGTGATGTCGGTGTCCCGCAGGTAGTCCAGCAGGCGACGGCGGCGACCGACGAGAAGAAGCAGGCCACGACGCGTGTGGTGGTCGTGCTTGTGCATCTTCAGGTGCTCGGTCAGGTCGAGGATACGGCGGGAAAGCATCGCGATCTGTACCTCGGGTGACCCGGTGTCACCTTCGGCAAGGGCGTATTCCTTGATGATTTCCTGCTTGATGGCGGCGTCAAGGGCCACGAGTAACTCCTAGAGTTGTACCGTGAACATGTGCTGAGCATCGCTTGCACGACGACACAGAAAAATCCAGCCACCACGGACTGCAGCCGGATCTGGCCCAAGTCTAGCGTCTGGGCTGATGTTCTGTCGAAAGCAGGCCCCGTGCGCGGTCGACGTCGAGCCTCATCTGGTCGATCAGCGCCTCCGGCCCCGTGTAGGTCACCTGCCCGCGCAGCCGCTCGACGAATTCGACGATCACGGACTGCCCGTACAGGTCGAAGTCCTGCACGCGCTCCGGCGGACGGTTGATGACGTGTGCCTCGACCTGGCGGTCGACGCCGTGGAAGGTGGGGTTGGACCCGACGGAGACGGCGGCGGGCCAGCGCGTCCCGGCCTCGTCGATGAGCCAGCCTGCGTAGATGCCGTCGGCCGGGGTGAACCCCTGCGCGGAGGCACCGAGGTTCGCGGTCGGGTAGCCGAGCTCCCTGCCGCGCGCCGCCCCGTGCACCACCTCGCCGCGCATGCGGTGGAGCCGGCCGAGCACGCGCGCCGCGGTTCCCACGTCGCCGGCCTCCAGGGCCTCCCGGACCCACGTCGAGGAACAGCGTCGGTCGCCGTCGGCGTCGGTGGCCTCCGCGGGGTAGCTCGCGCCGAAGTCGTCGATGGTGATGACCTCGAAGCCGAGCGTGCGGCCAAGCTCGCGCATCGTGTCGAGGTCCCCGCTGTTGCCCCTGCCGAACCGGACGTCGTGACCGATGACCACGGCCCTGGCCCGGAGCGCCCGGACGAACACGCGTTCCACGAATTCCTCCGGCGAATTGGAGGCCAAGTCGAGCGTGTAGTGCATCATCAGCAGGGCGTCGATGCCGGTCTCGGCGAGGGTCTCCACGCGGTCGTCGAGCCCCATGATGAGTTCGGGTGCGGAGTCCGGCCGGTGGACCTGTGCGGGATGCGGGTCGAAGGACACGACGACGGCCGCGGCGGATCGTTGCCGTGCCGCCTCGACGACCTGCTGCAGGACACGCTGGTGGCCCCGGTGCACGCCGTCGAAGTTGCCGAGCGTCAGGACGGAGGGCCCGAAATCCTCGGGCACACTGTCCAGGTCTCTCCAGTAGTACACGCATCTCCTTCGCGGTTCGGCCGATCCCCGGGACCGCGGGTGTGGTCCGGCGGGTCGATCGCCGATCCCATTATGGCCGAAGGCGCCGTCGCGGACGGCATCGCGTCCGCCCGGAGGCGTCCGGCGCGGGTGCGCCGCCGGACCGTCGGTGGCGCGTCGCCCGCTAGCTGCGCTGGGCGAACTCCTTGCGGAGCTCGCTCGTCTTGGCGATGTACTTGTGCCACACGAGCAGGGCTGCCGGGAAGGCCAGTTCGATGACCATGAGGATGATCAGGAGGTAGTTGGGGGTGCCCGAGAACGCCCACGACAGGACGCGCCCGATCCCGCCGACGAACACCATGAGGCACACCAGCCAGAGCATGTTGGCCCACTGGAACTTGATCGCGATGGTGATGAATGCCGCGCCGACGCCCACCATCATGGCCGAGTAGAACCGGAACTGGCTCTCGAGGGTGGGGTTGACCGGGGTGCCCTCGGTGTCCGGCAGGCCCGCCGTGCCGAGGATCAGGTAGTAGACCCCGAAGGCGGCGAGGGCCAGGCCCACCAGGACGACGACGGTGCGGAAGACGTTCCAGTCACCGCCCGAGGATGCGGCCTTGCCGGCCTTCTTCCCCTTGGCCGCGGTGCCGGCCTGGGAGGTGCCGGCCCTGGTGCCCGACGTCCCGGGTGCGGTGGTCGAGGCCCGCGACGAGGAGGTGGCCGACGGGGTCACGGGACTGCCCTGCTCCTGGCGGGCAGCACCGGTGGTCGGCGATCCCGCGCCGTCGCGCCCGCGGGCGTCGGACCCCGTGGCCCGTCCGCCGGGCGCGGAGGAGTTGTCGTTCTCGGGGCTGTTGCTGGTCATGTCGCTCCCTGGAGGCAGGCTGGATGGTGCTCTTCCGCCATACTCTCACGGTGCGGTGTGCCTCCGGCCGCGGAGGAGGCCGGCACCCCCGGCCCGCGCGTTCGGATACAGTCGGCGGCCGGCCCGCCGTCGCGCGGAGGGACCGTACCGCCCCGTCAGGCCCGGCTCGGCCGGTTCCTGCGGAGCCAGAGGAGTCCGAGGATCGGCAGGATGAGCGGGACGAACCCGTAGCCGCGGCCGAAGGCCGACCACACCGTCTCACTGGGGAACGCCTGTGCGTCGAGGATGCTGAGGAGCCCCACCGTGACGACGCCCACCAGTTCGGTGGTCACGGCGACCACGGAGACCCGGTACGCCCGCGCGCCGGGCCGGGCGAGGGACACGGTCGCCACGATGTACACCACGGCTGCGACGGCCGACAGCAGGTACGCGACCGGGGCCTCACCGAACTTCGTCGCGATCTGGAACGCGGCCCTGGCCGTCGCCGCGAGGGCGAAGACGCCGTAGACCGCGATCAGGAGCCGCCCGGGCCCGCTTGCGCGGCCAGCCCCGTCCGCCGCGGTCCCGGCAGACGCCGCCCCGCCACCGGGTCGCGGCGCCGGCGTCGCACCGTTGTTCTGCCTGCTCACAGTCCAGCCACTCCATCCCAGATCTGCTCCATGCGGACGAGCATGACGAACACCGTCAGTCCCGCCGCCGCCAGCACGAAATTGCTCCAGCGCGTCTTCTCGAGGATCGCCCACCAGAACGCCCCGACGGGCACGAGGAGCGCGGTGAGCAGGTAGCCCCAGAACTCCCAGGCCTCACCGAGCACCGGCTCCCCGGCGAGCTGCCGGATCACGGCTCCGACGGTATAGGCGAGGAGGAAGAGCTCGACGGCGGCGATCGAGAGGATCGTGATGTCGTTGGGTGGCCGGCGGAGCACACCGGCCCCGAGGCACAGCACCGCGGAGACGACACACACGACCACCCCGACGAGGAAGAAGGGATCCACGCCTACTCCTTGCCCCCGGGTGCGAACACCAGGAGGGCGCGGGCCGCTCCCCCGCGGTTCTCGAGCAACGCCACGAGCGTGCCGTCCGGCGCGAAGGCCGCCACGGGCCCATCCGGGTCCGCGGTCGGCGCCACCTTCCGCCCGTGCGACACGTCGGCGGTCTCGATGTCCGAGAGTTCCCTCACCGGGAACAGTGCCCGGCCGGCGTCGTCGAGCGACAGCACCTCCAGCTCCTCGGCGAGCTGCTCGAGGGTGCGTGCCTGGTCGATGGTGTACGGACCCACCTGGGTCCGGCGGAGCGCCGTGAGGTGGCCGCCGACGCCGAGCGCGGCGCCGAGGTCACGGGCGAGCGCACGGATGTAGGTGCCGGAGCTGCACTCGACGGTCACATCGACGTCCTGGAGGCGGCCGTTGCTGACGCGCCGGATCGCATGGATGTCGAAGCGGTGGATGGTGACGGGACGCGCGGGGAGGTGGACCTCCTCGCCGGAGCGGACCCGCGCGTAGGATCGCTCACCCTTGACCTTGATGGCGCTCACGCTGCTCGGCACCTGCTGGATCTCCCCCGTCAGCGCGACGACGGCCGTGCGGATCTCCTCCTCCGTCACCGCCGCGGCGATACTCCCGCCGGTGACCTCACCCTCGGCGTCGTCGGTGAGGGTGGACTGGCCCAGCCGGATGGTGGCGGTGTAGGTCTTCGTGGTCCCCACGATGAAGGTCAGGAGCCGGGTTGCCCGGTTGATCCCGACGACGAGGACGCCGGTGGCCATCGGATCGAGCGTGCCGGCGTGGCCGACCTTCCGGGTCCCGGCGAGCCGGCGCAGGCGTCCGACGACGTCATGGCTGGTCCAGCCCTGCGGCTTGTCCACGATAATCAGCCCTGAGTGGACCTGCCCGGCATTCACGCCTCCCAGTATATGGTCCGCGTCAGGACGCCCTGTGCGCGATACCATCCTCCGTATGCCCTCCGCTCCAGCCCACGTGGTGAATGTCCCGGTCAACCAGATCCGCGAGATCACCCAGGCGGCCTGGGCCACCCCCGACGCGATCGTGCTCAGCATCGGCGAGCCGGCGTTCCCCGTGGCACGGCACGTCCTCGAGGCGGGGATGGACGCGCTGGACCGGGACGACACGAACTACACGCCCAACGCGGGGATCGCGCCGGCCAGGGCCGCCTTCGCGCAGCGGTTCTCGCAGCTGGCGGGGGTCGACGACGATCCGTCGCGCGTCTTCGTCGTGGCCGGCGCCCAGCAGGGGCTGCACCTGGCGCTCAGCACGCTCATCGGCGCGGGCGACGAGGTCCTCCTCCCGGATCCGGGGTACCCCACCTTCGCCATGACCGTCGGCCTCCTCGGCGCCACACCCGTGCCCTATCCCCTGGTGCCCGAGCACGATTTCCAGCCGCGGATCGAGGACCTGCGCGCCCTGGTCACCGGACGGACGAAGGTCCTCCTGCTCAACTCCCCCTCGAACCCCCTGGGCTCGGTGTTCGACCACGACCTCACGCGTGACCTCGTCCGGTTCGCGCACGAGCAGGACCTGTGGGTCATCTCGGACGAGTGCTATGAGGCCTTCACCTACGACGTCCCCCATGTCAGCCCGGCGCGCTTCGACGCCGGAGGACCGGAGGCCGTGCCGGAAGCCCGCGAACCCCGCGTGATCACGTCGCTGACGCTGTCCAAGACCTACGGCCTGACGGGGCTGCGGATCGGCGCGCTCGTCACGCCGCCGGGGATGGAGGCGCTGCTCAGCAACATCATGGAGGCCACGGTGTCGTGCGTCTCCGCGGCGTCGCAGCACGCCGCCGTCGCCGCCATCACCGGCCCCCAGGACTACGTGTCCACGGCGCTGCGCCACTACCGGTCGAACCGGGACGCGGCGACCGCCGTCCTCGACGGCCTGGGGATCAGTTACCTCGACGCCCGCGGCGCCTTCTACCTGTGGGCGGACCTGTCGCACGCGACCGGCGGCGACGTCCGCGCCTGGACCCGTTCGTTCCTCGCGGCCCGCGGGGTGGCGTTCGCCCCGGGGACGGCGTTCGGGGCCCGCGGCGAGGGATGGGTGAGGATCGCTCTCTGTGGCCGGACGGAGGACCTGGTCGAGGGACTCTCCCGGCTCCCTGCTCCTCCGGCGCCGAGCTGACGCTCTCCGGCGCCGGTCCATGCAGAAGGCAGCCGCCCCGTGGGGTCGGCTGCCTTCTGCGTCGGGCTCGAACGAGGCGGGACTAACGTGCCGCCTCGTCGTCCTCCGACGTGCGGTACGGATCCGCGTCGCCCGCGAAGTTGGCGCCCTGCGCGATGGCAGCCACTTCGGCGTCGCGCTCGCGCGCCTTCTGCAGGAGTTCCTCGAGGTGGTTGGCGTTGACCGGCACCTCGTCGGGGACGAACTCGAGGGTCGGCGTGAGTCGGGCGGTGATGTTCTTGCCGACCTCCGACCGCAGCACGCCGCGTGCGGACTCGAGCGCCATCCGCGTGGCCTGCTGCTCCTCCGGGTCGCCGAGCACGGTGTAGTACAGGGTCGCGTGCTGGAGGTCGTTCGTGACGCGGGAGTCGGTGATGGTCACGGCTTCGAGCCGGGGGTCCTTCACGCGGCGCCGCAGCGCCTCGGCGACGATGACTTTGATGCGCTGCGCGAGCCGCGCGGCGCGAGCCGGATCTGCCATTGCTGTTACTCCTACTGAAGCTGGTCTGATGAGGAACCCGCGGGGGGTTCCGGCGGTCCGACAGGTCGGGCGCCCTGGAGGACCAGGGCGCCCGGACTGTCCTACCTGCTAGGCGCGGGGCTTCTCCCGCATCTCGAAGGTCTCGATGGTGTCGCCTTCCTTGACATCGTTGAACGAGCCGAGGCCGATACCGCACTCGAAGTCGGTGCGGACTTCGGTGGCGTCGTCCTTGAAGCGCTTGAGCGAGTCCACGGAGAGGTTGTCCCCGATGACCTTGCCGTCGCGCAGGACACGGGCCCTGGTGTTGCGTCGGATGATGCCCGAACGGACGATCGACCCGGCGATGTTGCCGAACTTCGAGGAGCGGAACACCTCGCGGACCTCTGCGGTACCGAGCTGCACCTCCTCGTACTCCGGCTTGAGCATGCCCTTGAGGGCGAGCTCGATGTCGTCGATCGCGGCGTAGATGACCGAGTAGAAGCGCATGTCCACGCCTTCACGCTCGGCGAGGTCCGCCACGCGCTCCGCCGGCTTCACGTTGAAGCCGATGATGATCGCGTTGTCGACGGTGGCGAGGTTGACGTCGTTCTGCGTGATGGCACCGACGCCGCGGTGGATGACGCGCAGCTGCACGCCCTCTCCCACGTCGATCTTCAGCAGCGAGTCCTCCAGGGCCTCGACGGCACCCGACACGTCACCCTTGAGGATGAGGTTGAGGGTGTCGACCTTGCCCTCGGCGACGGCCTGGTCGAAGTCCTCGAGGCTGATGCGCTTGCGGCGCTTCGCGAGGGCCGCGTTGCGGTCCGCTGCTTCACGCTTCTCGGCGATCTGGCGGCCGGTGCGCTCGTCGTCGGTGACGAAGAACGTGTCACCTGCACGGGGGACGTTGGACAGACCCAGCACCTGCACCGGACGGGACGGTCCCGCCGTCGTGACGATGTCGCCGTTCTCGTCGAACATCGCACGCACACGGCCGTGGGCCGTACCGGCGACGATGGTGTCGCCGACGTGCAGCGTTCCGGACTGGACCAGGACGGTGGCAACTGCACCGCGGCCCTTGTCCAGGTTCGCCTCGATCGCGATACCGCGGGCGTCCTTGTTCGGGTTGGCCCGCATGTCCAGCGCGGCGTCTGCAGTGAGCAGGACGGCCTCGAGGAGCTCGTCGATTCCCATGCCCTGCAGTGCGGAGACGTGCACGAACATCGTGTCGCCGCCGTACTCCTCGGGTACGAGTCCGTACTCGGTGAGCTGGCCCTTGACCTTGTCCGGGTTCGCGCCTTCCTTGTCCATCTTGTTGACGGCCACGACGATCGGCACGTTGGCCGCCTGCGCGTGGTTCAGCGCCTCTACGGTCTGCGGCATGACGCCGTCATCGGCCGCGACGACGAGCACCGCGATGTCCGTGACCTTCGCGCCACGGGCACGCATGGCGGTGAACGCCTCGTGGCCCGGGGTGTCGATGAAAGTGATGGCGCGGGTCGTGTCCTCGTGGACGTGCTGGATCTGGTAGGCACCGATGTGCTGGGTGATGCCACCGTGCTCGCCCTCGACGACCTTGGTGTTGCGGACGGCGTCGAGCAGTCGCGTCTTACCGTGGTCGACGTGGCCCATGACCGTGACGACCGGCGGACGTGCCTCGAGCTGCTCGTCGCCCTCTGCTTCCAGCTCCGCGTCGAAGTCGATGTCGAAGCTGCTGAGGAGCTCGCGCTCCTCGTCCTCGGGGGAGACGACCTGGATCAGGTAGCCCAGCTCCGTGCCGAGCACCTGGAAGGTGTCCTCGTCGAGGGATTGCGTCGCCGTCGCCATCTCACCGAGGTGGAACAGCACGGTGACCAGTGCGGCGGGGTTCGCCTCGATCTTGTCGGCGAAGTCCGTGATGGACGAACCGCGGCGCAAGCGGACGATGGTGTTGCCGTCTCCGCGGGGTACGCTCACGCCGCCCAGCGAAGGAGCGGACATCTGCTCCAGTTCCTGCCGCTTCGCACGCTTCGACTTGCGCTGCTTGCCACGACCGGCTCCGCCCTTGCCGAAGGCGCCGGCGGTGCCGCCGCGTCCGCGGCCGCCCTTGCCGAAGCCGCCGCCGGCGGGTGCTCCGCTGGGGCTGTTCGGTGCTCCACCGGGTCCGCGACGCGGTCCGGCACCCGCACCGGGTGCTCCGCGGCCGGGGGCAGCGGGACGCTCGGTGCGGTTCGGCATCATGCCGGGAGTGGGGCGCGAGCCCGGGGCTCCGGCGGGACGGGGTGCTCCGGGGCGCGGTGCGCCCGGACGCGGTCCACCAGCACCGGCGGCCGGACGGGGTCCACCGGCACCGGCTGCGGGGCGGGGTCCACCGGCACCGGCGGCGGGACGCTGCTGCGCATCGTCACGACGACCGGGCCGGGGCATGCCCTGCGACGGTGCGAATGGGTTGTTGCCCGGACGCGGGGGACGATCCGAACCGCGCTCGGCACCGCGATCGGTGTCGCCGCGGCGCGAGCCCATGCCCTGTGAGGGTGCGAACGGGTTGTTGCCGGGGCGGGGGGCGCCACCGGGACGGGCGCCCGACGGGCGCGTCGTTCCTGCCGACGGTGCAGCGGGGGGCGTCGCCGGGCGGGGCGCGGGGCGTGTGCCCTCGCCAGAGCCCTCGGCCGGGGTGTCCTGTGCTGCCGGAGCCGGGGTGTCCAGTGCTGCCGGGGCCGGCGTGCTCGGGGCAGCCGGTGCCGGCGTGTCCTGGGCGGGGACGGAGCCGTTGGAGAACGGCGATTCCTGCTGCGCGGCCGGGGCGGCCGGAGCTGCGGGCGCGGCCGGGGCGGGTGCCTCAGGTGCTGCCTGGGCTGCACCCGGCTTCGGGCCCGGCGAGGGTGCCGAGGGTGCCGAGGGACGTGATGGTGCGGGGGCTGCGGCCGCCTGCGGGGCGACGGCATTCGGGAAGGCGCCGCGAAGCTTCTTCACGACGGGGGCTTCGATGGTGGATGACGCCGAACGGACGAATTCGCCCAATTCCTGCAGTTTCGCAACTGCGTCTTTCGAGGTTATACCGAGCTCTTTCGCGAGCTCGTGTACGCGGACCTTGGCCACATTTCTCCTGTCTCGGTCCGCACCGAGTCAGGCACGAACCGTCTATTTCCTACTGCTGATCCCAGTCGCAAGCGCGCCTGGCAGATCGAATGCAGAACGCAACGGATTGGTCATCGTTGCGCACTCATCGCTGGGTGCTCATCGGGTTTCCATGAGGGTACTGACCCGCTTTCAGGGGGGACGGTGGTGAGTCGGAGCGTTCATCTCGACGCTCCAGGTGTGCCTGGAAGGATGCTGCCAACTGCGCAGTGTCCACCGGCCCGCGGAAGGCCCTGTTGAAGGATTTCCGCTTGACGGCTGTTTCCATGCATGCCGGGTCGGGGTGCAGCCAAGCACCCCGTCCGGATAGCCGGCGCCGCTCATCGATGACGGCGGTAACCTGCCCGTCGATCGGTCGTGCAACAATCCGCATCACGTGTGACTGGCGGTCCCGCCGGCGGCATCCCACGCAGGTGCGTATCGGATGTGCGTCCACCGGCCGGTGCCCGGAATCGTTTCGGCGTACAGCGTCTTCCGGGCACGACTCGACAGCAGTCCCTTCCATTCTACCCCTTCCGATGCCGCCGCCCGACCCGCAGCGTCAGGCCTTCGCCGTGGAGGCCTGCTGCGCGGCGTCGGACACGATGTCGATCCGCCAGCCCGTGAGCTTGGCGGCGAGGCGTGCGTTCTGGCCTTCCTTGCCGATCGCGAGGGAGAGCTGGTAGTCCGGGACGACCACGCGCGCGGACCGGGTGGCCTCGTCGGTGATGATCACGGACGTGACCCGCGACGGCGAGAGCGAGCTGGCGATGAAGGCGGCGGCGTCGTCGTTGTAGTCCACGATGTCGATCTTCTCGTCGTTGAGCTCGTTCATGACCGCGCGGACGCGGCTGCCCATCTCGCCGATACAGGCACCCTTGGCGTTGACGCCCGGGACGTTCGCCTTCACCGCGATCTTGGTGCGGTGCCCGGCTTCACGGGCGAGGGCGACGATCTCGACCGTCTTGTCGGCGATCTCCGGCACCTCCAGTTCGAAGAGCTTACGGACGAGGCCGGGGTGGGAGCGGGACAGGGTGATGGAGGGTCCCTTCATGCCGCGGTGCACGTCGACCACGAACGCGCGCAGCCGGGTACCGTGCAGGTACTTCTCCCCCGGCACCTGCTCCGGCGGCGGCAGGACGGCCTCCACGGAGCCGAGGTTGACCTGGATCATGTGCGGGTTGTTGCCCTGCTGGATCATGCCGGCGACGAGCTCGCCTTCCTTGCCGCGGAACTCGCCGAGGATGTTGTCGTCCTCGGCATCGCGCAGCCGCTGGAGGATGACCTGGCGCGCGGTGCTCGCGGCGATGCGTCCGAAGCCGGTCGGCGTGTCGTCGAATTCGCCGACGGGGACGCCGTCCTCGTCCTTCTCGGTGGCCCAGATCGTCACGTGTCCGGTACGGCGGTCGAGTTCCGCGCGGGCCGTCTCGTGCGAGCCCGGCGACCGATGGTAGGCGATGAGCAGTGCCTGCTCGATCGTGGGAACCAGCTTGTCGAGGGGGATCTCGCGCTCATGCTCGAGGAGCCTCAGCGCGCTCATATCAATATCCATGTGGGTCTCCTTACGCGTGGTGCACGGCGCCGGAGATCTCCGGATCGGCCCCATCGCTGTCATCGTGGTGTTCATCCTCGAGATGCGCGAATTCGACCTGGACGGTCCCCTTGCGGATCTTGGAAAACTCGAGGGCGAGCGGATCGCCCTGCTTCGGCTTCATGCCCTTCTTGACCGGCAACTGCGGGAGCAGCCGGATCCCGGTGTCCGACACTTCCTGCAGGCGGCCGAGGATCGCGTCGCCGGTCAGCGGCTTCACCTCGACCATGCGCCCCACGTTGCGGCGCCAGTGCCGCGGTTCGGTGAGGGGACGGGAGACCCCGGGTGACGAGACTTCGAGGTTGTACGGACGATCATCGTCCTCGAGGCTGTCCATCGCCGTGGAGAGGTCCGTGGAGATGGCGGAGATCACATCGAAGCCGACGCTTCCTGTCGCATCCTCGGGCAGGTCGACGACGATGTGGACCGTGCGGTGGGAACCCGCGACCTTGACTTCGACGTCCTCCAGGTAGAGGTTGTGCTGGTCGACGACCGGCATCAGTCTGGTCCTGAGGTGCTGCGCTTCGGCCTGCAGCTCGACCTCCGAGGCCGACTTGCGGGTCGAGGCATGATTTTCGTTCCCGGACCGGACCGCCATGACTGCCTCCCACTCGATGATGTTGTGCTCCAAGAGTACCGACATTCCGCGGCACCGGCGGTATCGGCGGGGGAAACGGGAAGCGCCATGGCATCATCGGGAACTGTGACGAAGCGGGCGGAGACGGACAGGCAGCAGGCAGGCGGACGGCGCAGCGGATCCCGCGCCTGGCGCCTGGTGCGGCGGTCCGTGGGCCTCATCGGCCTCTTCGCCGTGATGCTCCTCGCGGTCGGCATCGGATGGGGCATCCGCTCCCCCGCACCGCAGGAGCGCGCCTACTCCACGTCCGAGCAGGCACAGCTCGACGCCGAGCACCGCTACCGTTCCGCGGCCGACCGGGCGCGGACCACGGCGGCGGACCCCGCGCTGGCCCCGGAGGCCGCGGCGGAACTCGCAGCGGCCGCCGCCGACCTCGACGAGCAGGCGGACGCCGTGGCCCTGCCGCGGTCCCCCGGGCCGACGGCGGACCCTGGCGCGGACGCCACTGCCACCAGCAGCAGCACCAGCACCGACGCCGCTGCCGCTGCCGGAGCGGCACCGGCCGACGCGCCGGACCTGCTGGCGATCCTGCGCGACAGCGCGCTGCTGAGCCTCCGCGACGCGGCCCGTGCGGAGCCGGGCCCGAGCAGGGTGCTCGCTGCCGCCGGCGTGAACCAGTGGCGTCACGTTCTTCAGCTCGGTGACGCCCTCGGCGTGGATCCTGGACTGCCCTCACCCGACGCGCTGTCCGCCGTCGACCTGGCCGCCGGCACCGGCCCGTTCGCAGCACCGGCACCTCCGGCCCCTGCCGCTCCTGCCGCCGATGCCGACGCTGCCGGCACGGCGGACGCCCCGGGGTCCCCCGCCGACGCCGGATCCTCGACACCCGACGGCACGACCGGGTCCACCGGACCCGACGGACCCACCAGCCCCACGGCGCCGAACCTGCCCGCGGAGTGTGCCGGGACCCCGCTCGGTCCCGATTCCGACCGCCAGGCCCTCCTCACCGCGAGGACCGCCGAGGACCAGGCCCGGTACGCCTATGAGGTCGCTGCCGCACTGCTCCCGGAGCCCACGCGGGCCATGGACCTGGCCTCCACCCACCGGAAGGCGGCGGAAGCCGCGGCCGATCACCTCACCGCCCTGTGCGTTCCCCCGGGTCCGGGTCCGGCCGGCTATGCGATCGGGCCCGACTTCCGCGCCGATCCCCTCGCCGCGGCACGGGAGATCGAACAGGATCACACCGAGCTCTACGCGGGCCTCATCGCGACGGTCGGTCCGGAGGCCCGGGCCTGGGCCATCACCTCCTTCAGTGCCGCCGCCCTGCGCAGCCTCGACGCCGGCACACCGCTGGAGGCCCTTCCCGGCCTGGCCGGCAGCGCTCCGACGCCGGGCAGCAGCGCGACCCCGGAGGCCACCCCCGCCCCCGAGGCCCCGCACCGGACGGAGCAGCCCGGTGGCTAGCGACCATGGACGGGTGCAGGACGCGGTGCCCGGCAGACGCCTGGACGGTGCTGCACGCAGCACGGATGGATCCGGTGACAGCACGAGGGGACGGGCATCGGCCACCGGTCCACGCGCGGCATTCCCGGATCTCCCTCCGTCCCTCGTCCGGTCCGCCAGGATGATCGACGGAGGAGCCCGGTGGACGCGGACCTGGCATGACCTGCTTGCCGACCGGCTTGAGGCCTGGGACCTGGACCTCGATCTCCGGCCCGGGCAGCCGGCGTGGGCCGGGCGCTGCGCCGTCGTCGTGCCGGTGCTGCGGCGCGGCAGCGCGGCGCCCGAAGCCGTCCTCAAACTGGGCATCCCCCACGACGAGGCCCTGCCCGAGCCCGACGCGCTGATGCTGTGGGACGGCACGGGCGCTGTCCGCCTGCTGGCGTCGTCGCGCACCGATTCCGCCCTGCTGCTGCAGCGTCTCGACGGGGACCACTCGCTGCGGGACGTGCCGCTCGACGAGACCCCCGCGGCGTGGGGTCCGGTGCTGCGGCAACTCTGCATCCCCGCGGGCGACAGCGCGCCCTGGGCGGCCTTCCCCCATCTGGCGTCGGAGGCCGAGCAGTGGACGGACACGCTCCCCGCGCACTGGGACGACCTCGGCGAACCGTTCCCCCGCTGGCTCATGGAGGCCGCGCTGGAGGTCTGCCAGTCGCGCGGGGTCCTCGGCCGACGATCGGAGCGCGATGTCCTCGTGCACGCGGACCTGCACTACGACAACCTCCTGCCGGCCTCGCCCGACCGGCTCGGGGACTTCCTCGCGATCGACCCGAAGCCCGTGCTGGGTGACGCGGAGTACGCGGTGGCCCCCATGCTGTGGAACCGGCTCGGAGAGCTCGATCCCGCCGACCCCGCCGGTCACGTGCAGGCGCACTGCCGGGCCCTGGCCGCAGCCGCGGGACTCGACGCGGAGGTGGCCCGGGACTGGACCGTGGTCCGTGAGGTCCGCAACGCGCTGTCCGCCCTGGCGATCGGCTCGACGGGCGAGGCCGACCGGTCGCTGTGGGTGGCGAGTTCGATGCTCGGTCGGACCCTGGACGGACTGCCGCCGGTCCGGGACCTCCCCGTCGCGTAGCCGCGCCGTCGCACCGCGGCTCAGGGGGCGGGCGCCACCAGCGGGCGGATGTTCTCGACCCACACGTCGTAGCCGAGCTTGACGATCAGGGCACCGACCACGAGGAGGAACACGATCCTGATGAAGCGGCTGCCCTGACTGATGGCCATGCGTGACCCGGTGTAGCCGCCGGCCATGTTCGCGACGCCGAGCAGCAGTCCGAGGCCCCACAGGAGGGACCCGTTGGGCAGGAAGAACATGAGGGCCCCGAAGTTGGTCGCCATGTTGACGATCTTGGCCTTGGCACTGGCGCCGAGGAAGTTGTAGCCCAGCAGCGTGACCATCGCGATGATGAGGAAGGACCCGGTGCCGGGGCCGATCAGTCCGTCGTAGAAACCGATGACGAGCCCGATCGCGCACGCCGTCCCGTAGTGGCGGGCGCCCTCGTACCGGAGCGTCGTGAGCGTCCCGACGGAGGGCTTCAGCGCGGTGAACACCGCGACGCCGATCAGCGCCACCACGATGATCGGCTTGAAGACCGACGACGGCAGGGACGACGCGAGGACGGCCCCGCCGAAGCCGCCGACGAGGGCGACTCCCGCCATCGGCAGCGCCGTCCGCAGGTCCGGGTGGGCACGCCGGTAGTAGGTGATGGCACTCGTCGTCGTCCCGAAGATGGATCCCATCTTGTTGGTGGCCAGGGCCTCCACGGGTGCGATGCCGGGCACGAGGAGCAGGGCCGGCAGCTGCAGCAGGCCGCCGCCGCCGACGACGGCGTCCACCCAGCCGGCGGCGAATCCGGCGACGAGCACCAGCAGGATCGTGGCGAGGTGCAGCTCCTCGAGTCCCGAGCCTCCCAAGGTCAGTGCGCGGTGAGTTCGCGCAGCAGCGCGGCAACCTCGTCGACGGCCACGTTCTGTGCCTCGCCCGTGCGCCGGTCCTTGACCTCGAGCACGCCGTCCGCGAGCCCGCGCCCGACGACGACGATGGTGGGCACGCCGATGAGCTCGGCGTCGCCGAACTTCACCCCCGGGGAGACCTTGGGGCGGTCGTCATACAGCACGGTCAGGCCGGAGGACTCGAGCTCGGCCGCGAGCTTCTCGGCGGCCTCGAACACCTCGGCCCCCTTGCCCGTGGCGACGATGTGCACGTCGGCGGGGGCGACGTTGCGGGGCCAGATGATGCCGCGGTCGTCATGGTTCGCTTCGGCGAGGGCCGCGAGGGCGCGCGTCACGCCGACGCCGTAGGAGCCCATGGTCACCGTGGCGAGCTTGCCGTTGTGGTCGAGGACCTTCAGCCCCAGTGCTTCGGCGTACTTCCGCCCGAGCTGGAAGATGTGGCCCATCTCGATGCCGCGGGCCGCGACCAGCGGTCCCGAGCCGTCGGGTGCCTCGTCGCCCTCGCGCACCTCGACGGCCTCGACGACGCCGTCCCAGGTGAAGTCGCGGCCGGCGATGAGGCCGAAGACGTGCTTCCCGTGCTTGTTGGCGCCGGTGATCCACGGGGTGCCGCTGACCACGCGGGGGTCCACGAGGTAGCGCAGGCCCGTGGCGGACTCGGCGCCGAGCACGGCCGCGTCCAGCGTCAGGCCCGGGCCGATGTAGCCCTTCACGAGGCCCGGGTGCTTCTTGAGGTCGTCCTCGGTAGCGGCCTCGACGGCCACCTCACCGCCGGTCTCCAGGTGGCCCGCGATATTCGCCTCGATGCGCTTGAGGTCCACGGTGCGGTCACCGGGCACCCCGACGACGACGATCTCGCGCTCCCCGGTGGGCAGGACGGCAGCGAGCACGACGTTCTTCAGGGTGTCCGCGGCCACCCATTCCCTGTCGCCGCGCGCCGCTGCGGCGTTCGCGTGGTCGACGAGGGTGTCGATGGTCGGTGTGTCAGGGGTGTCCCGCACCTCGGCTGCCGGGGCGTCGGAATAGTCGACGGCGTCGGGGACCACGGTGGTGACGGCCTCCACGTTCGCGGTGTAGCCGCCGGCCGAGCGGACGAAGGTGTCCTCGCCGATGGGCGTGGGGTGCAGGAACTCCTCGCTCTTCGAGCCGCCCATCGCGCCGGCGGTCGCCGTCACGGGGATGACCTCGAGTCCGAGCCGCTCGAAGATGCGCAGGTAGGCCGCCCGGTGCAGCTGGTAGCTGGCCTCGAGGCCTTCGTCGTCGATGTCGAAGGAGTAGGAGTCCTTCATGATGAACTCGCGGCCGCGGAGGAGTCCGGCACGCGGACGTGCCTCGTCGCGGTACTTGGTCTGGATCTGGAACAGGCTCAGCGGCAGGTCCTTGTACGAGCTGTACAGGTCCTTCACGAGGAGGGTGAACATCTCCTCGTGCGTCGGCGCCAGGAGGTAGTCCGCCCCCTTGCGGTCCTGGAGCCGGAAGAGGCCTTCGCCGTACTCGGTCCAGCGGTTCGTCGCCTCGTAGGGCTCCCTGGGCAGCAGCGCCGGGAAGTGGACCTCCTGGGCGCCCATGGCTTCCATCTCCTCGCGGATGATGGCCTCGACCCGCGCGAGGACCTTCAGGCCCAGGGGCAGCCAGCTGTAGATGCCCGGGGCGGCACGCCGGATGTAACCGGCCCGGACCAGGAGGCGGTGGCTGGCGACCTCGGCGTCGGCAGGGTCCTCACGCAGGGTGCGCAGGAAAAGGGTCGAGAGTCGTAAGACCACGCGGATGTCCGTTCGTATTCATCGGGCGCTGCTGGATCGAGCACTGCCATTCACTCTCCCGCCGTCCGGCGGGAAACAACAGGTACCAATCTAGCCGGTCCATCCGGCGCGGCGGTGAGCACCGCGGCGCACCGGCCTCAGAAGAGGATCGTCGCGAAGGTGTCCACCTGCTCGAAGCCCACGCGCTTGTACGCCGCGATGGCGCGCGCATTGTAGGAGTTCACGTAGAGGCTCACGGTGGGGGCGAGGGAGCGGGCGGCGACGACGACGCCGGCCATGTAGGCGGCGCTGAGCCCCCTCCCGCGGTGGTCGGGGTTCACCCAGACCCCCTGCACCTGGACCGCCTGCGAGGACACGGTGCCGAGCTCGGCCTTGAAGATCACGGTGCCGTCGTCGTCGAACGCCGCGAGCGAGTGCCGGCGGCCGATCAGGGAGGCGACGCGCCGGCGGTAGTGGTCGGACCCGCCGATGAAGGGCGAGTAGCCCACTTCCTCCTCGAACATCGCGGCGCAGGCGGGCAGCAGGCGGTCGAGTTCGTCGGGTCGCGTGAAGCGCAGATCGGACGCCGGGGCGATGAGCGGGTCCGTGTCGATGGCCATGAGGGGCTGGTTGGGCCGCACGTCGAACGGCTCGGCACTGTAGTCCTCGAGGGTGGACCAGAGGTCCATCACGCCCTCGGACAGGCCGAAGATCGAGGAGAAGGTACGGCCCGAGCGTCCGAGGTGGTCGCCGAAGATGGCACCGGTCTCGTCCGTCACGCCGACCGGGACGAGGTTGACCCCGGCCCAGCACGCGGCCCGCAGCTCATGGTGGCGGAACATCCCGATGACCTCGCCGCCGGCGAACGACGGCGCGGCGCTGGTGGTGACTTCGAGGTGCGAGGCGACGAAGACATTGGCCACGGGGTCTTCGTTGACGAGGGCCCAGAGATCCGGCGTGTCGGCTGCGCCGAGCACCCGGAAGGACCACGGCCCTTCCGGGTCGGGCTGGGGCCTAGCTAACGGTAACCATGGGGCCACCCTGGCCAGCAGTTTCGCCATCAGCCTCCCCCATCTCCTCCGCGAGCCGCATGGCTTCCTCGATCAGCGTCTCCACGATCTGGTCCTCGGGCACGGTCTTGATGACCTCGCCCCTGACGAAGATCTGTCCCTTGCCGTTGCCCGACGCGACGCCGAGGTCGGCCTCGCGGGCTTCACCGGGTCCGTTGACGACGCACCCCATCACGGCCACGCGCAGGGGGACCTCCATGCCTTCGAGGCCGGCGGTCACTTCCTCCGCGAGGGTGTAGACGTCGACCTGCGCCCTGCCGCACGAGGGGCAGGACACGATCTCGAGCTTGCGGGGGCGCAGGTTGAGGGACTGGAGGATCTGGTTGGCCACCTTGATCTCCTCGACCGGCGGTGCGGAGAGGGAGACGCGGATGGTGTCGCCGATGCCCTTGGCCAGGAGCGCGCCGAATGCGGTGGCGGACTTGATGGTGCCCTGGAAGGCAGGCCCTGCCTCGGTCACGCCGAGGTGCAGGGGCCAGTCGCCGCGCTCGGCGAGGAGCTCGTACGCCCGCACCATGATCACGGGGTCGTTGTGCTTCACGGAGATCTTGAAGTCGTGGAAGTCGTGCTCCTCGAACAGCGACGCCTCCCAGACGGCCGACTCGACGAGAGCCTCCGGGGTGGCTTTCCCGTATTTCTCCATGAGTCGCGGGTCGAGCGATCCCGCGTTGACGCCGATGCGGATCGAGGTGCCGGCGGCCTTCGCGGCGTCCGCGATCTGCTTGACCTGGTCGTCGAACTTGCGGATGTTGCCCGGGTTCACGCGGACCGCAGCGCAGCCGGCGTCGATCGCGGCGAAGACGTACTTCGGCTGGAAGTGGATGTCGGCGATGACCGGGATCTGCGACTTCTTCGCGATGATCGGCAGTGCCGCGGCGTCGTCCGGCGAGGGGCAGGCGACGCGGACGATGTCGCAGCCGGTGGCGGTCAGTTCGGCGATCTGCTGGAGGGTCGCGTTGATGTCCGTGGTCGGCGTCGTGGTCATCGACTGGATGCTGATGGGGAAATCGGATCCGACGCCCACCGAGCCGACCTTGATCTGGCGGGTCTTGCGCCGGGGGGCGAGGACGGGCGGCGGTGCTGCTGGCATTCCTAGGTTGACCGAGGTCAAAACATCCTCCATGCTGGCGGCCCTGGCCGCACGTGTGACGACATACTTGATTTCATTATCCACCCGGCCCGGGCCTGCGTCGTCCTGCCGGGACACAGGTCACACGAGGTCGCGGAACGCTCCGATGACGGGATTCCATGCGGTGGTCTTGACGGCGGAGATCGCCCCGGCCCGCGCGAACGGGTCTTCGCTCACGAGCTGGTTGAGGTCGGCCTCGGTCGCCGATGCGAAAAGCAGGAGCGCCCCCGTGCCGTCGGCGAACGGGCCCGAGGCGAGGACGCGGCCGTCGCCGACGAGTCCTTCGAGCCACTGGCGGTGCGCGGGACGGTGCTCGGCGCGGAGGTGGTCGTGGTCGGGGTTGTATACGTACTCGACGGCGAAGATGCTCATGGGTTTCACCCTACGTGACTCCGAGCAGGTAGACCTTGACGATCGTCGCGACACCGGCGGCCCACAGCAGGGAAGTCAGCGTGCCGATGATGAACCGCTCCGCCGCGGCGGGGGTCTCCTTCAGCTCGGCATAGCGCCCGAGCGCCTTGACCGCCACGACGTAGGCGATGGCGACCGGCTCGCCGCCGAGGATCGCGACGGTCACGGCCAGGCGCTCGAGCACGCCGATGACCAGCCCGCCGCGGAGCACCCCCGGGGGCAGGGCATCGATCGGCGCGTGGGGCGGGCGGGCCGGGGGCTCCGGGAGTTCGAGCTGCGGCTGGTCCGCGGGTTCGGGGAGTTCCCTGCGCCGTTCCGCGGTGTCCACCGATCGCGCCAGGCGCAGCACGAGCTTGGTGACGGGCGAGCCCAGGCCGCCCGCTGCGATGAGGGCCACCGCGATCCACAGTGCGTCCACCGATACCTCCTCCAGCGTCGTCGACCGTGCCGCTCACCGTCTCCCGTCATGTCTACAGCACGTCACCCCCAGGCCGGGCTACGCCGCGGGAGGCCTGGGGAGTCGGCGCCGGGGCGTGAGTCAGGCGGGCTGGTCGGCCCAGGCCAGGAGGCGGGCGGCCGCGTGCCGCACCGCGCGCTCCTCGTGCCAGGCCGCGCGCGCGGCCGCCTTGCTCACGGCCTGCGGACTGATGCCGAGGCTCCGCGCCACCACGGTCTGCGTGCCACGCTCGCCGGGCTGCAGGAGATCGAGGATGCGCCACTCCGCCTCGGATCGCCCCATGACATGCCGACCGAGCAGCGCGAGCACCCCCTCGGCCTCCGCTGCCAGGTCGGAACGACCGTCCGGCCCCTCGACGGCCAGCGGTGCGCGATCACCAGTCTTCTTGGCCCTGTCCACGGCCGTGCGGGCGGCGACGAACGCCGACCCCCGGCCCTCCCGCGGCGAGGACGGGAAGGGTTCGTCGACCACGCCGACGCCGATCCCCACGTACCAGCCGCCCGCACGGAGGGACAGCAGGACGGCGTCGACAACGTCGGCCGGATCGGCCAGGACGCCCTGGGCCTCGTCCCCGACCGAGCGCTCCCAGGGCAGGACGGCCTGGAAGGGCCGAAGGAGGTCCAACAGTTCGGGGATGCGGTCCGGAGAGGTGCGGCTGGCCGCCTGGTCGATCGTGAGGACGAACATTCGTCAACCGTATGGGGTTGAATTTTGATTTACAACCGGTCAGCCGAAGAGATCGACCGGCTTCACGATGTCGGCGTAGATCAGCAGGACGCCCATGCCCATCAGCAGGATCGCGACGGCGTAGGTGAGGGGCAGGAGCTTGGCCATGTCGAACGGTCCCGGATCCGGACGCTTGAACAGGCGTGCGATGCTGCGGCGGAGCCCTTCCCAGAGCGCTCCGGCCACGTGCCCGCCGTCGAGCGGCAGGAGCGGGATCAGGTTGAACACGAACAGGGCGAGGTTGACACCGGCGACGAGCCCGATGAGGGTTGCCGCGCGGGAGGCCACGGGGACCTCCTCCATCGCGGAGATCTCCCCGGCGATCCGGCCGACGCCGACCACGCTGATGGGCCCCTCGGGGTCACGCGGGGCGTCCGAGAACGCCGCCTGGCCGACCTCCACCACGCGCTGCGGCAGGTTCAGCACCACGCCGGCCACGCTCGCGAGGGAGTCGCCGACGGCGGGTAGCACCTCGGTGGCCGGCTGGGGCACGAGCTCCTGCGTGGAGCCGACGCCGATGAAGCCGACCTCCTGGGTGACCGCGGTGCCGTCGTCGTCGACCGCCGCCGTGCCGTCCTCCGCGGCGACGGGCCGTTCCGTGAGCAGGGGCGTGATCCTGGAGTCGATGGTCTCGCCGTCGCGGACGTAGGAGATGGCGACCTCGCGCCCGGCGGCGTCCCTGATCCAGCCGGACAGCTCGTCCCACCCGGTGACCTCACGGCCGTCGAAGGCGACCACGCGGTCGCCGGGCTGCAGGCCCGCCTCGAACGCCGGCGCGGCAGGGTCGTCCGGCCCGCAGTCGGTCTGGCCGGTGGCCGCCTGCTGGCTGGCGGGCACCACGCAGCGGTATACCTCGGAGACCGTGGTGGTGGCCTGCGCGGACCCGAATCCCATAATGAGGATCGCGAACAGGACGGTCCCGATCAGGAGGTTCATGAGCGGCCCGCCGAGCATGATGACGATGCGCTTCCAGATGGGCAGTTTGTAGAACACGCGGTTCTCGTCGCCGGGCTGGAGCTGCTCGGCGGCGGCCCGCCGAGCGTCGTCGGACAGCTGCTGGAAGACACCCGTGCTGGATTGGCGGACGGCGCCGGCCTGCGTGGTCGCGGGCGGGAACATGCCCACCATGGCGACGTAGCCCCCGGCCGGGATCGCCTTGAGCCCGTACTCGGTCTCGCCGCGGCGCCTCGACCAGATCGTGGGGCCGAAGCCGACCATGTACTGGGTGACGCGGACCCGGAAGAGCTTCGCGGGCACCAGGTGGCCCACTTCGTGCAGCGCGATCGACGCGGCGATCCCGACGACGACGACGAGCACTCCGGCGATGAACAGCAGAACAGTCACGACGTTTCCTTCTGGCCTTGCACATCCCCTGCACCGTCCGGCAGGGGCGACTCCTCGAGCCCACAACGGACACGGGCGCTTCTGCGTGCCCATCGTTCCGCTGTGAGCACGGCCTCCAGGGTGAGCTCGCCGTCGGGAGCGCCCGAGTCCTGGGCTCGCTGCTCGTCGACGACCGCGGAGACCAGGTCCACGATGTCAGTGAAACCTATGACTCCGCTGTGAAATGCGTCCACGGCTTCCTCGTTCGCAGCATTGAAGACCGCCATGCGGGTGCCGCCCTCCGCTGCTGCCCGCTTGGCCAGGGCGACGGCGGGAAAGGCGTCGTCGTCGAGCGGTTCGAAGGTCCACTCCTCGGGTCGGCTCCAGTCGCAGGCCCTCGCCGACCCGGGCACGCGGAACGGCCAGCCCATGCCGAGGGCGATCGGGAGGCGCATGTCGGGCGGCGATGCCTGCGCCAGGGTGGACCCGTCGACGAACTGGACCATCGAGTGGATCACGGACTGCGCGTGCACGACGACGTCGATGCGCTCCAGGGGGATGTCGAAGAGGAGATGCGCCTCCACCAGTTCGAGGGCCTTGTTGACCATGGACGCCGAGTTGGTACTGACCACGCGGCCCATGTCCCAGGTGGGGTGGGCAAGGGCCTGGCTGGGGGTCACATGCTGCAGCTGCGCGCGGGTCATGCCGCGGAACGGACCGCCCGAGGCAGTGAGGATGAGCCGGTCCACCTCGTCCGCCGTCCCCCCGCGGAGAGCCTGGGCGATCGCCGAGTGTTCGGAATCGACCGGGACGAGCTGCCCCGGGGCGGCGGCCGCACGCACGAGGGCTCCCCCGGCGATCAGCGACTCCTTGTTCGCGAGCGCGAGGAGGTGTCCGGCGCCGAGCGCGGCGAGGGTCGGCTCCAGCCCGATCGACCCGGTGATCCCGTTGAGGACGACGTCGGCGTCCGGCCAGGCGGCGACGTCCGACGCGGCCCGGTCACCGGCGAACAGGTGCGGGGCGTACCCGGTGACGCCGGCGTCGTCGGCGGCCCGGGCGATGGCGTGCTCGAGGTCGGCTTCGGTAGCCGACGCGACGCCGACGGCGGGGGCCCGGACGGCGACGGCCTGGCGCGCGAGGATTTCGAGGTTCCGTCCGCCCGCGGTGAGGCCCGCGACGCTGAAGCGGTCCGGGGCGGCCGCGATGACATCGAGCGCCTGCGTGCCGATCGAGCCGGTGGAGCCGAGGATGGTGACGCGCCGGTGCCCGCGGGTGGGGTTGCTGAAATCCATGGCCCCAGTATCCCGCAGACTCCCGGTACTGGCTCTCCGGGGTGCACGGTGAGTGATCTGTCGGGTCCGCGGCAGGCAAGCTTCGTGCTCCTTGGCCAGCGGTTGTCCGGGCCCGCGGCGGGCGGCCCTTCCGCTGCGCGAAGCGTGTCGTTTCGGTGCGCCGGGGGCGGCGATTTCGCTCCGTCTCGGGCGGTCGATAGGTCGACGGATCCGCACTTTTCCTGGTCCCCGATAGACGCCTGTTTTGTCGGTGCCGGGTGATTGGCTGTAGCCATGACCACCGAGGCGGTGCTGATGACTCTCGAGGACGCGTACAGCGAGGCGCTCGAGGGTTGGCCCGCGGATGCGTTCGACGAGCTTCTCGGCTCGGACGGGGAGTTCAACGACGACGGGGTCGACGAACACGCCCGTGCACGCATCGAGGACGCATCGCCCTACGGCCTCGTCGGCCACCTGCAGGGAGCGGCGTCCGGCGCAATCGATCCGTCCAGCCTCCCGGCCACCCTCGATCTGCTGCGGGCGGCGGACCGGCTCACGTCATGGGCCGCCGCGCAGCGGGCCCGCCTGGTCGCCCGGGTCCACACCTTCAGCAATCCGGACCACCACTCCTGGTCGGGATCGGCTTCGTCCCTGGCCCTGACCGAGACGGTCGCCGAGACCGCAGCGCTCCTGAAGCTGTCCGAGGGATCCGCCGCGCGGCTCGTCTCGGAGTCCCTGACCCTGACGGGTGAACTGACGAACACGCTGGCGGCCCTGGAGCAAGGCGAGATCTGCCCCGGACGGGCGTCGGTCATCGTGGAGCAGTCCCGCACCCTCCCCGACGAGGCCGTGGGCCCCTTCGAGACCGAGATCTTGAGGGTTGCAGGGACCCTGAACCGCCCGAGGCTCACGGCACGGTGCCGCCGGCTGCGGGAGAGACTCCACCCGGAGACCCTGACTGCGCGCCGGGTGAGAGCGGCGGCCGATCGGTGCGTCGTCTTCGAGCCGGACCGGGACGGGATGGCCTGGTTGAGCGCGTATCTGCCGGCGGAGCAGGCCCTGGCCGTTCACACCACGGTGGACGCGGCGGCCCGTGCCCTGCGGAGCGGCGACGATCCGCGGACGCTGCCACAACTGCGGGCCGATGTCCTGGCGGACATTCTGCTCGGAGCAGGCGGGCCTGCCGGCGCGGCCCCTTCTACCGCCGGGAGCTGCCGCTGTGGAAACCTCGAAGGGGGCGGCGCCGAGGGTAGCCACACCGGAGGCGGCCGGACCGGCGAGGGCCTGCGTGCTTCGTCGGCGAAGATCGTGGTCACCGTCCCGGTGTTCTCGTTGATGGGGCTCACCGATGAGCCGGCCGAACTCGAGGGCTACGGTCCCATCCCGGCTGACGCCGCTCGCCGCCTGGCCGCGGACGCCACCTCGTGGATGCGCCTGCTCACCCACCCGTACACGGGTGCCGTGCTCGGCCTGGACCGGACCCGGTACCGTCCGAGTGAGGACCTGCGGACCTGGGTCCAGCTCCGGGAGGAGACCTGCAGCTTCTACGGGTGTTGCCGTCCTGCCAGTCGCTGCGACCTCGACCACGTGATGTCGTGGGCCGACGACGGCTGCACGAGCGCGGGCAACCTCTATCCCGCCTGCAAACGGCACCACATGCTGAAGCACCAGACGGACTGGACGCCGAGTCCTCATCCCGACGGCGGCCTCACCTGGCTGTCGCCGGGAGGCCGGACCTATACGACGCCACCGGAACCACCGCCCGGCGACCCAAGTTCGTCAGCGAGCGCCCACATCCTGCACGACCTGGAGACAGCGATGCGTACCGAACGTGTGCCCGACGCGGACGCCCTGCCGCCCTTCTGATGGCCGGGGCAGGCTCGCCACACCGCCTCGGCAGGTCCGGCGAGCGCAGCACCGTCCGCTCATGGCGGTAGGAACAGGCCCGTTCGACGCGGCAGGATCAAGCGGCTATCGCCGCGGCTCGTATCGCAGGGCTACCGCGCCGGAGCCGAACTCCTGCCGGTCCACCAGCTGGAGGTCCAGGTGCCGTGAGAGACCGGCGAAGAGCGCAGGGCCATGGCCTACGATCCGTGGGTGCACCACGAACTCGTACTCGTCGATCAGGCCCAGGTCCGCCAGAGCAAGAGGGAGCGTCACTCCACCGGTGAACAGTCCCCTGCCCGGCGCGTGCTTGAGCTCCAGCACCGCCTCTGCCAGATCACCGTGCAGCAGCTCGGCGTTCCAGTCGACACTCCGAAGGGTGCTGGACACCACGTACTTCTTCGCCGCATCGATCGTCCGCGCGAAGGGCTCCGTCCAAGCAGGCCCTGCATCTGTTGGGACCGGCCCGCGGAACGCCCCCTCCATCATCCTGTACGTCACCCGGCCGAACAGGAGGGCATCGGCCCGCTCGAGATTCTCCACAGCATGCCGATGCAGCTCCTCGTCCGCCTCGCCGACACGATGGTCGCAGCACCCATCCAGGGTGATGTTGATGGAGTACCGCAGCGGCTGCATCGCCCCAGCGTACAAAGATCGACGTGGAGCACAACCCCTCAGCGGCCCGACGCCCTCCCCAGGACACTGCGGGCGTGGCGGAGGATCGGCTCATCGACCATGCGCCCCTCGAAGGCGAAGACACCTCGCTCGTTCTCGGCCGCAGCGAGGAGCGCCCGCGCCCGCTCCAGCTCGGCCTCGGCCGGCGCGAAGGCGGCACGGACCGCGGCGACCTGCCCGGGATGGATGCAGGCCTTCGCCGCGAACCCCGAGGCGACGGCATCGTCGGCCTCCACCGCGAGGCCCTCGAGGTCGGCGATGTCCACGTACACCGCGTCGATGGCCAGCCGGTCGGCCGCCCCGGACGCGAGCAGCACCTGCGAGCGCGCATGGAGCGCCACCGCACGGTAGGAGCCGCCTCGCCGCCGGCTCGAGGTACCGCCGAGGGAGGCCACGAGATCCTCGGCGCCCCACATCAGAGCGACGACGCCGTCGGCGCGAGCGATCTCCCCGGCATTCACGACACCGCGCGCGGTCTCACACAGGGCGATGACGTCCACGGCGCCGAGGGCCGCACGCACGGCGGCGACGTCGTCGGGTGACTCCGTCTTGGCGAGCATGACCGTGCGGTACGGGGTGCGGCGGACGGCGTCGACGTCGAGTGCGAAGTCCGCGGTCCCGACGGCGTTGAGGCGCACCACGGTGCGCTCCGGGTCGAGAGCGGACGCGACGAGCGCCTTCCGCGCGGTTTCCTTGGCCGCCGGCGCGACGGCGTCCTCGAGGTCGAGGATGACGGTGTCGGAGCGGGCTGCCGCCTTCGCATAGCGTTCCGGGCGATCCGCCGGACAGAACATCAGGGCCGGGCCGAGGGCGATGGCGCTCATGCCAGTCCGTCCCGGGGCCCCGTCGAGGACCACATGAGCACGCTGCGCGTCGCCGTCGCCACGATGTCGCCGTGCTGGTTGCGGCCCGTGTGGGTCATCGACACGATGCCCTGCCCGGGGCGGGACGACGACGGCCGGATGCCCGTGATCTCGGTCTCGGTATACAGCGTGTCGCCGTGGAAGAGCGGCTTCGGGAACGCGACATCCGTGAGGCCGAGCTGCGCCACGATGGTGCCCTGCGTCAGCTGGGACACCGACTGCCCGACGAGCGTCGCCAGGGTCAGCATCGAGTTCACGAGCCGCTGCCCGAACGGCTGTCCCGCCGACCATGCCGCATCCAGGTGCAGCGCCTGCGTGTTCATGGTGAGCGTGGTGAACAGGACGTTGTCGGCCTCGGTGAGCGTGCGGCCAGGACGGTGCGCATACACCGACCCGACCTCGAGCTCGTCGAAGTACAGCCCGCGCTGCTCGATGACGTGGTGCCCCGACGGTGCGGCACCGCTGCGAGCGCCGGCCGCGTCGGCGCGCGAACCGGGGCCCACTCCGTCGACGCCGCGATGCCCACCCCCGCTCTCGGGATCGCTCACGCCGCGGCTCCCCCGAGCTCCACGCGCAGCGTCGCGCCGGTGGCCGCGACGACGTCGTCGGTGCTGACGCCGGGCGCCGTCTCACGCAGCACCAGGCCGTCCGGTTCGACGTCGATCACGGCGAGGTCGGTGATGATCCTGTCCACGCAGCCCTTGCCGGTCAGCGGCAGGGAACAGGACTCGACGATCTTCGGCCGCCCGGCGCGGTCCACATGCTCCATCATGACGATCACGCGCTTGGCCCCGAACACGAGGTCCATGGCTCCGCCCATGCCCTTGACCATCTTGCCGGGCACCATCCAGTTCGCGAGGTCGCCGTTCCGGGCCACCTCCATGGCTCCGAGCACCGCGACATCGACGTGCCCGCCGCGGATCATGCCGAAGGAGGACGCCGAATCGAAGAAGGCGGCCCCGGCATTGGCGGTCACGGTCTCCTTGCCGGCGTTGATGAGGTCGGGATCGACGGCGTCCTCCGCCGGGTACGGCCCGACGCCGAGGATGCCGTTCTCCGAGTGCAGCACCACCTCGACGCCCTCGGGGATGTAGTTGGGGATGAGGGTGGGCATGCCGATACCGAGGTTCACGTACTGGCCGTTCTCGAGCTCCTGCGCGACCCTGGCCGCGAGTTCGTTGCGTGTCAGTGCCATGGTCATGCTCCTTCGGATGCGGCGGGTGCAGCGGGTGCGGCCAGCGAGACCGTCCGCTTCTCGACCCGCTTCTCGGTGTCCGGCGCGACGACGACGCGCTGGACGAAGATGCCGGGCGTGTGGACCTGGCCGGGGTCGAGCTCACCGGGTTCCACGAGCTCCTCCACCTCGGCGATGGTGATGCGGCCGGCCTGGGCGCACAGCGGATTGAAGTTCATCGCGGTCGCGTGGAAGACGAGGTTGCCGTGGCGGTCGCCCTTCCACGCGTGGACGAGCGCGTAGTCGGGGCGCAGGGACTCCTCGAGCACGTAGTCGACGCCCTCGAAGGACCGCACCTCCTTGGGCGTCGAGGCGACGGCGACGTTCCCCTCGGCGTCGTAGCGCTGCGGCAGGCCGCCCTCGCTGACCTGGGTGCCGACGCCCGCCGTCGTGTAGAACGCCGGGATGCCGGCACCCCCGGCACGCAGCTTCTCGGCGAGGGTGCCCTGCGGCGTGAGCTCCACCTCGAGCTCACCGGCGAGGTACTGGCGGGCGAACTCCTTGTTCTCCCCGACGTAGGAGCTGATGGTCCGACGGATGCGGTGGTCGGAGAGCAGGATCCCGAGCCCCCAGTCGTCCACTCCGCAGTTGTTGCTCACCGTCTCGAGCTCCGCCGTCCCCTGGGCGTGCAGGGCATCGATCAGGGTCGCCGGGATGCCGCAGAGGCCGAACCCGCCGACCGCGAGCGATGCGCCGTCGGGAATGTCCGCCACGGCCTCCGCCGCGCTGCCAACCACCTTGTTGATCACTGCTTCTCCTTCGTGTCGCCGCTGCCGAAGCCGGCTGGATGTACCTAGAGGCCGAGTTCCCTCGCGATGAGCATGAGCTGCACCTCCGTGGTCCCCTCGCCGATCTCGAGGATCTTCGAGTCACGGTAGTGCCTGGACACCACGAACTCGTTGATGAAACCGTAGCCGCCGAAGATCTGTGTCGCGTCGCGGGCGTTGTCCATGGCGGCCTCGCCGGCCACGAGCTTCGCGATGGACGCCTGCGTCTTGAACGGCTTGCCGGCGAGCATGCGGGACGCGGCGTCGTAGTAGGCGAGGCGCGCGGTATGGGCGCGGACCTGCATACGGGCGATCTTGAACTGGATCGACTGGTAGGCGCCGATGGTGTTGCCGAACGCCATCCGCTCCCCGGCGTAGCGGATGGACTGCTCCACGCACCCCTGGGCCGCACCGGTGGCGAGTGCCGCGATGGCGATCCGGCCCTCGTCGAGGATCTGCAGGAAGTTCGCGTAGCCGCGGCCACGGGTGCCGAGCAGGTTCGCCTCCGGGACGCGGACGTCCTTCAGGGTCAGGGGGTGCGTGTCCGAGGCGTTCCAGCCCACCTTGTTGTAGGCCTTCTCCGCGGTGAACCCGGGCGTATCCGTGGGCACGAGGATGGTGGAGATCTCCTTCTTCACCGAGCCGTCGGGCCGCTCGGAGGTGCCCGTGACGGCGGTGACGGTCACGAGGGAGGTGATGTCGGTGCCCGAGTTGGTGATGAACTCCTTCGTGCCGTTGACCACCCACTCGGAGCCGTTCACCCCGTCCTCGAGCTTCGCCGTCGTCTTCGTGCCGGACGCGTCCGAACCGGCCTCGGACTCGGTGAGGCCGAAGCCGCCCAGGGCCGAGCCGGAGGCGAGGGAGGGCAGCCACTGCTGCTTCTGCTCCTCGGTGCCGAACCGGTAGACCGGCATGGCGCCGAGGGAGACACCGGCTTCGAGCGTGATGGCGACCGACTGGTCCACGCGGGCCAGCTGCTCGAGGGCCAGGCAGAGCGCGAAGTAGTCACCGCCCATGCCACCGTACTGTTCGGGGAACGGGAGCCCGAAGAGGCCCATGTCGCCCATCTGCTTGACGACCTCGTACGGGAAGCTGTGCTCGGCGTCGTGCTTGGCCGAGACCGGAGCCACCACCTCGTCGGCGAATTCGCGGACGGTATCGACGAGGTCCTGGTATTCCTCGCTCAGTTCGAAATTCATGGTGCGTTCCCTTCCATGGAACCTGATGTGGAACCGGGTGTGGTGGTGGAGCCGGATACGGGGGCGGCCTCGATGGTCGCGACGATCTGCTGCGCCTTCACGAGGTCCCCCGGCTTGAGGGACAGGCGGACGACGCCGGACAGGCCGGCGGTGAGCTGGTGTTCCATCTTCATGGCCTCGACGGCGACGAGGACATCGCCGGCCTCGACCGTCGCTCCGTCCACGACCGCGACGGACACGACCGTGCCGGGCATGGGGCTGCGGACCAGCGGGTCCGCGGCGCCCTCCTCGCGCGTGATGCGGGACCGGGCGGCGTCGACGAGTTCGCGGCGGCCGGGCCGCCGGATGCGTGTGGACCAGCCGGCCTCGCCGATCCAGACGGTGTCGCCCTCGACCGCGTGCGGGCGGCGCGACCGGACGCCGTCGATGGTCGCCCCCGGCACGCCGGCCTCGACGGAGACGGAGCAGGAGACGTCGTCGACCGTCGCGGTCCATCCCGCGCCGGACCGTAGCAGGCGGACGGTCCCACTCCCGCCGTCGTACTCGAGCGGCACGGTGCGCGGGCGGCCCGTGCCGAGGCGGAAACCGTCGCCCCGGTGCCAGGGAGAGCCGCCGGGCACGGCCGCGTCGGCCTCGACGAGGAGGACGGCGGCGAGCGCCAGGTCCTGCGCCGTGACGTGACGGAAGGCCAGCTCGGGGAGCTTCCGCTCGATCAGCGTGGTGTCGAGGCGCCCGGCCCGGACGTCGTCGTCCCCGATCAGCAGGCGCAGGTACTCGATGTTCGTGTCCACGCCGAGCACCACGGTGCCGGCGAGCGCCGCGTCGAGGCGGTCGAGCGCCTGGCCGCGGTCGGTCCCCCAGGCGATCACCTTGGCGAGCATCGGATCGTACGACGACGAGACGCTTCCGCCGGGCAGCAGTGAACTGTCCACGCGGATGCCGTCCCCGGTCGGTTCGGTGAGCGCCAGGATGCTGCCCGTGGACGGCAGGAAGCCCGCCTCCGGATTCTCGGCATACACGCGCGCCTCGACCGCGTGCCCGGTGAGGACGACGTCGTCCTGTGTGAGCGGCAGGCGCTCCCCCGCGGCGACGCGGATCTGCCATTCGACGAGGTCCACTCCCGTGACGAGTTCCGTGACGGGGTGCTCGACCTGCAGGCGCGTGTTCATCTCCATGAAGAAGAACTCGTCCGGTGCGGCATCGGAGACGAGGAACTCGACCGTCCCGGCACCCGTGTAGTCCACACTGCGGGCGGCGTTGCACGCGGCCTCGCCGATCCGGCGGCGCGTGGCCTCGTCGAGCAGGGCCGACGGCGCCTCCTCGATCACCTTCTGGTGCCGGCGCTGCAGCGAGCACTCGCGCTCGCCGAGGTGGATCACGGTGCCGTGGGAGTCGGCGAGGACCTGCACCTCGATGTGGCGGGGCCTCTCGATGAGGCGTTCCAGGAACAGGGTGTCGTCGCCGAAGGCGCGGGCGGCCACGCGGCGGGCGGTCGTGAGCACCTCGGGCAGGTCTTCGGCGCGGTGCACGGCGTGCATCCCCTTGCCGCCGCCTCCCGCGGAGGGCTTGATGAGCAGCGGGAAGCCGACGTCGACGGCCGCGCGGACGAGGTCCCCGTCCGTCAGTCCGGGCTCGGCGATGCCCGGCACCACCGGCACCCCGAAGCCCGCCACGTGGTTCTTGGACCGGATCTTGTCCCCCATGACGTCCAGGGAGTGGACGCTCGGGCCGATGAAGACGATGCCCGCCTCCTGCAGCGCGTCGGCGAAGGCGGCGTTCTCGCTGAGGAACCCGTACCCGGGGTGTACCGCCCCGGCTCCCGTGCGGCGGCAGGCGTCGAGGACGGCGGGGATGGAGAGGTAGCTCTCCGACGGCGCGGCGGCGCCGAGGCGGACGGCGACGTCCGCCTCGAGGACGTGTCGGGCACCCGCGTCGGCGTCGCTGTACACGGCGACCGAGCGCAGGCCCAGCGCGCGGACGGAGCGGATGACGCGGCCGGCGATCTCGCCGCGGTTGGCCACGAGGACGGTGTCGAAGGGCCACGCGGCGGTCGAGGTGGGGTCGGGCATCGTGTCGGGGGTCGGGCTGGAGGTCGGGCTGGAAATCATCTGGTCACATCCGGAAGAGGCCGAAGGAGGTATCGGGCAGGGGCGCGTTGGCGCAGACGTCGAGGGCGAGACCGAGGACGGTCCGGGTGTCGGCCGGGTCGATCACGCCGTCGTCCCAGAGCCGCGCCGTCGAGTAGTAGGGGTTCCCCTGCGCCTCGTACTGGTCGCGGATGGGCGCGCGGAACGCCTCCTCGTCCTCGAGCGCCCACTCCTCGCCGCGGGCTTCGAGCTGGTCGCGGCGGACGGTGGCGAGGACCGACGACGCCTGGTTGCCGCCCATGACGGAGATGCGGCTGGCGGGCCACATCCACAGGAACCGCGGCGAGAACGCCCTGCCGCACATGGAGTAGTTCCCGGCACCGAAGGACCCCCCGACGACGACGGTGAGCTTCGGCACCCGCGCGGTCGCGACGGCGGTGACCATCTTGGCCCCGTTCTTCGCTATGCCACCGGCCTCGTAGTCCTTGCCGACCATGAAGCCCGAGAGGTTCTGCAGGAAGACCAGGGGCACCCCCCGCTGGTCGCAGAGCTCGATGAAGTGAGCGCCCTTGAGTGCGGATTCGCTGAACAGGACACCGTTGTTGGCGACGATGCCCACCCGGTGGCCGTGGATCGTCGCGAAGCCCGTGACGAGCGTGGTCCCGTACTCCCGCTTGAACTCGTGGAAGAGCGACCCGTCGACGATGCGCGCGATGATCTCGCGGGCGTCGTAGGAGGCGTTGACGTCCGTCGGCACGGCCCCGTAGAGCTCGTCCTCGGCGACGGCCGGTGCCGGCGCCTCGAGGGCCCCGGAGGCGCCGGGGACTGCGGCCGGCGCGAACGGCGCGGTCGTGGCGGGCGGCAGGGTGGCGATGATGTCGCGGACGATCTCGAGCGCGTGGTGGTCGTTGTCGGCCAGGTGGTCCGTGACGCCGGAGATCCGGGAGTGCACCTCGCCGCCGCCGAGCTCCTCGGCCGTCACCACCTCGCCGATCGCGGCCTTCACGAGCGGCGGCCCGCCCAGGAAGATGGTGCCCTGGTTGCGGACGATCACGGTCTCGTCGCTCATGGCGGGGACGTAGGCGCCGCCGGCGGTGCAGCTTCCGAGCACCGCGGCGATCTGCGGGATCTTGCGCGCCGACATGGTGGCCTGGTTGTAGAAGATGCGGCCGAAGTGGTTGCGGTCCGGGAAGACGTCGTCCTGGCGGGGAAGGAACGCCCCGCCGGAGTCCACGAGGTACACGCACGGCAGGTTGTTCTCGAGGGCGATCTCCTGCGCACGGAGGTGCTTCTTCACCGTCATCGGGTAGTAGGTGCCACCCTTGACGGTCGCGTCGTTCGAGATCACGAGGACGTGGCGCCCGTGCACCAGGCCGATCCCGGCGATCACGCCCGCACCCGGGCACTCGTCGTCGTACATGCCGTTCGCCGCCAGCGGCGCGATCTCGAGGAACGGGCTGCCGTCGTCGAGCAGCTGGTCGATGCGCTCGCGCGGCAGGAGCTTGCCGCGTGCCACGTGCCGCTCCCGCGACCGCTCGGGTCCGCCCAGGGCGGCGGTGGCGAGGCGCGAGCGGAGGTCCTCGGCCAGCGTGGACTGGGCGGCACGGTTCGCGGTGAACGCCGGTGAGAGCGGATCGACCTTCGACGTCAGGGTCTCCATCGACTACTTCCTCGAGCACGATTCAGTTAGCATGCGCTAACCGGTTTCAGGTTAGTGGTCATTAACCAGGAAGTCCATCAGAATGAGGGAACCGATCCCTGAGGGACGACACCACGACGACGCGAACGACACCCGGACGACGAGGACCAGCATGGAGGCATCGCCCACCGAAGAGCGCGTGACCGGCCGGAGCATCGCCAAGGCCACACGGCGTGCCGCACTGCTCGAAGCCGCCGCCACGCTGTTCGCCGAGCGGGGCTACAACGGCGTGTCCATCGAAGACCTCGGTGCGGCGGCCGGCGTGAGCGGGCCTGCCGTCTACCGGCATTTCGCGGGCAAGCCCTCCGTGCTCTCCGCCCTGCTCACCGGGGTCAGCGAGGACCTGCTCGACGGCGGACGGGTGGTGGCCGGCGCGGCCGCGTCGCCGGACGAGGCCCTGAAGGGACTCATCCGGTTCCAGGTGGAGTTCGCCGTGAGCCATGCCGATGTGATCCGCGTCCAGGACCGCGACCTCGGTGCGCTGGCGGCCGATGACCAGCGCGGCGTGCGGTCCCTGCAGCGCAGCTACGTGCAGGTGTGGGTCGACGAGCTGGCCGCCTACCGCCCGGACACGGACCCCTCGCTGCTGCGGCGCAAGGTGCACGCCGTGTTCGGACTGATCAATTCGACCCCGCACACCACCCACCGCCCCAGCTCCGCGCGTGAGCTGGCCCTGTTCCGGGACCTCCTGGAGGAGATGGCGTGGGCGGCGCTGACGGTGTGAGGGGCCGCACCCGCCCGGTGCGCACTCCACCGCCCTAGTACGCTGAAGCACGAGAAGTCCCCGCCGCGCCCACCGCCCGGCCACTCCGCCGACTGAAAGAACCGCCGTGATCACGCTACGTCCCGTTGAAGCCACCGACCTCGACGAGTTCTTCTCGCACCAGTTGGACCCGAGCGCCAACCACATGGCCGCCTTCGGTGCCAAGAACCCGTCCGACCGCGGGGTGTTCGACAACCACTGGCAGGACATCCTGAACGACCCCCGGATCACGGTGCGGACCATCCTCTCCGGCGGAGACGTCGTGGGCAGCATCCTCGCCTATCACGACGACGAGATACCCGAGATCAGCTACTGGATAGACCGTTCGCGCTGGGGGCAGGGCATCACCACCGCCGCCGTCGGCCAGTTCCTGAACGAGGTGACCCAGCGGCCCATCCGGGCCCGCGCGGTCGCCGACAACGTCAGTTCCATCCGCATCCTCGAGCGCTGGGGCTTCCGTCAGGTCGGCGAGACGCAGGGCTTCGCGCCGGCCCGCGGCGCCGTGGTCAGGGAACTCATCCTCGAACTGCCGTAGGTCGGCCCACGCGGGTCGGGCGGGCCGGGCCCGTCAGACCATGGTCAGGATCATCGCCGGATTCCTGAGGATGGTACCGACGTCCGCGAGGAAGCGTGAGCCCTGCTCGCCGTCCACGAGCCGGTGGTCGAAGGACAGGCTGAGTGTCATCACGGACCGGAGGGCGATCTCACCCCGGTACTCCCACGGCATGCTGCGGACGGCGCCCATCGCGAGGATCGCCGCCTCCCCCGGATTGAGGATCGGCGTGCCGGCGTCGATGCCGAAGACACCGACGTTCGTGATGGAGATCGTGCCGCCGGCGAGATCGGCCGGCGGCGTCCTGCCTGCCCGGGCGGTCTCGGCCAGCGTGCCCAGCGCCTGCGCGAGGTCCTTCAGGGTGAGCGCCTGCGCGGCCTTGATGTTCGGCACGAGCAGTCCGCGCGGTGTCGCGGCGGCGATCCCCAGGTTGACGTCCGCGTACTGCACGATCTCCTGCGCCGGCTCGTCCCACGACGAGTTGAGGGTCGGGTTGCGGGCGATCGCGATGCACACCGCCTTCGACACGACGGTCAGCGGTGTGACCCGGGTGCCCTCGAAGGCGCGGCTCGCCTTGAGCTCCGCGAGCAGCTCCATGGTCGGCGTGACGTCGATGGTCAGGAACTCGGTCGCGTGCGGGGCCGAGAACGCACTGGCCACCATGGCCGCGGCCGTGTGCTTCCGCATGCCGCGGATCGGCGTGCGGGTCTCCCCTGCCGCCGACCGCACCGCCTGGGGGAGAGGCTCCGGCGAGGCCGTCGACGCGCCCCCCGGGCGTCCCGTGGTGCCCGCGAGCGCGGCCAGCACGTCCGCCCGGGTGATGAGAGCGCCGGGACCGGTACCCGTGAGGCTGTCGAGGGTGATGCCGAGGTCGCGTGCCAGCTTGCGCACGGGCGGTGTCGAGCGGGGTCGCTCACCATGCGGCTGGGCTGCCACCGGCGCTGGGGGCGCTGCTGCGGGCTGCCGTGTTGCCGGAGCGCCTGCCGCCGGGAGCACGCGGCTGCGCCGCTGCGGTCGCCCGCCCTTCTCGACGGCGGCTCCGTACCCCACGAGGTTCGGCTCCCGTTTGGCGGGCACCGGCTCGTCGGCGGCCGACGGCGTGGCCGGGGCGTCGGCGTCGGACCCCGGGGGGCCCGCCACCTCGAACGAGACGATCGGCGCGCCGACGTCGACGACGGTCCCGACCGCCTCGTGCAGTCGCACCACCACGCCGGCGTAGGGCGACGGCAGTTCGACGACCGCCTTCGCGGTCTCGACGTCGGCGATGATCTGGTTCAGTTCCACGGTGTCGCCCTCGGCGATGTGCCACTGGACGATCTCCGACTCCGTCAGCCCCTCCCCCAGGTCCGGCAGGCGGAACTCGCGGATCCTGGTGTTCGTCCTCGATACGGTCACGGTCACTGTCCTGCTCCCTGGCTGCTGTCCGGGCGGTCGAGTCCGCTGAGGGAGTTCGGCCGGCGCAGGACGCGGTCCACCCCGTCGAGGATCCGGTCGAGGTCCGGCAGATAGTGGAACTCGAGTTTCGAGGAGGGGTACGGGATGTCGAAACCCGTGACGCGCACCGGGGCGTGCTCCAGGAAGTCGAAGCACCGCTCCGTGATGCTCGCGGCGATCTCCGCCCCGAGTCCGCCGGACTGCGCGGCCTCGTGCGTGACCACGAGCCGGCCCGTCTTGCGTACCGAGGCCTCGACCGTGGCGAAGTCGATCGGCGCGAGCGAGCGCAGGTCGATCACCTCGATCGAGATGCCGTCGTCGGACGCCGCGACGGCGGCATCGCGGGCGGTCGGGACCAGCGGCCCGTAGGTCACGAGCGTGACGTCGGTACCCTCCGTGACCACACGCGCGGCACCCATGTCCGAGGCCGCCGGGTCGACGCCCTCGTCCACCTCGCCCTTGACGTGGTAGCGCCGCTTCGGCTCGAAGTACAGGACGGGATCGTCGCTGGCGATGGCCTGCTGGATCATCGTGTAGGCGTCCTGCGGGTTGGAGACGCTGACGACCCGCAGGCCGGACGTGTGCGTGAAGTAGGCCTCGGGGGACTCCGAGTGGTGCTCCGGGGACCCGATGCCGCCACCGAAGGGCACGCGGACGGTGATCGGCATCGTCACGGCGCCCTGCGTGCGGTAGTGCAGCTTGGCCACCTGGCACACGATCTGGTCGAACGCCGGGTAGATGAAGCCGTCGAACTGGATCTCGACGACCGGCCGGTACCCGCGGTACGCCATGCCGACGGCCGTGCCCATGATGCCGGCCTCGGCGAGCGGGCTGTCCATGACGCGGTGCGGACCGAAGTCCTTCTGCAGCCCGTCGGTGATCCGGAAGACTCCCCCGAGCTTGCCGATGTCCTCCCCCATGAGGATCACCTTGGGATCGTCGTCCATGGCGCGGCGGAGACCGGCGGTGATCGCGCGGCCGAAGGTCATGGTGGACATCAGCGGGGTCCTTCCTGGGGTGCCTGCGTGAAGGAGGCGAGGTAGCGCTCGTAGTGGTCCTGCTGGCGGTCCAGCCAGGAGTTCGGCGTGCTGTACACGTGCCTGAACACGTCCGACGGCGCGGGCTCGGGCATCGACAGGCAGCCCTCCCGCAGTTCGGCGGCCACGGCGTCGGCCGTGGCCTTCACGGAGTCCGTGTACCCGGCGTCCAGCAGGCCGAGGGAATCGAGCTGGGTTGCGAGCCGGGCCAGCGGATCGCGCGCCGCCCAGTCCTCGAGCTCGTTGGCGTCCCGGTAGCGCGTGGGATCGTCCGCCGTCGTGTGCGGGCCCATGCGGTAGGTGACCGCCTCGATGAAGGTGGGTCCGCCGCCGGAGCGGGCGCGGGCGAGGGCCTCCCGGGTGACCGCGAGGCACGCCAGGACGTCGTTGCCGTCCACGCGCACCGAGGGGATGCCGAAGCCGGGCGCCCTGCGCGCGATGGGCACGTGCGCCTGCAGCCCCACGGGCTCGGAGATGGCCCAGTGGTTGTTCTGGCAGAAGAAGATGACCGGCGCCTGGTAGCTGGCGGCGAAGACCATCGCCTCGTTGACGTCGCCCTGGCTCGTGGCGCCGTCGCCGAAGTAGGCGACGGCCACGGAGTCGGCGCCGTCGTTGATGATGCCCATCGCGTACCCGGTGGCATGGAGGGTCTGCGCCCCGATGATCACCTGCGGGGTGGCCATGTTGATCGTGTAGGGATCCCAGCCCGAGGACGCGTTGCCCCGCCAGACCCGCAGGATGTCGGTGAGGTCCACTCCCCGGCAGTAGGCGACGGCGTTCTCCCGGTAGCTGGAGAACACGAAGTCGTCGGAGCGCAGGGCGCGCCCGGAACCGATCTGCGCCGCTTCCTGTCCCAGCAGCGGCGGCCAGAGGGCGAGCTCGCCCTGGCGCTGGAGCGCGGTGGCCTCGGCGTCGATGCGCCGTACCACCACCATGTCCTCGTAGAGCTTCTGCAGCGCGGCGCCGTCGACGTCGGCGACGAGCGCATCGTAGTGCGCGTGCGGGTGCCGGACGCCGTGATGGTCGATGAGCTGGACGAGGTCGTCCGCCCCCGCACGGGCGGGGCCGGGAAGCACCGTCCCGCTCGCTGGTCCGGCGTCGTCGATCTCGCCGGTGGATCCCGGTCCTGGCCGGGTGCCGTCCTGGGCCATTGCACGCAACCTTCGCATTCGCAGAGGACCCTCCGCCGGCGGTCCGCACGGCTGGAAGGGCTCCGGGCGCCTTTGCCGGGAGTGGTTGTGACCCTACTCACACCGCACAGGCGGCACAACCGTAATGCGTTCCACTGAGCAGAGTGCCCGGTCGGGGCCCCGGGGGCCGTGTTAGCGTTGCGCACTATGCAACCCCTCGACCTCACCGACACACGCCTGCTGCAGGCCCTGGCGAAGGACCCTCGGCGCACCGTCGTCGCCCTCGCCCAGAAGCTCGGCCTCTCCCGGAACACGGTCCAGGCGAGGATGGCGCAGCTCGAGAAGAAGGGGGTCTTCCTCTCCTTCGAACGGCGCATCAGCACCGCGTCCCTGGGCTACCCGCTGACCGCCTTCATCCACGTCCATGTGCAGCAGCAGAAACTGGCGGCGATCACGCACAGCATCGCCGCGGTGCCCGAGGTCATCGAGGCCTTCGGCCTGACCGGGCAGGCCGATATCCTGGTGCGCGTGGTCGCCGTCGACGCCGAGGACCTCTTCCGGATCAACGGCAAGATCCTCAGCTGCGACGGCGTGGAGCGCTGCGACACCTCCCTGGCCATGGGCGAGCTCATCCCCTTCCGGGTCGAGCCGCTGCTGGACCGCGGCCCGCGACCCGCCTCCTGACCGTCACCCCCGGAACGGACGAGGCCGCCCCACCATGCGGTGGGGCGGCCTCGTCCGTGCTCGGGTGGACGGGTCAGTGGTCGGTGGCCTTCTCGGCACCGACACCGGTCAGCGAGCGCACCTCCATCTCGGCCTGCTTCATCGGGTCCTCCGGGGTGCGGGAGAGCGTGGTGCCCAGCCAGCCCAGGAAGAACGCCAGCGGGATCGAGACGATGCCGGGGTTGCTGAGCGGGAACACCGAGAAGTCGGCACCCTGGATCATCGACTTCTCGCCGCCGGAGACGACCGGCGAGAGCGCGATCAGCAGGATCGCCGAGCCGAGGCCGCCGTACATGCTCCAGACCGCGCCCTGGGTGTTGAACTTCTTCCAGAACAGCGAGTAGAGGATGGTCGGCAGGTTGGCGCTGGCCGCCACGGCGAAGGCGAGCGCCACGAGGAACGCCACGTTCTGCCCCTGCGCGCCGATGCCGCCCAGGATGGACAGCAGGCCGATCACGACGACGGTGCGGCGGGCCACCTTGACCTCGCCGTCCGGGTTGACCTTGCCCTTGCGGATGACGCTCGCGTAGATGTCGTGGGCGAAGGAGGCCGCTGCCGTGATCGTCAGGCCCGCGACGACCGCGAGGATCGTGGCGAAGGCGACGGCGGAGATGAGGCCCAGGAGGATCGACCCTCCGAGTTCGTAGGCCAGCAGCGGGGCCGCCGAGTTCACGCCGCCCGGGGCGGCGATGATGCGCTCCGAACCGATCAGCGCGCTGGCACCGTAGCCGAGCACGAGCGTGAAGAGGTAGAAGGCGCCGATGAGCCAGATGGCCCAGACCACGGACCGGCGGGCCTCCTTCGCCGTCGGGACGGTGTAGAAGCGCATGAGCACGTGCGGCAGGGCCGCGGTGCCGAGCACGAGCGCGAGCGCCAGCGAGAGGAAGTCGAGACGCGTGAGGGCACTGATGCCGTACTGCAGGCCGGGGCTCGTGATCGCCGCGTTGCCGGAGGTCTCGATCGCCGCGCCCAGCAGCGTGGAGAGGTTGAAGTTGTGCAGGGCCAGGACCCAGATGGTCATGATGAACGCGCCGGCGATCAGCAGGCAGGCCTTGATGATCTGCACCCAGGTGGTGCCCTTCATGCCGCCGATCAGCACGTACATGATCATGAGCACGCCGACGACGGTGATGACCAGGGACTGGCCGAGGCGGTCGTCGATGCCGAGCAGGAGCGAGACGAGCCCGCCGGCGCCCGCCATCTGCGCGAGGAGGTAGAAGAAGCAGACGGCCAGCGTGGTGATGGCCGCCGCGATGCGGACGGGACGCTGCTTCAGGCGGAAGGACAGCACGTCCGCCATCGTGAACTTGCCCGTGTTGCGGAGCAGTTCCGCGACCAGGAGCAGCGCTACGAGCCACGCGACGAGGAACCCGATCGAGTACAGGAACCCGTCGTAGCCGTTGATGGCGATCGCGCCGACGATGCCGAGGAACGACGCCGCCGAGAGGTAGTCGCCCGCGATGGCGGTGCCGTTCTGCCCGCCGGTGAACGACCGTCCGGCCGCGTAGTAGTCGGCCGCCGTCTTGTTGTTGCGGCTCGCCCTGAGCACGATCACCAGGGTGATCGCGACGAACAGGCCGAAGATGCTGATGTTGAGCAGCGGCGAGCCGACCGTCGTCGTCTCGGCGGTCTGGAGCGGCACGCGCACGCCCGCACTCATGAGAGGGATCATTTCTTTCCGCCTGACGGGTCGATGAACGCTTCGGGCGCCGCTTCCTCGAGCTCATGCCGCAGCTTCGCGGCGATCGGGTCGAGGCGCCGGTTGGCGTAGCTGACGTACCACATGGTGATGACGAAGGTGCTGACGAACTGCAGCAGCCCGAGGATGATGCCGATGTTGATGTTGCCGGCCACCGGCGTGGCCATGAAGTCGTGCGCGTAGGCGGCCAGCAGCACGTAGGCGAAGTACCAGAGCAGGAAGAACACTGCCATGGGGAAGACGAAACTGCGGTGGCGCTTGCGCAGTTCCCTGAACTGCTCGGTCTGCTGGACTTCGGTGAAGTCGACGGCAGGACCGGAGCCGGGATCCGGCTCTCCTGGGTGCGAGCCCATGGTTCCTCCTTCTTGGTCGGGAGTCACTCCAGCCGCGAGGGCGGCACCGTCGCAACGCAGGAAGGCACGTCGGTGTGACTCCCATCACTGTGCTGGACGGTGGCGGAGCGCACCAGCCGGACACGGGCGTCCGTCGCCGAGCGCGCCGGTAGGTGCGGTGAACGGTCACCGGACGCGGTGAACGGGAGGTCCGGGCGGCTAGTCTGGAGCAATGTTCAGCGCCGCCGTCGACACCGCCCTGGTGTGCGCCGTCGTCGTCATCACCCTCGCGGTCGTCGCCTCGCTCGGCTTCCGCCTGTCGCGCTCGTACCGGGACCTCGGGTCCGACGCCGACCGCGCCACCTACGCCACGCTCCACACCGCATCCCTCGCCTCCGAGCACCTGCGCGAGGGCCTCACGCCGTCGGGGGCCTCGAAGGCGAGCCGGTACCTGCACGGACTCCTGCGGTGCGACGTGCTCATGATCAGCGACGACGCCGGGGTGCTCGCCTGGGACGGCGGGCGCGGGACGCCGCCGGACGTGATGCCCCTGGTCCGGCAGGTCCTCGAGAGCGGCCGCACCCAGATCTTCCGCCGCCAGCGCCTCGACGCCGCGGGACTGGCGGAGCCCGGCGAGCTGGTGCTCTCCCCCATCCGTGTGGACGACCGCGTGGTCGGCACGGTCGGGGCCGTGGCGGGCGACGTCAACGCCGGCCTCGTCCGGGCCACGAACGAGCTCGCGGGGTGGGTGTCCACGCAGGTGGAACTCGCCGAGCTGGACTACTCGCGCCGGCTCCTCGCGGAGGCCGAGGTGCGTGCCCTCCGGGCGCAGATCAGCCCGCATTTCATCTACAACTCGCTGAATGCGATCGCGTCCTTCATCAACACCGACCCGCAGCGCGCCCGCGACCTCGTGGTCGAGTTCGCGGACTTCACGCGCTACTCGTTCCGCCGCCACGGCGACTTCACGACCGTGGCGGAGGAACTGCGCAGCATCGACCGCTACCTCCTGCTGGAACGCGCCCGGTTCGGCGACCGGCTCAAGGTCAGCCTCGAGATCGGCCCCGAGGTCCTCAGTACCGTCATCCCGTTCCTCAGCCTCCAGCCGCTCGTCGAGAACGCGGTGCGCCACGGCCTCGATTCGAAGGACGGCATCGGGAACATCACGATCACCGCGCACGACGTCGGCCCCTTCGCCGAGGTGACCATCGAGGACGACGGCGTGGGGATCGAGCCCGAGCACCTCCGGTCCGTGCTGGCCGGGCACACGGAGGACGTGCACGTGGGCCTGCGCAACGTCGACTCCCGCCTGCGCCAGGTGTACGGCGACGACCACGGCCTGATCATCGATACCGCGCCCGGCGCCGGCACGCTCATCACGATGCGCGTGCCCAAGTCGCAGCCCGACCACCGGGCGTGAGGCGCGTAATCTAGGACGCATGCTCACTGTGGTCGTCGTCGACGATGAACTCCCCGCTGTCGAGGAACTGGCGTTCCTGCTCGGGCAGGACGCACGCGTCGGGACCATCCACCGCGCCTCGAGCGGTGCGGAGGCCCTGAGTGCCCTCGAACAGTACAGCGTCGACGCCCTGTTCCTCGACATCCACATGCCGTCCCTCTCCGGGCTGGACATCGCCCGGGTGATCTCCCGCTTCAGCCGTCCGCCCGCCGTCGTGTTCGTCACCGCCGACGAGGACCGCGCCCTGGAGGCCTTCGAACTGCGCGCGATCGACTACCTCCTGAAGCCGGTGCGCACCGAACGCCTCGCGGAGTCCGTCCGCCGGGTGTGCGAGCTGATGGAGGGCTCGACGCCGGCGCCGGAGGTCATCACCGTGGACCAGGGCGGCGTCAGCCGCATGATCAGGCGCGACGACGTGCGCTACGTCCAGGCGCAGGGCGATTACGCGCGCCTGCACACGTCCGAGGCGAGCTACCTCATCCGGATCCCGCTCAACGACCTCGAGCGCCAGTGGGCCGAGGCGGGGTTCCTGCGGACGCACCGCTCCTACCTCGTGGCGATGGACCAGGTCCGCAAGGTCCGGATCAGCGCAGGCCGCGCGAGCCTGTTCGTCGGCGACGCCGAGCTGCCGGTCAGCCGCCGGCACCTCCCCGACGTCCGCGAGAAGCTCGAGGCCACCCGACTCCGGCCGGGCCAGTGATCCCCGTAGGCCCCCGATGACCCAGGAGCAGTCCGGGCCACCCCGCCGCGTCCGGGTGACCGCCCCGAGGACGGCCGCCCGCGCGACGGGTGCCTCCTTCCCCGTGGCCCGCGAGATGGCCGAGCAGTCCGAGCTGGGCCAGCTGTTCGTCGCCTCCCTGATCCGGTCGCAGCTGCGCCTCGCCCTCGTGGTGGCGGGCGGCTTCCTGGTGATCCTGATGGGCATCCCGGTGCTGCTCGCGGTGTTCCCGAACATCGATGCCGTGACCGTCCTGACAGTCCCTGTCCCCTGGCTGATCCTCGGGCTCGGGGTCTACCCGCTCGTCATCGGCTGCGCGGTCCTCTATGTGCGCAGCGCCTCCCGCAACGAGCGGCGCTTCCAGGACCTCGTCGACGATGACTGACGCGCTCGACGCCGGCAGCCTGCACCTGAGCCCTGCGGTCGGCTACACGGCGCTGCTCCTCGTGGCCCTCAGCACCCTGCTCATCGGCATCTACGGCCTGCGGATCTCCCGGACCACGCGGGATTTCTACGTCGCGTCCCGGACGGTCCGCCCCTGGTGGAACGCATCCGCGATCGGCGGCGAATACCTGTCCGCCGCGAGCTTCCTCGGCGTCGCCGGGCTCATCCTCATCTCCGGGGTGGACGCCCTCTGGTTCCCGATCGGGTACACCGCCGGCTACCTGATGCTGCTGCTGTTCGTCGCCGCTCCCCTGCGCCGCTCGGGCGCCTACACCATCCCCGACTTCGCGCAGGCGCGGCTGGACTCGCTGATGGTGCGCCGCGTGACGAGCATGCTCGTCATCGTGGTCGGCTGGCTGTACATCGTCCCGCAGCTCCACGGCGCCGCCCTGACGGTGCAGATCACCACGGGCCTGCCGTCATGGGTGGGGCCGCTCGCGGTCGTCGTGGTGGTGTGCCTGAGCGTGGTCACGGGTGGCATGCGCTCCATCACGTTCGTCCAGGCCTTCCAGTACTGGTTGAAACTGACGGCCCTCGCCGTCCCGGCGGCCTTCATCCTGTTCCGCCTGGGCGCCGACGGGGCCTCCGTCACGGCGGGCGGCAGCGCGTTCACCGCGGACCTGAACACGACGGCGCACGCGTCCCTGTACGGCACGATCTCGCTCGTCATCGCGCTCCTGTTCGGCACCCTCGGGCTCCCGCACGTGCTGGTGCGCTTCTACACGAACCCGGACGGGGCGTCCGCGCGACGGACTACCGTGCTCGTGCTCGGGCTGCTCTCGGTCTTCTACCTGTTCCCTACCGTGTACGGGATCCTCGGGCGCATCCACACCCCGGAGCTCGCGGCGGGAGGCGCCGCGGACGCGACGGTCCTGCTGCTCCCGGGGCGCATCTTCGACGGCGCGACCGGCGACCTGCTCTCCGCCCTGGTGACCGCGGGCGCCTTCGCCGCGTTCCTGTCCACGACGAGCGGCCTCGTGGTGTCGCTCGCCGGGGTGATCAGCCAGGAGTTCTTCCAGGGCAGCGTGACGGGCTTCCGTCGGGCCGCCCTGCTGTCCACGATCGTCCCCCTGGTGATCGCCCTCCTGACGGACACCCTCGCGCTGGCCGGCAGCGTAGGGTCCGTGTTCGCGTTCACCGCGTCCACCATCTGCCCGCTGCTGCTGCTGGGGATCTGGTGGCGGGGGCTCACGGACGCCGGAGCGATCGCTGGGATGCTCGTCGGCGCGATCCTGTGCGGCGGGGCGATCGCCGCCACGGCGGTGCTGGGACCCGGGACGGAGGACCGCTGGATATGGCTCGGCCAGCCGGCCCTGTGGACCGTGCCGGCAGCGTTCCTCACCATGGTGCTCGTGTCGCGGGCGACGGCGGGACGGCGGCCGGCGACGGCGTCGCGGGTCCTCGCGCGCCTCCACACGCCCGAGGCGCGCTAGGTCAGTCGATCCCCGCCATCAGTTCGATGACGCGGTCCAGGAAGGCGTCCACCTGGTTCTCCTCGTAGCCGTCCGCTCCCCTGGCCTCGCGGAACACGGCACGGCGGACGACATCGACGCTCATCGGGGCGTGGTTCTCGAGGTACTCGAGGAGTTCGTCGCACAAGCGGTCGACGTCCTCGATGTTGTAGCTCGGGCTGCCCTGTTTCGTGGGCCTGCGGAACCGCTCGCCTGCCGGCCGGTGCAGCCTGCGGCGGAGCACGGCGGCGGCGCGGCCGATCTTCCGCAGCCAGGCGTCCTCCCCCTCGGTCCTGATCAGGTGTTCCCGTTCCCGCTGCGCGAACACGTCCTCCAGCCGGTCCAGCGCGGCGTCGACGGTCTGCGGCTCGTAGCCGCCGCGGGCCGGGTCGAAGGCCATGGCCCGGACGTCGCTGCTCGTGATGGCGTCCGTGTCCGGGTCCTCGGCGTCGTAGGAGCCGCGCGCCCTGGTCAGGAAGCGGTCGACCTGGCGGGTGTTGTAGCCGAGCTCCCGGCGTCCGACGCGTGCGAACGGGGTGCTGCCCGGGCGAGCGAGGTCCATGGGTGATCCTTCCGCCTAGACCATCGAGTGACAGTTCAGGAGCCCGCGGGCCCCGGGATTCCGCCGCAGATCTGCGGTCAGAGCAATCCCGGTACCAATGTAGCGGACAGCAGATACGCCACCGGGGACGCCAGGACGATCGAATCGAGGCGGTCCATCACGCCGCCGTGGCCGGGGAGGATGGTGCCCATGTCCTTGACGCCGAGTTCCCGCTTGATCATCGATTCGGCGAAGTCTCCGGCGGTGGCCGAGGCGACGACGGCGATGGCGAGGGCCAGGCCGATCCACAGCGGCTGGCCGAGCAGGAGTACCGCGCAGAACCCGCCGATGATCAGCGCCCCACCGATCGAGCCGCCGAAGCCCTCCCATGATTTCTTGGGGCTGATCTTCGGAGCCATGGGGTGCTTCCCGAAGAACGCGCCGATCAGGTACCCGAAGGTGTCGTTCGCGACCACGAGCAGCAGGAGCGTGGCGATGATGAGGTAGCCTCCCTCGACGCGCATCAGCAGCATCGCGAAGCTCATCATGAACGGCACCCAGAGCAGCGTGAACGTGCCGGCCATGAGGCTCTTCGCGGCATCCGGTGCGGGGTCGAGCGAGCGCCAGAGGAAGATGCCGACGACGGCGGCGACGGTCGCCGCCGCGAGGCCCTCGGGTCCGCCGAAGTAGGCGGAGAACGGGAGCACGAGCGTGCCCGCCATGGTGGGCACGATCGGCACGCGGATACGGCGCAGGCCCAGCGCCCGGGAGATCTCCCAGACGCCGACCGCGGCGAACAGCGTGACGATGCCCCCGAAGACGACCGGGAAGAAGAGCAGGCCCACCAGGACCGGGATGAGGAGGCCGGCCCCGACGCCGATCGCGGCGGGGAGGTTGCGGCCGGCACGCGACGGGGCACCCGGTTCCCGCGCGGGACGTCGCCGCTTCGGCATCCGGAACCCCGACGTCCCTTCCGCGCGCCGTGACCGGCGGGACCCGGGGGCGGCGACGCCGGAGGTGGCACCTGCGCCGGTCGCTGTCCCGGTGTCGGGCTTCGGGACACGCCCGAGGCCCGCACCGGGGGGATTGTGATCTGCCATCAGACCTCGAGCAGCTCCGTTTCCTTGCGCTTCAGGAGCTCGTCGATGAGGTCCACGCGTGCCTTGGTCATCGCGTCGAGTTCCTTCTCCGCGCGCGACCCCTCGTCCTCACCGGCGTCGCCGTCCTTGACGGCCTTGTCGATGCCGTCCTTCGCCTTGCGGCGGACGTTGCGGATGGAGATCTTGGCGTCCTCGGCCTTGGTCTTCACCAGCTTCACGTACTCCTTGCGGCGCTCCTGCGTCAGCTCGGGCAGGACCACCCGGATCACGTTGCCGTCGTTGGACGGGTTCGCGCCGAGGTCGGAGTCGCGCAGCGCACGCTCGATGTCGTTGAGGGAGGCGCGGTCGAACGGGGTGATGAGCAGGGTGCGCGCCTCCGGGTTCTGGAAGGACGCCAGCTGCTGCAGCGGGGTGGGGGCGCCGTAGTACATGACCACCACCTTGGAGAACAGGGAGGCGTTCGCGCGGCCGGTGCGGACCGTCGCGAAGTCCTCCTTTGCGACCTCCACGGCCTTGTCCATCTTGTCGGTGGCTTCCAGCAAGGTCTCTTCGATCACAATGTCTCCTTCGCTCTGCAGTCGGCTGCACGGCAACCGTTCCAGTGGTCAATCCTAGTTCAACGGCGCGCCGCACCCGGGCGCGGTCCCGCGGGGTCGCCTTCCCCGCCCCGGAGGCTAGGTGGTGACGAGGGTGCCGAGCTTCTCGCCCCGGATGGCGCGCGTGACGTTGCCCTCCCCCTGCATCCCGAAGACCACCATCGTCAGGTCGTTGTCCTTGCACATGGTCATGGCCGTCTGGTCCATCACGCGGATGTCCCGGCGCAGGGCCTCGTCGTAGGACAGCGTGTCGAGCTTCTCCGCCGTGGGATCCTTGTGCGGATCGGCGGTGTAGACGCCGTCCACGCCGCTCTTCGCCATGAGGACCTCGTCCGCGTGCACTTCGAGGGCGCGCTGCGCTGCGACGGTGTCGGTGGAGAAGTAGGGCAGGCCGGCGCCCGCACCGAAGATGACCACGCGGCCCTTCTCGAGGTGGCGGATGGCGCGCCGGGGGATGTACGCCTCGGCCACCTGGCCCATGGTGATGGCACTCTGTACGCGCGTCTCGACGCCGGCCTGCTCGAGGAAGTCCTGCAGGGCGAGGCAGTTCATGACCGTGCCGAGCATGCCCATGTAGTCGGCGCGGGAGCGGTCCATGCCGCTCTGTGACAGTTCGGCGCCGCGGAAGAAGTTGCCGCCGCCGACCACGATCGCCACCTCGACGTCGCCGACGGTGGCGGCGATCTGCTCGGCGATGGAGCGGACGGTATCGGGGTCGACGCCCAGCTTGCCGCCGCCGAAGACCTCACCGGAGAGTTTGAGCAGGACCCGGCGCCGCCCCGAGGGACCACCCGTCGGAGCAGTGGAAGTGGTGTCCATGAAATGCCTCCCGGGCATAGTGCTGGGCCGGTCCTGGTCGGACGGCCGATGATGCGGATGGGATGTTGCCGGACCCGTTACAGGATACGGCGCGCGTCCCGGGCGCAGGAAAGGGCGGCCACCTCGAGGGGTGGCCGCCCTTCACCTTCGTGCTGTCGACCGGGCCGGAGGGATCAGGCTCCGACGCGGAACCGTGCGAAGGCCGTGGCCTTGGCGTCGGCCTCGGTGAGGACCGCGGCGACGGACTTCTTCGCATCCTTGGCGAATGCCTGGTCGACCAGGACACCCTCCTTGAAGAAGCCGGTGAGGCGCCCTTCGACGATCTTCGTGAGGGCCTGCTCGGGCTTGCCCTCGGCGCGGGCCGTCTCGTCGGCGATGCGGCGCTCCGACTCGACGAGCTCGGCAGGGACGTCCTCGCGCGTCAGGTAGGTGGGCGCATACGCGGCGATGTGGACCGCCACGTCGTGCGCTGTCGTGACGGCGGCGTCGCCCGAGCCCTCGACGGCGAAGAGCACGCCGACCTGGGCGGGGAGGTCCTTGGACGTCTTGTGCAGGTAGGCATCGACGATCTGGCCTTCGACGCGGGCCATGCGGCGGATGTCGACCTTCTCGCCGAGCAGCGCACCGGCTTCGATGACGTGCTCGGAGACGGGCTTGCCGTCCAGCTCGAACGCGAGGAGGGTCTCGACGTCGGCGGCACCGGACTCGATGGCCGCACCGAGCACCTTGTTGGAGAAGTCGATGAAGGGGCCGGCCTTGGCGACGAAGTCGGTCTCGCAGTTGACCTCGACCATGACGCCGACGTTGCCCTCGACGCGAGCGGCGACGAGGCCCTCGGCGGTCGAACGGCCTTCGCGCTTCGTCGCGCCCTTGAGGCCCTTGATGCGGATCAGTTCCATGGCCTTGTCGGCGTCGCCGTTGGCTTCGTCGAGGGCCTTCTTGACGTCCATCATGCCTGCGCCCGTGCGCTCGCGCAGGGCCTTGATGTCAGCGGCAGTGAAATTTGCCATATGAACTCCTAAGTTGGGGTGGATCTAGGGAGAGCTTCCGTGGGCCGCGGCCCGCGGTGCGAGGGGTTCCGTCGGTGAACACCTGTGGAACATGCGTAAGGGGCGTGGTTTGACCCACACCCCTTAAGCATCGAGGACTACTTGTTGTCGCTGGCGGCTTCCGTGGCGGGAGCTACCGCTTCGGGGACTTCCTCGGCGATGGGAGCCTGCAGACCTGCGGGCGCCTCCTCGGCGGCGGGGACCTCGGCGGCTGCCTCGGGCGCGGCAACCTCGGCTGCAGCAGCTTCGGTCACCTCGGGGGCTGCGGCTTCGGTCGCCTCAGGCGCGGCAGCGGCGGCGTCCGAGTTGCCCTGGAGCAGTTCACGCTCCCACTCGGCCATGGGCTCGTCAGCAGCGGCTTCGTTGTTGCCCGAGCGGTTGTGGCGGGCCATGAGGCCTTCGGCCACGGCGTCGGCGACGACGCGCGTCAGCAGGTTGACGGCGCGGATGGCGTCGTCGTTGCCCGGGATCGGGAAGTCGACCTCGTCGGGATCGCAGTTGGTGTCGAGGATAGCGACGACGGGGATGTTGAGCTTCTTCGCCTCGTCGATGGCGAGGTGCTCCTTCTTGGTGTCGACGACCCACACGACCGAGGGCGCCTTGGTCAGGTTGCGGATACCACCGAGGTTGCTCTGGAGCTTGGTGAGCTCGCGCTTGAGGAGCAGGAGCTCCTTCTTGGTGTGGCCCGAACCGGCGACGTCGTCGAAGTCGATCTCTTCGAGTTCCTTCATGCGCTGGATGCGCTTGGAGACCGTCTGGAAGTTGGTGAGCATGCCGCCGAGCCAACGCTGGTTGACGTAGGGCTGGCCGACGCGCGTCGCCTGGTCGGCGATCGCTTCCTGTGCCTGCTTCTTGGTACCGACGAAGAGGACGGTTCCGCCGTGGGCGACGGTGGCCTTGACGAACTCGTAGGCACGGTCGATGTAGCCCAGCGACTGCTGGAGATCGATGATGTAGATGCCGTTGCGCTCGGTGAAGATGAAGCGCTTCATCTTCGGGTTCCAACGGCGGGTCTGGTGACCGAAGTGGACGCCGCTGTCGAGCAGCTGGCGCATGGTTACTACTGGCATGTCATGCCTTTCTTCAGCTTCGGCTCGGGCGCGGGGCGCCGCCTGAAGCTTGTTGACGGTTGTCTCAGTGCCGGCCGGGGTGGCCGGTACGTCCTGGTACCCGGTCGTCGGATGGACATGCCCTCCCTCACCGGACTGGTCCGGACCGCAGGGTGGGCACTTCGGCGCCATTCGTAGGCGCAGAATCACAGGCACGCGTAGTCAGCCTGAGGATTCCACGACCCATCGATGCCATGGGCAAACGGATGTGGGAGCAGCAGACTGCTGAAGCCAGTGTACTACAGCAGCGGTGTCGGATCAGGCCGACGACCGCCGTCGGGCGGCGCTCCCGGCGTCCGTCCAGGGGGTATACGCACCCCTCAGGACCACGCACCTCGGCTCCGGATGGACCCGGCTCACCGATGGACGATGTCCACATACGGACTTCGCGGCGTGCCGAGGACGGACAGGAGATCCACGCTGGGGCATGGCCAGTCTCCCTGATCCTCCAGTGCCCCGGTCCGGTCGCCGTCACGGGCAGTATCCCGGTCCCTGGCCGTACCCCGGTCGCTGGCGGCGTCCCGGTCCCTGGCCGTACCCCGGTCGCTGGCGGCGTCCCGGTCCCTGGCCGTACCCCGGGCGCAGGCGGCGTCCCGGTCCCGGGCGTCCTCCCGGTGCTCCTGACCGTGCCGCCCGCGCCCTGGCCGCAGCCCTCCTCGCAGGGCCGCTGTGGGTGGTGCCCGGAGGCGCTGCAGGCTTCCTGCCGGGAGGCGTACCGGGCACCGCCGCGATTGCCGCACCAGTCTCCGATCTCGCCCGTATCGCCCGTATCGCCGATGTCGCCGATGTCACCGATGTCACCGATGTCACCGATGTCACCGTCCGGCTCCCGCCCGGAGCCGGCCCCTTTCCGGGTCCCTCTGCTCGCGAGCGGCAAGGACACCGCGGTGTCCGCGAACGGTCGGCGCCGGCGCCGTTCGTGCCGGAGTGGTCCTGGCCTCTGGACCCGACGCCTCGGGTCCTGCGTCCGTTCGAGAAACCGGCGCAGGAATGGAGACGCGGGCACCGTGGCGTCGACCTGTCCGCCGGTGCCGGCGGGCCCGTCCAGGTGGTGAGTCCAGCGGACGGCGTCGTGTCCTTCGCCGGAACGGTGGTGGACCGAGGCGTCCTGTCGATCGATCACGGCGATGGTCGGATCAGCAGCTTCGAACCTGTCTCGACCGGTCTGTCCCGGGGCGAGGCCGTCGACAGAGGCCAGGTGGTGGCCGTGCTCGACGCCATCGGGGCCGGCCGATCCGCCGACGGGCCGGTTCGGGAGCACTGCGGTCAACCGTGCCTGCACTGGGGTGTCCGGGAGGATGGCGAGTATGTGGATCCGCTGTCGTTCGTGACGGATCGACGTCCGTCGGTGCTGCTTCCGCTCGGTGACCGCCTGCGGGACAGATGAGCCGGGCGCGCGAGCGGGCCGGGAGATCCGGACCGCCTGCGGGACAGAGGAGCCGGGCACAGGATCCGGGCGCCCGTCCGACCGCGGTCGGCCGACGTGCCTGGATACCGTGCCCGGCTCAGGGGTCCGGTTGCCGCGACCTAGACGAACGCGGCGATGCCCGTGATGGACCGGCCGACGACGAGGGTATTAATCTCCTGCGTGCCCTCGTAGGAGTAGATCGCCTCCGCGTCTGAGAAGATCTTCGCCATCTCGTAATCGACGACGATCCCGTTGCCTCCGAGGATGTTGCGTCCCGCTGCGACGCTCTCGCGCATGCGGGCCGTGGTGAACGCCTTGGCGAGGGCTGACTGCTCGTCCTTCGCCTTGCCGGCGTCCTCGAGCTGGGACAGGCGCACCATCATGCCCATGGAGCTCATCGCGTTGCCCAGGATCTGCACGAGCTGCTGCTGGACGAGCTGGAAGCTCGCGATCGGCCGCCCGAACTGCTCGCGCTCCACGGCGTACCGGCGGGCGACGTCGAAGGCGGCGAGCTGCTGGCCGACGGCCTGCCAGCCGACGGCGAGACGGGTGACCTTGAGGACCTTGTTCGTGTCGCGGAAGCTGTTGGCGCCTTTCAGGTGGAAGTCGTCGGAGACGACCACGTTGTCGAGGACGATGTCCGCGTTCTCGACGGTGCGGAGGGCGATCTTGTTCTCGATCTTCGTCGAGGTGAAGCCCGGGAGCGTGGTGTCCACCATGAAGCCCTTGACCTGGTTGTCCTCCAGGTCCCGGGCGTAGATGACCACCCAGTCGGAGAACGTGGCATTGCCGATCCACCGCTTGGCGCCGTTGAGTACCCACGACCCGCCGTCGCGGCGCGCCGTCGTGCGGGTGCCGCCGGCGACGTCGGAGCCGCCGAGAGGTTCGGTGAGGCCGAAGGCGCCGATCTTCTTCATCGCGTAGATGTCCGGCAGCCATTCCTCCTGCTGCTCCTTGGAGGCAAGGGCCTCGATGGAGCCGGTGAAGAGCCCGTCATGGACGCCCATGAAGGTGGCGAAGGAGGTGTCGGCACGAGTGAACTCGGCATGCATGATCCCCGCGAAGAGGTTGGAGTAGCCCTGGCGGTAGACCGGGCTCACCGCGTCCAGTTCGGCGATCCTCGGGATGAGGTCCTGGGGGAAGGCGCCCTTGTTCCACCAGTCGATGGCATTCGGGCGGACCTCGCGGGTGAGCCAGGTCCGGATCTCCTGCAGCCGGGCGCGCTCCTTGTCGGAGAGCAGCTCCTCGAAGGCGTAGAAGTCGCCGTCGGCGTACGGAAGGTTGTCGACGTCGATCGTTGTCTTGCTCATGGGATTCCTCTCACTCTGGTCATCGGCGACCAGCACTGTTCCTCGACCACGTGGAGTCATGTGCGGGCACAGTACGCGCCCACGCCTTTATGTTACCCGCCGGTAACTTAGGGCACCAGTGGAGCGGCGGGAGATTGCTGAAGGACCGGAGAGCGACGAATGCGCCACCCCTGCAGGGGCGGCGCATTCGTAGGGGTCGTCGTCGACCGGGTGCGTAGGGCTGCTGGGGCTTGAACCCAGGACAAACGGATTATGAGTCCGCTGCTCTAACCAGCTGAGCTACAGCCCCCAGGAGCACGGGGCCCTGGTGCGCCGCCGGCCGGGACAGTCGTCCCGGCACCGGACGCAGCCTTCATTGTATGCGGACGGCGAGATCCACTTCACGGGGGGTGGGTGCCTGTGAGGAGAGGGTCCCGTAGTACAGGCGCTCGAACGTCTCCAGCGTCGCATTGATGTCGTGCCTGCCGACCATCGACCGGCTCGCGGCGCCCATCTTCTGCTGCTCCTCCCGGGACAGGCTGAGGATCTCCGTGATGCGCCGGCCCAGCTCGTCGGCATCCCCGGGCTCGAACAGGTAGCCGTTCTCGCCGTCGGACACCAGATGCGGCAGCGCCATGGCGTTGGCGAGCAGCACGGGCGTCGACGCGGACATGGCCTCGAGGGTGACGAGCGACTGCAGTTCGGCAGTGCCCGGCTGGCAGAACAGGGAAGCCCGGATGTAGCTCCGGCGCAGCTCGTCGTCGTCGATCAGGCCGCGGAAGGAGACACGGTCGCGGATCCCGAGGCGGGAGGCCTGGGCCTGCAGGGCCGGCTTCACCTCACCGCCGCCGACGATCTCGAGGTGCACGTCCAGATGCTCGGGGGTCCAGGCGACGGCATCGATCAGCACGTCGATGTGCTTCTCCTCGGCGAGCCGGCCCACGAAGAGGACGGTCGGGTGGTCGTGGGGTTCGATCACCTCGCCCGGCTGGATCTCGTAGGCCGCGGCATCGATGCCGTTGGAGACGGGCAGCACCTCCCGCAGGAAGGCATGGTCGTGCATGGCCTTGGCGGCCAACGGCGTGGGGGTCGTGACGGCGGCGGCCTTGCCCATCACCCTGCCCATGTCCCTCCACGAGTTCTTCGCCACGATCTTCTTGAACCACTCGGGGAAGGGCAGGAAGGGACTGATGTTCTCCGGCATGAGATGGTTCGTGGCTACCACGCGGATGCCGCGCTTCACGGCTTCGTACAACGCGTACTGCCCCACCATGTAGTGGCACTGGATGTGGACGACGTCGGGCTGGACCTGATCGAAGAGCAGGCTGATGTCCCGCTTGATCTCCCAGGGGTAGCAGATCCGCCAGTAGTCGTGTGTGGGGACGCTGTGCGAGCGCAGGCGGTGGACCGACCAGTCGCCGCCCGGCTCGGTGAAGCTCCGACCGTTGGCTGCGCCCGGCGCGAGGACGTGGACCGCGTGGCCGCGTGCTGACATCCCCTTCGCCAGCCGGTAGCCGAACTGGGCCGCACCGTTCACGTTGGGCGGGTACGTGTCCGCGGCGATCAGGATGGTCAGGGGCTTGACATCAGCCGGGTAACTCACGGGGGGATCCCTACGTCGGTGTGGTGGACAGTACTTCGATGGCTCGGATCAGCGCTGCCGCTTCACGACGTCGGGGTGGTGTCGGGCCAGGGCAACGACCCCAACAATAGCAACGAGGGCGGCCGCGCCCATGCCCAACGCGATCACCGTCCGGACATCCGGCTGGAGCTCCTCGAGGATGATGATGCCCACGGCGATGCCCACGATCGGGTCGATCACGGTGAGGCCCGCGATCACGAGGTCGGGTGGTCCCGTCGCGTAGGCGCTCTGGACGAACCAGATCCCCAGTGCCGCAGCGGCGGCAAGTCCCAGCAGGGTCGGGATCGGGACGTTGAGCAGGAAGCGGCCGTTCGGGTCGAGCAGGTGGCCCGCGACGATCTTGGTCAGCACGGCGACGAAGCCGAAGAGGATGCCGGCCCCGAGGATGTACGCGAACGCGTTGAGCCGATGCCGGCCCACCACAGCCAGCGAGCCGAAGAGCAGGACGGCGGCACCCAGCAGGAGCACCACCGACAGTTCCTGCGCGGGTTCGATCGCGTGGTTCTCACGGGTGACGTTCAGGGCGAGGATGACGAAGAGGGCGCTGCCCGTCACGCACGCGGTGATCGCGGCGACGGTGGGGCGGTTGAGGCGGATGCCCTGGTCGCGGGAGTTGACGATCGTGGTGATCACGAGCGCGATGGCGCCGATGGGTTGCACCACCGTGAGGCTGGCGAGCGACAGGGCGATCACGTTCAGCGCGGTCCCCGTGACGAGCAGGAGGAGCCCGATCAGCCAGCGCGGATTGGTGAGGAGACGGGTGAACCCGGACGAGCTGAGGTTCAGTCCGCCCGTGTTCGCCCGCACGGCACTACCCTGGCGCTGCGCTCCGAACGCGAGGAAGACCGCGCCGAGCAGCGCCAGCGCGATGGCTAGGACGGGCACGACTGCTGCTCGGCCCGCTCCAGCCGGTACTTGCGGTGCGCTGCGATGAAGTAGGCCTGGAAGGCGACGAGATGCAGCACGCATCCAGCGGCGAGCAGGACCTGGGCGACCACGAAGATCCAGTCCTGTCCAAAACCCTCGACCTCGTGCAGCAGGAGCAGCGGCGCTCCTACCAGCAGCAGGGCCGTCCGGATCTTTCCGACCGTGATCACCGGGAGGTGCAGCGGCCCGCGGAAGAGGACGAGGGCGTTGATGATGAGGATGAGGTCCGGGATGACGATGGTCCAGACGAGCCAGGCGGGGGCGATGCCGTCGATGACGAAGGTCACGGCGACCACGATCAGGGCGGTGCGGTCTGCCACCGGATCGAGCCATTTCCCGACCACGGACACCTGGTTGAGCCGCCGTGCGAGGTAGCCGTCGACCCAGTCGGTGGAACCGACCACCACGAGCGTGATCACGGCGGCCCCGTAACGCTGCTGCGTGATGAACCAGACGAACAGCGGGACGCCGAGGAACCGGACGATGGTGATGAGGTTGGGCAGGGTCCAGGCCGTCGTGAGCACCGGGCCCTCGTTACCCGGCCGTGCTCCAGCCCCGATCAGTCTCATCACCCGTGCCTCCCCGTCCCATTATGCAGGCAGACGGCCGGTCCCCCGTCCCCCGCTCGTGGGCGGGGATCGGGCGAACGGCCGTCTGTCGGACGGGCTTCCTGCTACTTGCTGAGGAGGCGTCGCAGCATGACGAGCATCGCCGCGACGGATGCTGCGAGGACACTCAGCGGCTTCCAGCGGTCGGCGACAGTCGTGTTGAGGGGGACGTCGCGCCGGACGGCGACCGCGGAGGTCCTGCCGTTCGCGGTCGAACCACCGGTCGTCGTCGTGCCCCGGGGCGAGCGGTGCTGGGCCTTGTCGAGGCGTGACTTGACGTCCACGCGTGCGCCGAGCGAGTCGCGTGCGTCGGCGATGTGCGTCCGGCGCTCGCCGGTGCGGCCGCGCAGCTCCTCGTAGGAGGGCGTCGGTTCCTTCGGCTGGGTGTCCTTGTCGGCGTCCTTGGGCTTCTTCTCCTCCTTGGGCTTCTTGACGTCCAGCGTTGCTGGGTCGAAGCTGCGGCCCTCCCTGAGCACGCCGAGGTCGTAGCGGATGCCCCGGATCGCGTCCTCGGGGAGCAGCGGGAGCTGCTTCTTGAGGCGGGAGACCCCGATCAGCGCGAGAAGGCCGCCGATGACGAGGAAGAACAGCGCGACCAGCAGGGCGGCCAGCCATGCGGGCATGATCTCGGCGAGACCCATGATCGCCGCGACGACGAGCGCGACGGCGAAGAACAGCACGAAGACCAGGGCGACGACGAGGAAGGCGGCGGCGATGCCGGCCTTGGTGCCCTTCTGCTTCATCTGCTCGAGGGCTATCGAGAACTCGTCACTGACCTGCCTCGGCGTCAGGCGCGCGAGCAGCCTGACGAGTCCGAAGAGCGAGAGTGAGCCTGTGGACCGCTTGCCGCGCGTACTAGCCGAGCTGTTCATAGGCCCTGCCTCCATTCGTGTGTGTCTTGCTGGACATTCGCTGAACCAAAATTACCATCGGGCCGGGGCTCGTCGGCCGCGGGAGGGCCCGGGCGCCGTCGGGAGCGCCATGCTCCGTGATGCGGTACTGCCGCTCGCCATCGGGCCGCCCCGACGCCCACCTGCTCCTCACCCGCTCCTCACCGTGCCGAGGCCAGCTCGGCGTTGTCCTCGAGGTCCTTGCCGGCGAACTCGGGGAGCCTGGACCGGACGAAGACGAAGGACACGACGGCGAAGACCGTGAAGGCCGCGTACATGACCCACAGGCCGAGATTCGCGCTGACCCACGGGAAGGTGAGGGTCACGATGAAGTTGAAGACCCAGTTGACCATCGTGGCGACCCCGAGGGCGATCGAGCGGATGCGGTTGGGGAACATCTCGCCGAGCGTGACCCACATGACGGGGCCCCAGGTGGCGGCGAAGAAGATGACGAAGAGGTTCGCGCCCACGAGGGCGACCGGACCCCAGATCCCGGGCAGGGCGACGTCCTCGCCGGTCCCCTCCGCCTGCAGGAACGCGAGGGTCGCTGCGAGCAACCCGACGGTCATGCCGATCGACCCGGCGAGGAGCAGCTTGCGGCGTCCGATGCGGTCCACGAAGAAGATGGCCACGAACGTCATGGTCACGTTGATGATCGAGGTGATCACCGACGTCGTGAAGGAATCGCTCTCGCTGAAGCCCACGGACTTCCACAGCGTCGTGGAGTAGTAGAAGATCGCGTTGATACCGACGAGCTGCTGGAGCGCCGCGATGGCCATGCCGACCCACAGGATGGGCTGCAGCCCGAGGGCGGGGCCGCGCAGGTCACGGTAGCCGGCCCGGTCCTCGCGCTCGAAGCTCTCGCGGATCTGGCGGATCTTGCCCTCGGTGTCCCTGACGCCGGAGACCCGCGACAGGATCCGGGCGGCGTCCCTGTCCCGGTTCGCCCGGATGAGGAACTGCGGCGATTCGGGGATGATCAGCGCGAGGACACCGTAGACGACGGCCGGGAGCACGCCGACGAGGAGCATCCAGCGCCAGGCCGACAGACCCCACCAGAACTCGTTCGCGGCGCCGCCGGCAGCGTTCGCGAACGAGGCGTCGGAGAGGAGGGCGACGAAGATGCCGATCGTGATGGCGAGTTGCTGCACCGACGCGAGTCCCCCGCGCCATTTCGACGGTGCGATCTCCGCGATGTACCCGGGCACGATGACGGAGGCGATACCGATGGCAAGACCTCCGACGAGGCGCCAGGCCATGAGGTCCCATTCCGAGAAGGCGAAGGCCGATCCGACGGAGTTGATCGCGAACAGGAAGGCTGCTGCGACCATCACCTTCTTGCGGCCCCAACGATCGGCGAGTCCGCCGGCGAACCATGCACCCGCAGCACAACCGAGCAGCGTGATGGCGACGGTGAAACCGAGGACGCTCGCGCTCAGCCCGAAATCGGCCTGGATCGAATCGACCGCCCCGTTGATGACGGCGGTGTCGAAACCGAACAAAAGCCCTCCGACGGCGGCGGCCATCGAGATCCCGATGACTCGTGCGAGGTGCTGCGGTGGATCCGCGGTCTCCCTGTCGACGTCGTGCTCGCTCATGCCCGGCTCTCCCTGCTCGTTTCGGTCCTCCAACACCCTACGTCAACCCGAAGCATGCTTAGCAGCGCGTCCGCCGCCCGGGCCGTGCCCGAGGAGCGGCCCAGGCTTGACGGGGGTCGTAAGATGAACACGTCGTTGATTCGCCGCAGCAACCAAATTTCCCACGGGAATGGTCTGCCGCAGGTCGTGAGCCGCTCCGCCGTCGTCGCCGGGCCGCCGCCGCAGTCGACGCCGTCCACTGCTCCACCCCATCCGTGTCCCCGGCAGCATCCCCGTTCCGTTAGGCAGCATCTTGAGCACCAGCTTGAGCACCATCATCCATCCCGGCGACGCCCTCTCCCGCCGCGAGAAGCTCATCTACGTCGTCATCCTCGGCACCCTGACCGCGCTCGGTCCGTTCACGATCGACCTGTACCTGCCTGCGTTCCCCGCGCTGCGGTCCGATTTCGGGGTCTCCGAGGCGGCCATCCAGCTCACGCTGACGGGGACGATCATCGGGTTCGCGGGCGGACAGCTCCTCGTGGGACCCCTCAGCGACAAGATCGGCCGTCGCCTGCCCCTGATCTTCGCGACCACGCTGCACGTGGGTGCCTCCATCGGCGCGGCGTCCTCCGAGGACATCAACATGCTCATGCTGTTCCGGGTGCTGCAGGGCATCGGCGCCGCGGGCGGCGGCGTGGTCGCGATGGCCATGGTGCGCGACCTGTTCGGCGGCTACACCCTCGTACGCATGCTGTCCTACATGGCGCTCGTCAATGGCATGGCGCCCATCTTCGCCCCGGTGATCGGCTCCCAGCTGCTGCTGCTCTTCCCCTGGCCCGGCATCTTCTGGTTCCTCGCCTGCTACGGCGTGCTGGTGATCACCGCGGTGTCGCTGTTCATCGTCGAGACCCTCCCCAGGGAGAACCGCCGCCAGTCCGGTCTGACCGTCGCCCAGCGCTACCGGGCAGTCCTCAGCGACCGCATCTTCATCGGCATCCTGCTGGTCGGCGGCATGAACTTCTCCGGGCTCTTCTCCTACCTCTCCGCGTCGCCCTTCCTGTTCCAGGGCCCGTACGGACTGAACGAGCAGCAGTACGGGCTGCTGTTCGCCGTCAATTCGCTGGGCATCGTCGCGGGCGTGCAGATCAGTGCCCGGGTCCTCCGGCGCGTGGGCCCGCAGTGGGTCATCGCGACGGCGACGATCGTGCAGTTCACCATGGCGATGCTGATCATCGCCTTCGACCAGCTGGGCCTCGGCTTCTGGGGAACGGCCGTCCCGCTGTGGTTCTACATCATGGCCACGGGCTTCGTCTTCCCGTGCGTGCAGGTGCTGGCGCTCATCAACAACGGGGCGCAGGCCGGCACCGCGGCGTCCCTCCTCGGCGCCGTGACCTTCGGGACGGCAGGCCTGATCTCGCCGCTCGTCGGCCTGCTGGGTGAGGGCATCGAATCAGCCACGCCCATGGCACTCGTCATGGCCGCGTGCATCGCCCTGGGCGTGGTCTTCCTCTGGACGGTCGTCCGGCCCCGGACCGTGCCCGCCCTGCAGTAGCGCTCCGCCGCCTGCACGGCAGGGCCGGGCGCCGTCGTCGCACACACCGGCCGGTAGCGCCCGCTGGCGCGCTGTCGCGGGGAGCCCTACTTCAGGCGGCCGTGGTCTCTGACTCAGACCCCGATGCCGAGGGCAGGGCCTCCGCCGTCGTGGCGATGTTGCGGGCCATGGACTTGAAGATGAAGCCGTGGAACGGCAGCACGGCCAGCCAGTACAGGCGGCCGGAGAGCCCCTGCGGGAAGAAGACCGCCCGCTGGTAGAAGGAACTGCCGGAGCCGTCCGGCTCGACCCTGAATTCGAGCCATGCCCTGCCGGGGACCTTCATCTCGGCGCGGAGCCTCAGGCGCTTGCCGCGGACGATCTCCTCCACCCGCCAGAAGTCGAGGGCCTCGCCCGTGAGCAGTTCCTTGGCGTCCCGCCGTCCGCGCCGGAGGCCAACGCCACCGGCGAGCTTGTCCATCCAGCCGCGGGCCGCCCAGCCGACGGGCCAGGAGTACCAGCCGTTCTCGCCGCCGATCCCCTCGACCACGGTCCACAGCTTCTCGGGGGACGCGCTCGAACTGTAGGTCTGGACGTCGGTGAAGACCGTGTGGCCGGCCCACTGCGGATCCGACGGGAGCGGATCGGCTTCGGCGTCCACCTGTGTCGCGCCGGCCCAGCTCGTCTCCACCTCTCCCCCACGCATCTTGCCGAGCGCCAGGTCCACCGCGCGGCGGTAGCCCGTGAGCCCGCCCTCGGGCACCGCGATGTACTGGTCGATGTCGTGTTCGGAGGTGACGGCGTCGTGCTGCAGTGATTCGATCAGCGGCATGGCCATGGCCCGCGGGATGGGAGTGACGAGATTGACCCAGTGCCCGGCGAGGCGCGGCGTCAGGACGGGCAGCGCCAGGATCTTGCGGCGCGGCAGCCCGGCGGCCTCGGCATACTGGTTCATCATCTCGGCATAGGTGAGGACCTCGCGGGACCCGAGGTCGAACGTCCGGTTCAGGCCCTCGGGGAGGTCGAGCGCGCCGATGAGGTAGTGGATGACGTCGCGGACCGCGATCGGCTCGATGTGGTTCAGGACCCACTTGGGTGCGGGCATGACGGGCAGGACGTCGGAGAGGTGCCGGATCATCTCGAACGAGGCCGATCCCGACCCGATGACGACGCCGGCCTGGAAGGCGATGGTCGGGGTGCCGGACTCGAGGAGGATCGCGCCCACCTGGGTGCGTGAGCGCATATGGGTGGAGAGCTCCACGCCCTCGGGGTGGAGGCCGCCCAGGTACACGATGCGGCGCACCCCTGCTTCGCCGGCGGCCTCGGAGACGACGGTCGCGATGTCCGCCTCGCGCTTGTCGAAGTCCCGTCCGGACCCCATCGAGTGGACGAGATAGTAGAGCGTGTCGACGCCCTGGGTGACCTTGAGCATGGCCTCGCGGTCCTGCAGGTCGCCCTCCACGATCTCGACGGACCCGGCCCAGGGGACGTCCTTGAGCTTCTGCGGGGACCGGACGATGACGCGGACCCGGCGGCCCTCGGCGACCAGTTTCGTCACGAGCCGACCGCCGATGTACCCCGTGGCTCCGGTTACCAGGATGAGCTTGCCGTCAGTGCCTTCAGTGTCCATGGCCAAAGCCTACGCCCGCCCTCTGACACGTTCCCGGGCCGAGGGGGCCTCCGCGCGGCAGGGCAGCAATCCCGGACCCCGGATGAGGTGACACTCCGGGGAGAGCCACGTGACACATGCCGCGAAAGGCCGACCTCCTCCCTTCAGGGCAAAGGAAAAGGGTCGGTGACCAGGGGTTCACCCCGGTCACCGACCCTTCGTTGCTCCTCCGACTGGACTTGAACCAGTAACCCTTCGATTAACAGTCGAATGCTCTGCCAATTGAGCTACGGAGGAAAGCGCGGTTTCTACTTTACATACCCTGACGGGCGAAGTGAAATCGGTCCCGGCTCAATCCTCGCGGAGCTGACGCCGCTGCATCTCGAGCTCCATCAGGTCCCTCTGCAGCTGGTTGTAGAGCAACGGATCCGCCGCGGGATCCATCCGCTGGAGCTGCCCGAGCTTCTCCGCCTTCTGCTGCGTGATCCGCAGTTCGGTGAGCCGATTCAGGATGTCCCGGCAGTAGCTCACCATCGCCTCGGCATCCTTGGCCGGCAGCGGCCGGACGGCCAGTTCGCTCACGAGGGGCCGCAGCACGTCCGGGACGCCGTCGCGCACCGATTCCACCCAGCGGGACAGCTCAGTACCTGCCGCACCCGCTGCGAGGACGGCATTGTGGAGCGCCTCGTAGACCGGGACGGTGAAGTGCATCGTCGAGAAGCTCTCCCACTGGGGCGCCGTAAGGAGCGTGGGCTGCTGCAGGACCACCTCGAGCGCCTCCCGCTCCATGCGTGCGATCGGATCCCGCGGGTCGGGCCGCTCGAAGAACGGTTCCTCCGAGGTGCCGGCCCCCGGACCGGCCGACGCCGCGTTCCCCGCCTGGCCCTGGCCTCCCTGCTGGCCCTGCTGGCCCTGGCCTCCCTGCTGGCCCTGCTGGCGATTGCCCGCCGCGCCTGAGGACGAGTTCTCGCGGCGCGCGGCCGCTGACACCGCCCGTGCCACCTGGTCCTCCCCCACGTACTGCATCCCGAGCCAGCGGGAGAGCTCCCTCGTGTACGTGGACCGCAGCGACACGTCGCGGATCTGCGCGACGATCGGCGCGGCATGGCGCAGCGCCTTCACCTGACCCTCGCCGGACGAGAGGTCGAAGTTGGCGAACGACGCCTTGATCGCGAACTCGAACAGGGGCCGCCGGTCGGCGATGAGTTCCCGCACGGCGTCGTCGCCCTTGGTCTGGCGCACTTCGCACGGGTCCGCACCGGAGGCCTCGACGGCGACATAGGTCTGCGAGTTGAACCGCTGGTCCTCCTCGAAGGCGCGCAATGCGGCTTTCTGGCCGGCGGCGTCGCCGTCGAACGTGAAGATCACCTCGCCGCCGGTGCCGTCGTCGGACAGGAGCCTGCGGGCGATCTTGATGTGGTCCGTGCCGAACGCCGTCCCGCACGTGGCGACGGCGGTCCCGACGCCTGCGAGGTGGCAGGCCATGACGTCCGTGTACCCCTCGACGACGACGAGCTGCCGGTTCTTCGCGATCTCCCGCTTGGCGAGGTCGATGCCGTACAGCACCTGGGACTTCTTGTAGAGCGAGGTCTCCGGGGTGTTGAGGTACTTCGGTCCCTGGTCGTCCTCGAAGAGCTTGCGCGCACCGAAGCCCACGGTGTCGCCCGTGATGTCGCGGATGGGCCAGATCAGGCGTCCCCGGAACCGGTCGTAGAAGCGCCCTGCGTTGCTCGAGGAGGCGCTGACCATGCCGGTGAGCTTCAGTTCGTCGAGCGTGAACCCGCGCCCGGTGAGGTGGTTGAGCAGGCTGTCCCAGCCCTGGGGTGCGTAGCCGACGCCGAAGTGCGCCGCCGCCTCCCGGTCGAAGCCGCGATCCTGCAGGAACTGGCGGGCGGTACCGGCGCCCGGCGTGAGGAGCTGGTCGCGGAAGAACTCCGCCGCGATCTTGTGCGCATCCAGGAGCCGCTGCCGCCGCCCGACGTCCTCGCGGCGCGGCCCGGTCCCGCCGTCCTCGTAGTGCAGCTCGAAGCCGATGCGCGCCGCGAGCTTCTCGACGGTCTCGCTGAAGGAGGTGTGGTCCAGCTTCTGCACGAAGCTGATGACGTCCCCGCCCTCGCCGCAGCCGAAGCAGTGGTAGGAGCCCATCTGCGGCCGCACATGGAAGGACGGCGACCGCTCGTCGTGGAACGGGCACAGGCCCTTCCACGAGCCGATCCCCGCGGACTTCAGGGTGACGTAGGCCTCGACGACCTCCTTGATGTCCGTGCGCTGGCGTACCTCATCGATGTCTTCGCGTTTGATGAGTCCGGCCATGACCCCAGTTTAGGCCCGCCCCACCGACACTCCGACCGTCCGCCGGGCGGAGGTGAACACGGCGGACCCGGTGCCCGGCCGGGCGTGGGAACGGCCTACCAGAGGGCCGGGACGGGTCCGACGATGCGCTCATGGAGGCCGAGGGCGGACACGTCGGTGAGCGACGCCACCTGGTCGACGACCACGCGCAGGCGGGCGTCGTCGTTCCCCGCCTCCCGCCAGTCGGCGGCGAACATCGGCTCGAGGTGCCGGTCCCCGTCGGCATGGATCCGCGCCACGAGGGATGCGAGGATCTCGCGCTGGCGCTCGTAGAGGGGCTGGCGGTGGTCCGTGGTCATCACATACGTGGTGGCCAGGCCCTTCATGACGGCGATCTCCATGACCGTCTCCTCCGGGACCACGATCTCCGCGTTGTAGCGGGTCAGCGGATCGGACCCGTAGATCGACCGCGTGGACTGCATGGCGCTCAGGCAGAACCGGCCGATCAGCTGGCTCGTCATGTTCTTCAGCGCCGCCATGGACCGTCGCGTGCCATCCGCCTCGCGCACCCAGACCGGCGTCTTCTCCAGCCTGGAGAGCGCGGCATCGACGGCGGCCGGGTCGCTGCCCGGGAGGTACCACTGCTGGGTGTAGCCGACCACGCGGGCGCGGGCATCGGCACTGTCCATCCACCGGAGCTGCAGGTGCCCGGCGACGATCGCGTCCTCGACGTCGTGCACCGAATACGAGATGTCGTCCGCCAGGTCCATCACCTGCGCCTCGAGGCACGAGCGGCCCTCGGGGGCGCCGTCGCGCAGCCACGAGAAGACCGGGAGGTCGTCGTCGTACGCACCGAACTTCGTGGTGCGCTGACCGCTGATGACGGGCGCCGCCGCCGCCGCCCACGGGTACTTGCAGGCGGCGTCCAGGCTGGCCCGCGTGAGGTTCAGCCCGGCGGGTCCGCCGTTCGGCGCGAGGACCTTCGGCTCCAGCCGCGTGAGGAGTCGCAGGGTCTGGGCGTTGCCCTCGAAACCGCCGATGCCGTGGGCGAGATCGTTGAGCGCGGATTCGCCGTTGTGTCCGAAGGGCGGGTGCCCGAGGTCGTGGGCCAGGCACGCGGTGTCCACGATGTCCGGATCGCAGCCGAGGGTCCTGCCCAGTTCGCGGCCCACCTGGGCGACCTCCAGCGAGTGGGTGAGGCGCGTGCGCACGAAGTCGTCGGTGTCGGGTGCCACGACCTGGGTCTTCGCGCCGAGGCGGCGCAGCGCGGAGGAGTGCAGCACCCGCGCGCGGTCGCGTTCGAAATCGGTCCGGTGCGAGCTCTTGGGCGGCTCCTCCACCCACCGCTCGGTGTCCGCGGCACTGTAGCCGGGGGTGACGGTCGGATCGCGGAAACTCATGGTGCCTTTCTAGCGCAACGGGGAAGGGGAAGCGTGCGGGCCGGTGCCGATGTGGACTGCGGGGCGGACCCCGGGGTCGCGCGGCGGGGCACCAGCGTCATCCGCCGGATACGTCCACCTCGGCCGCGGCGATGTCCGCCTGCTGCGCCGCGTTGAGGACGCGTCCGTCGAGCCAGTGCTCGGGCAGCGCGGTCTTCTTCGGCGAGCCGGCGCGGCCCCGGGGACCCTCGGCGTCCTGGCCGGGGTACGGCGAGTCCTTGTCGAGCTCGTCCAGGAGCCCGCGCAGCACCTCGAGGGTGGGCACGCTGGCCAGCTTCGCGCGCAGTTCCCCGCCGACGACGTAGCCCTTGAAGTACCAGGCCATGTGCTTGCGGATGTCGCGCAGCCCCATCATCTCGCTGCCGAAGGTCTCCACGAGCAGCTCGGCGTGCCGGTACACGGTGTCGGCGACCTGGCCCAAGCCGGGCCGGTGCCGGGACGAGCTGCCCTCGAAGGCGTTCACCAGGTCCCCGAAGAGCCACGGCCGGCCCTGGCACCCGCGGCCGATGACCACGCCGTCGACACCGGTCTGCTGCACCATCCGGACGGCGTCCTCCGCACTCCAGATGTCGCCGTTGCCGAGGACGGGGATGTCCGGCAGGGCCTCGCGCAGTTCCGCGATGGCGTTCCAGTCGGCCTGCCCCGAGTAGAACTGCGCCGCGGTGCGTCCGTGCAGGGCGACGGCGGCGACCCCGCTGTCGCGTGCGATCTTGCCTGCCTCGCGGAAGGTGAGGTGGTCCTCGTCGATGCCCTTGCGCATCTTGATGGTCAGCGGGACGTTCCCCTTCGATGCCTCGCGCACGGCGGTCTGCACGATCCCCGTGAAGAGGTCGAGCTTCCAGGGCAGGGCCGCGCCGCCGCCCTTGCGGGTGACCTTCGGGACGGGGCAACCGAAGTTCAGGTCGATGTGGTCCGCGCGGTCCTCCTCGACGAGGAGGCGGACGGCGGCGCCGACGGTTTTGGGATCGACGCCGTACAGCTGCACCGAGCGGACCGCCTCGTCGTCGTCGTGCGAGATGATCCGCATCGATTCCGGGCTGCGCTCGACGAGCGCGCGGGAGGTGACCATCTCGGACACGTACAGGCCGCCGCCGTACTCGCGGCAGAGCCGGCGGAACGCCCTGTTGGTGATCCCGGCCATGGGGGCGAGGATCACCGGTGTGTCCACGGTGATGGGGCCGAGGGTGAGCGGCGGGAGATCGAGCTTGAGCGCGCTGCCGGGTGCATCGGGGAGGGCATCCGCGGGGTCGCCGTAGCCGGGATCGCCGGAGAGGACGGGGAGGGTCGATACTGCAGTCACCCCTCCATTGTCGCAAGCACCCGCAAATCCGCCGGCGCTGTCCGCCGCCCGTCCCCTCTCCGCCCTGGCTGCCTTGGCCGCCTTGCGCCATGCGTTCGTCATGCGCCCGGCTCCGCGGTGCGCCGGGCCCGCTGTTCGCCGAGCGCCACCAGCCGCTCCCCCGGGGCGAGCATCCCCGCGCCCTCGGCAGCGAGGACCGCAGGCGTCGCATCGACGGCCGGGACGTCGTCGTGCCTGCCGCGCGGGGTCCCCGGGCCCACGGCCTTGACCACCAGCACCGCGACGAGGGTGGTGAGCGGGATGGCCAGGACGAGGCCGATCGAGCCCACGAGGGTCCGCACCACCTCCTCGGCCAGTTCGCCGCTCGTGAGCGTGTCCAGGAGGCTCCGGTCGTAGAGGGAGACGAGGATCAGCACGGGCAGCGCCGCCCCGGCGTAGGCGAAGGCGATGGTGTAGACGGTGGAGGCGATGTGGTCGCGGCCGATCCTCATCGCGGATCCGAAGAGGCGGCGCCCGGAGGTGTTCGGGGCGAGCTCGTACAGCTCCCACACCGCCGAGGACTGCGTGATCGTCACGTCGTTGAGGACGCCGAGCCCGGAGATGATCAGGCCGCACAGGATGATCGAGGAGATCGACAGCTCGTCCGAGGCGTTCACGAGCGTGTAGGCGTTCTCGTCGCCCACCCCGGTCAGGTGGGCGGCGTCGGTGGCCCAGGCCGCGAGCACCGCCGTGATGCCGAGGCCGACGACCGTCCCGAGCAGCGCCGTCGAGGTGCGCGCCGAGAAGCCGTGCGCGAAGTAGAGGACGCCGTACATGATCGCGATCGAGCCGACGAGTCCCAGCAGCAGGGGCGGCGCGCCCTCGACGAGGCCGGGCAGGATGAACTGGGCCAGGACCACGAGGGCGCCGACGAGGCCGATCATGGCACGCAGGCCGCGCCAGCGGGCCACGGCGATGACGACGACGGCGTACAGGACGGCGAGCGCGACGATGGGGACGGAGCGGACGAAGTCGACGAACACGTAGAGCGCCGCCCCGCCCTGCATGACGGTCGCCAGGTTGAGGTAGCGGATCTCGTCGCCCGTTTCGACGGCGTCGGTCTTCACGAGCTCCGGCGTCACCTCGACGGCCACGAGGCCGCCCCCGAGCGCCGGCTGCGTGTAGGCGATGGTGCACGTGAGCGCCGTCCCCCCGGCGTCGACCGTGGGTCGTGACGACGGGCAGTCGGCCTCCCCGACCTCGCGGACCGTCCCGCGGTCGAAGCTGACGCCCTCCGCCGTCGCATACGGATTGGCGACGGTGAGCGAGCTGCGGTCCCCGCTCGGCCAGAGAAGCACCATGGCGATGAGGGTCACCACCCCGAGGGGGACGAGAATGGCCGAGAGCAGCAGGTTCGCCCGGCGCCGCGCGGCAATCGCGGGGACGGACGGCTCCGAACTCCCGCTGGTGTGCTGGTGGCTGTGGCCCACGGGCATTCCTCGATGGTCGGGCTGGCAGGACAGTACGGTGACAGGTGCGCCGGGCACCGTCTGCGATTCTACGCAGGGAGCCCGTTAGGGCAGAGGCAGCCCCGTTCGGGGCGGAGAGAGATGGTACGTGGCAGCGAAGGCATCACCCCCGGCACGGGACAGGGACCCCGTGCTCTCCATCAGCGGCGCGGCGTCGGAGGTTCGCGGCGTCGCACTCGTACTGCACGGCGGCCGGGCGGACAGCTACGACGCCGTGCAGCCCGGGCACCTCAGCCCCCTCCGGATGCGCCCCTTCGCCGCGCGCCTCGCGGCCGGCGGCGGTGGGCAGGGGCTCGCGGTCTGGACCCTGCGCAACCGGGTCCGCGGATGGAACGGGGCCGACCAGTCGGCCCTCCAGGACGCCCGCTGGGCACTCGAGCGGATCACCGCGGAGCATCCCGACGTGCCCGCCTACCTCCTCGGCCACTCGATGGGCGGGCTGACGGCGCTCGCGGCCGCCGGCCACCCACGGGTCAGCGCCGTCGCGGCCCTCGCCCCGTGGCTGGAGCCCTCGAGCCCCGTCGAGCCGGTCCGCGGGCGGAGCCTCCTGATCATGCACGGGGACACCGACCGGTGGACGAGCCCGACGGCGTCGCTCTCCTTCGCCCGCCGGGCCCGGGGCGTCGCGGCGGACGTGCACTACGTGCGGATGCTCGGCGCCGGCCATTTCATGTTCCGCACGGTCCCGGTCTGGCACGGCATGAGTACGTCCTTCCTCCTGGGCCGCTTCGCCGAGGACACCGGTGCGGTGATCGACCGGCGCGTCCTCGAGCGGTCCGCTCCGCTCTTCCGGGCCCCTGATCCGCTCGACATCACCGCATGAGCACGCCCGTCTCCCCGTCCCCCGACCCGCGAACCCGCCGAAGGTGCCCATGACCGCGTTCCCCCTGTCCTCCTTCCTCGGGGGCCTCGGCCTCTCGATCATCGCCGTCGCCTTCCTGATGGCGATCACCTTCGCCGTCGCGACCCGGCAGGGTCGCCATTCCGTCATCGACGTCGCGTGGGGGCTCGGGTTCGTCGCGATCGCCGTCGTCGTGTTCCTGGCCTCGGAGGGCGAGGGCGACGACGGACGACGGATCCTCATGCTGGTCCTCGTGGCGGCCTGGGGCCTCCGGCTCGCCGCGTTCATCGGCTGGCGGGGCCGCGGCGGCGAGGAGGACCCCCGGTACGAGGAGATGCTCCCCGACGGCTCGCCCGCCGCCCTCGCGCTCCGGAAGGTCTACCTCCCCCAGGCCGGCGTCATGCTCTTCGTCTCGCTGCCCATCCAGGTCGCGATGTTCAGCACCGGGGGCCTCGGCGTCCTCGCCTGGCTGGGCGTGCTCGCCTGGACTGCGGGCCTGTTCTTCGAGGCCGTGGGCGACCAGCAGCTCGCCTCCTTCAAGAACGACCCGTCGCGCCGCGGGACGGTGCTCGACACCGGCCTCTGGCGGTACACGCGGCACCCGAACTACTTCGGCGACGCCCTGGTCTGGGCGGGGCTGTTCCTCGTGGCCGCGGACTCCTGGCCCGGGGTGCTGACCGTCCTCTCCCCCGCCCTCATGTGCTGGGCCCTCGCCGCCAAGACCGGAAAACCCCTGACCGAGCAGCGCATGGCGGCCCGGCCGGGGTACAAAGAGTACATAGACAGCACCAGCGGGTTCTTCCCGCGTCCGCCGAAGGCAGGAAGAGGGATCTGAGCATGGGATGGAAGCCGCGGCAGAGCGACCGCATGTACCGGTTCGTCGTGTACGCCGGCAAGACCGCGTTCGCGGCGCTACGGCTGCCGGTCACGGTCACCGGGACGCAGAACCTGCCCGCCTCGGACCCCCTGAACGGGCGCTCGCGCCGCGCCGTGCCCGGACACGGCGCCGTCGTGGCCATCACGCACTTCGGCTACCTGGACTTCGCCTTCGCGGAACTGGTCCTGTGGAACCACGCCCGCATCCAGGCGCGCTACATGATCTCCAAGCGCGCGGCGGAGCACTGGTTCGTCAGTCCGTTCGTCTTCGGCCTCGGCCACGTCATCACGGACCGGAAGGCGGGCGCGGAGGCGTACGACGACGCCCTCGCGAAACTGCGGGCCGGCGAGTACGTGGCGATCCTCCCCGAAGCCGGCGTGTCCCGCAGCTACACCGTCCGCGCGTTGAAGACCGGCGCGGTACGGCTCGCCGCGGAGGCCGGCGTCCCCGTGATCCCCGTCTCCGTCTGGGGTTCCCACCGGCTGCTGACCCGCGGCCACGGGTTCTCCGTCCGGCGCGCCTGGAAGTCCCCCGTCCGCGTCCACATCAGCCCCGCGATCCACCACGCCCCCGGTCTCGACGTCGCCGAGGAGACGGAGAAGCTCCGGCAGGAACTGCAGGACGGCATCGAGACGTGCATCGCCGACTTCCCGGTGACCCCGGAGCCCGGAGCCTGGTGGATGCCCGCGCACCGCGGCGGCAGCGCCATGACCGTGACCGAGCGGGAAGCCGCGGACCTCGCGGACCAGCGGGCCGGACGGCACGACCGTGGCTGAGCGCTACGGGAGGCAGGCGGACCGGCTGCCTCCCGTACACGAGCCTCCGGATCGGGGCGCGCGTCAGTCCGTCGCGACGACGAGCGTCTCCGGTCCGGCCGGCCGTGCAGCCCCCGTGGCCAGCAGGGGGTCGACGACGGCGACCAGCGCCTCCATCGCGTCGTCCACCTCGAGCTGGATGGGGTACTGGTGCACGAGCATCGCGATCAGGGTGGCGACGGCGGCCTGCTGCTCCTGCGGCGGCAGCGTCGTGTCGTAGCCGAGCAGCACGTCCGCCGGGTCGTCGGTCCGTGCCTGCGTGTAGCTGACGGCGAACGCCGCGATGGCCCCGCCGTCGGCCTTCGGCCGGTCCCGGAGCACGATCGCTCCCCCGGCGCCGCTGGCGTCCCCGAGGAACAGCTGCTGGGCACGCCCCAGGCTGATGTCCGCCCGGTCCCAGGAATGGACGGATTCGTAGAACGCCATGAGGGCACGCGTGAGTTCCACGGACCCGGTGGCCGCTTCCTCCAGCTGCGGCCCGGCGGCGTCGTCGAACGACGGCGCCGCAAGGGCGCCGGGACCGACGACGACGAGCCGCGAACGCTGCAGGCTGCCGAATCCGGTGGCCCCGGCGAAGGCCGCACCGGTGGTCCCCGGCGTCACCTTCGACCGCAGGGCCGTGACGCCCGACGGGGACGCCGCGGCCTCGTGCCGGAGCATCGTGAGCAGCGTCGAGCCGACGCCGGCGCGCCGGTGGTCCTCGGCGACCTCGATGTAGCACCAGAGGCGGTCCGGGTGGAGCGCCGCCCCGTACACGCAGCCGGCCGCCACGGGGACGCCCTGGTCCACCACCGTGATGCAGCGGTTCCAGGGGTTGTCCGACGGCGGGCGGAACGATCCGCGGAACTGCTCGGCGGTCGCCGACTCGGGGCCTCCCCAGAGCTGGATGAGCTCGAGGTCGTCGCCGTCCTGCCAGGCACGGTACTCGAGGGCCATCAGGCTCCGATCAGGCGCTCGGCGAGGTACCCCTGCACCTTGTCGAGGGACACGCGCTCCTGCGCCATGCTGTCGCGCTCGCGGATGGTCACGGCCTGGTCCTCGAGGGTCTCGAAGTCCACCGTGATGCAGAACGGCGTACCGATCTCGTCCTGGCGGCGGTAGCGGCGGCCGATGGCGCCGGCGTCGTCGAACTCGATGTTCCAGTTCCTGCGCAACTGGGCGGCGAGGTCCTTCGCCTTCGGGGAGAGGTCCTCGTTGCGGCTGAGCGGCAGGACGGCGGCCTTCACCGGCGCGAGGCGCGGATCCAGCTTCAGCACGGTGCGCTTGTCCACGCCGCCCTTGGCGTTCGGGGCCTCGTCCTCGGTGTACGAGTCGACGAGGAACGCCATGAAGGAGCGGGTCAGGCCGGCGGCGGGCTCGATCACGTACGGCGTGTAGCGCTCGTTGGTGGCCTGGTTGAAGTAGCCGAGATCGGTGCCCGAGTGCTTCGAATGCGTGGACAGGTCGAAGTCGGTGCGGTTCGCGATGCCCTCGAGCTCGCCCCACTCGGAACCGGAGAACCCGAAGCGGTACTCGATGTCCGTGGTGCCCTTGGAATAGTGGCTCAGCTTCTCCAGCGGGTGCTCGAAGAGGCGCAGGTTGTCCGGGTTGATGCCGAGGTCGGTGTACCAGGAGAACCGCTGGTCGATCCAGTAGCGGTGCCATTCCTCGTCGGTGCCCGGCTCGACGAAGAACTCCATCTCCATCTGCTCGAACTCCCGCGTGCGGAAGATGAAGTTGCCCGGCGTGATCTCGTTCCTGAAGCTCTTGCCGATCTGGCCGATGCCGAACGGCGGCTTCTTGCGCGCCGTGGTCAGGACGTTATTGAAGTTCACGAAGATGCCCTGCGCGGTCTCCGGGCGGAGGTAGTGCATGCCCTCCTCGGAGGCGACGGGGCCGAGGAAGGTCTTCAGGAGCCCGGAGAACTCCTGCGGCTCGGTCCACTGGCCCTTGGTACCGCAGTTCACGCAGGTGACGTCCTTCAGCCCGTTCTCCGGGGCGCGGCCCTTCTTCTCCTCGTACTCCTCCTCGAGGTGGTCGGCACGGTACCGCTTGTGGCAGGAGAGGCACTCGACCAGCGGATCGCTGAAGACCTCGACGTGGCCGGAGGCCTCCCAGACCTGGCGGGGGAGGATGACGGCGGAATCGAGCCCGACGACGTCCTCGCGGCCGCGCACCATCGTCTGCCACCACTGCCGCTTGATGTTCTCCTTGAACTCCGCACCGAGGGGCCCGTAATCCCAGGCAGACCGTGAACCGCCGTAGATCTCCCCCGACTGGAACACGAAGCCGCGCCTCTTGGCGAGCGAGATGATGGGGTCGAGTGCTGACTTGGCTGCTGCCATGGTGTGTCTCCAGTTCTGGGCAGGCCGCTGGGTGCGGTCCGCTGGTGGGGGTCGCGTGCATCGGGTGATCCGGCCCGGAAGGACGGGCGCGGAAGCTACCCGCCAGCCTACCGGGTCCGCCCCGCGCGCCAGGGGCCCGTCCGGCCCGGCGGCCCGGCGGCCCGCACGCCGGACGGTGCCGGACGGTGCCGGACCTTGACGCCGCACCCGAAGTGTTCCTAGGTTGAAGCCATTGCGACGTGTGATCCACGTCACTGCAGTCCGGACCGACCGGGCGCTCGCACCCCAGAGGAATCCCATGACCCTATCCCTACCGCCGCGCGCCCGCCTCGGGCGCTCGGCCCTGGCCCTCGCCGGCAGTGTTGCCCTCGTGGCCAGTGGCGGCTTCGCGGCCAACGCCGCCCCGACCTACGACAACAGCAACAACAACTCCTCGAAGAAGCTCCGGACCGCCGTCACGGTGGAGAAGGTGGTGGGGCATCTCACCGCCCTGGACGCCATCGCCGAGGCCAACGGTGACACCCGGTCCTCCGGCACCGAGGGCTACTCCGAGTCGGTCGACTACATCGTGGGCAAGCTGACCGCAGCGGGCTACAAGCCCACCGTCCAGCCCTTCACCTTCCCGTTCTTCGCCGAACTCAGCCCCGCCGTGCTGGAACAGTCCACGCCCGACGACGTCACCTACGGCCCCGACGACGTGGCCACGATGACCTACTCGGGCGCCGGCGAGGCCTCGGGGGCGATCGAGACCGTCGACACGACCGGCACGGCGAGCGCCGCCGGCACCAGCGGCTGCGAGGCGGCAGACTTCGCAGGCTTCACGGCCGGCTCCATCGCGCTGATCCAGCGCGGCGGGTGCACCTTCGCGACCAAGGCCGCCAACGCCGAGACGGCAGGCGCCACCGCCGTCGTGATCTTCAACACCGGGGTCGGGGCGAACACCGGCGCCGTGGCGGGGACGCTCGGAGCTCCGGACCTCGTGGGCATCCCGGTGGTCGGGGCGAGCTTCGCCGCGGGGACCGGCCTGATCGGCGACGACGTGACCGGCAAGGTCGTGGTGGACACCATCTCGGAGAACCGCGAGACGTACAACGTGATCGCCGAGACGGCCACCGGGAACCCCGACAACGTCGTCATGGTCGGCGCGCACCTGGACAGCGTCCTCGCGGGCCCCGGCATCAACGACAACGGGACCGGCAGCGCGGGCATCCTCGCCGTGGCCGAGGGCATGAGCAAGGTCAAGACCACGAACAAGGTCCGCTTCGCCTGGTGGGGCGCCGAGGAGGAAGGCCTGCTCGGCTCCGAGTACTACGTGGCCGACCTCGTCGCGAAGGACCAGCTGGACTCGGTGGGGCTCTACCTCAACTTCGACATGATCGGCTCGCCGAACTTCGGGCGCTTCGTGTACGACGGCGACAACTCGGCCTTCCCGGTCGGTCCGGGCGCCGCACCGGGGCCTGCCGGCTCCGGGCAGATCGAGCAGGACTTCCACGACTACTTCGCCTCGGCCGGCCTCGCATCCGGTGAGACCGCGTTCAGCGGGCGGAGCGACTACGGACCCTTCATCGCCGAGGGCATCCCGGCGGGCGGCCTGTTCACGGGCGCCGAGGGCATCAAGACCGCCGAGCAGGCAGCACTCTTCGGCGGCATGGCGGGCGCTCCCTACGACGCCTGCTACCACGCGGCGTGCGACGACACCGACAACCTCAGCATCGAAGCCCTCGACCAGCTGAGCGACGCCGTCGCCCACCTCACGGTGACCTACGCCATGAGCACGTTCGATGTGAACGGCGCCGGCGCCCCGGCGAAGGGCAAGGGCACCAAGGACCGCTTCGAGGGCAACCCCCTCGGCGGCGGCACCGAGAGTGGCGGCGGCCTCCACCCGGAGCACGACCACGACCACGAGGTCGCGGACCGCTGATCCCGGACCGACGCTGCAGGGGCTGGTCCTCCGGGACCAGCCCCTGCTGCGCGCAGACCCTTCACCCCGTGCGCCGGACCCCGGCGCGCCGTGGCCAGGGCAGCGTGGTGAGGATGATCGCCGCCAGGGTCAGGAGCGTCCCGGCGACCGTGGCGAACACCACGATGGTTCCGGGCGCGGGAACCACGAGATCCAGGAGGAGCGAGCCCACGAGCTGGCCGCCGATCATGCACAGTCCCGTGAGCAGGACGCCGAGGCTGCGCACCAGCAGCGCCCCCAGGGCGATGAAGACGCAGCCCATGGGCCCGCCCAGGTAGTACCACCACTCCGCCGGCAGCGGATTGCCGGGCCCGGCGACCGCGACCTTGACCAGCCACGCCGACAGCAGGACCGCCGTGCCGGCGATGAAGTTCATGAGGGTGGCCGCGAGCGGCGTGCCGTAGTGGAGGGCCGCCGTCCCGTTCATGGCCTGCTGGAAGCTCATGAGCACACCGGCCACGACGGGCAGCAGGACCGGGACCAGCCAGGCCGAGACGTCGCCCGCCGCCCCGAACCGCGGGGACACCGCCCAGACCACGGACAGGACCGTCAGGACGACGCCGATCACCCGCATGGGCGTCGCGGCGCGCCTGCCGCCGGGGCCGATCCCGGCCTTGTCGACGAGGAGCCCGCTGAGCGACTGCCCCATGACGGTCGCGACGGTGAAGAGGGCCACCCCGAGGATCCCGATGGTCAGCGACTGGGAGAACACGAAGAACGCCCCGATGGCACCGGCCATGATGTAGAAGGGCGGGAACCGCCGCTCCCGGACAGACGGGATGATCTGCAGGGCACCCGCCCGCGCGCTCGGCACCACGAGCGTCAGGGCGATCATGACGACAAGTCCCGTGCCGAAGCTGATCAGCGCCGCGGCGATGCCGTCGTCGAGCACTGTGCCGAGGGCACCGTTGATCCTGCCCTGGACGGGAATCGCGAGCCCGGCGGCGAGGGCGAGGGGCAGACCGAGGGCAGGGGGCAGCGCGGGGGCATCAGACACCCGTACAGCCTAGTGCGGAGCATCCGGCATGATGGGATGCATGACCGACGACGCAGGCATCGCCGAACTGCCCATCCGCGACGACATGATCCGGCTCGGGCAGGCGCTGAAACTCGCCTCGCTCGCGGAGGACGGCGCCGAGGCCAAGACACTGATCGACAACGGACTCGTCCAGGTGAACGGCGAGATCGAGGAGCGCCGCGGCCGGCAGCTGCACGCCGGGGACACCGTCAGCGTCAACGGGCAGACGATCCGGATCAGCCGCACGGAAGCATGACCCGGCGGCCGCCGCGACTCAGCGGCGGCCGAGGACCGTCATGGTGAGGAACTCCCGGACATGGGCGAGTTCCCGCTGGTTGATGCTGTGGAACATGTTCGGGTAGAGGATCTTGGTCAGCGTGGTGTGCTTCACCAGCCAGCCGTGGGTGACCTCGATCATCCCGGGTGTGATGACCTGGTCCTCCTGGTCGCGCCCCCAGAAGAACTGCGCGGGTGCCGCCGCCGCCTCGTCGTCGCGGAAGAACGCATGGCCCTCCGACGGGACGGTGAACCCCGAGAGCCCGACGACGCACGCGAAGTCCGTGGGCCGGTGGCGCAGGAGCGACGTCGCGACCGCCATCCCCTGGGAGAAGCCGAGGAGGCTGACACTGGAGTGGTTCCCGCGGACGGTGTCGAGCCAGCCGGACACCGCGGTGACACTCTCGACGACGCGCGCCACCGAGTAGTCGGCCTCGCGGGAGAGCGGTAACCAGGAGTAGCCGGGCCCGGCCTGCAGGGGTGCGCGCACGGACGCGACGGTGAATTCGGCGGGCAGGTGGTCGGCGAGGCCCATGAGGTCCCGCTCGTCGGCCATGTAGCCGTGGAACAGGACGAGCAGGGGCGTGCCGCCGCGCTCGGCTTCAGGCTTCGACCACAGGACCACCGGGGCCGGGGAGTCGGTGGAGCGCGCAGCGGTGCCGAGGGCGGATTCAGTCATGGCTCCTATCCTTCCATGTCCCCCGCACCCCCCCCGTGGAGGAGGTGCCGCTGGCGCGGGGGCAGTGCCCGTTGCAGAATGGCCCGGTGAACCCTTCCAGCGCCGAGACCCCGTTGCCCCGCGACGCCGACCCCGTCCCGGACGGTCCGGTAGCGGACCCCGGCCTCAACCCCGACCCGCATCCGTGGCACCGGTACGTGGCGCTGGGAGACTCCTTCACCGAAGGCATCGGCGACCCCAACCCGGAGAGCATCGGGGGCAATCGGGGCTGGGCGGACAGGACCGCGGAGGAGCTGGCGCGGGGCCAGGCGGACTTCGCCTACGCGAACCTGGCGGTGCGCGGGCGCCTGCTGCAGCAGATCATCGACCAGCAGGTGGAAGCAGGCCTGGCCCTCCACCCCGACCTCGTCACCATCTCGGCCGGAGGCAACGACCTCCTGCGCCGTGGCGGCGACCCGGACCTGCTCGCCGAGAAGCTCGACCCGGTGGTCGGGACCCTTGCCGCATCGGGCGCGACCGTCGTCCTGCTCACGGGCCCGGACGTCCGCGAGACCGTCCTCGGCGGCGTCCGGGCGAAGACGGCCATCTACAACGAGAACCTCCGTACGATCGCCGCGCGGCACGAAGCGGTCATCGGCGACATGTGGGCCCTGCGCCAGCTCACGAACCCGCAGATGTGGGATGCGGACCGGCTGCACTTCTCCCCCCTCGGGCACCACACCATCGCCGCCATGGTGCTCGACACGCTCGCCGTCCGGCATACGCTGCTGCCGCTGCAGCCCAAGGACCTGCCCGCACGGAAATGGCGGACGGCGCGGGCCGAGGACCTCGTGTGGGCGCGCCAGCACCTCGTCCCCTGGGTCCTGCGGCGGCTCCGCCACCAGTCCTCGGGCGACGACGTGACCGCGAAGCGCCTCGAGCCCGGGCCCATCTTCGGCCCGGGCATGCCGCCGGGGACCGCGGAGTAGCTCAGCCCCGGGTAGCGCGGACCAGCTCAGCCGTCCAGGGAGACCTCGCCGTTGGCCACGGCGTCAGCGCAGGCGCTGAGGTCCGGCCCGGGCTTGAAGTCGACGAACTGCGGCTGCAGCTTCTGGAAGAGGAACTCGTAGACCTCGTCGCGGGACTTCCCGTCCATCGTCTCCGCGGCCTCCCGGACCGCTCCCTGCAGTGCGCGGTCCGCGTCGAGCAGGATCTTGTCGCGGGCTTCCTGGTTCCAGCCGATGGTGCTCAGTTCCATGAACAGCTCCTCTTCATCGCAGATCGTTCCGGCCGGGGTGTTCACCCCGGCCGTACCCGCCACCACTTCCTAAGCAGGCTTACTTCCACCCTAGGGGCTCGCCGGGGTCATCGGCTACCGGCACCTGCTACCGCCCGTAGAAGGTTGACCGGAGCTGGTCGTCGAGCTGGTGGATCTGGGTGAGGAAGGCGTCGTGGCCCATCGGCGAGGAGATCATGTGGACGGGGACGTCGCCGGGCAGGCCGGCCGCGAGCCGCCGGGACTGCCAGGGGAAGTACAGCCGGTCGGTGTCCACGGCGGCGATGAAGAACTCCGACGTCGCCGCCTGCAGGACGTCCTCCAGGCTCCCGCGGTCGCGTGCGGCGTCGTGGCTCATGAGCGCCTCCGTGAGGATCACGTAGCTGTTGGCGTCGAAGCGGTCCACGAGCTTGTCGGCCTGGCGGTCGAGGTAGCTCTCCACCCGGTAGCGGCCCCGATCGGCGGGCAGGACGGCTCCGAGGGGCCGCTCGGCGTCCTGTTCCGCGCGGCCGAAGCGTGCCTCCAGTTCCTGCTCCGCGCGGTACGTGATGTGCGCGATCCGGCGGGCGACGCCGAGTCCCGCTTCCGGAGGCGGGCCGTCGTAGTAGTCGCCGCCGCGGTAGGCGGGGTCGAGCCGGATGGCCTGCAGCTGTGCCTGGGCGAACGCTATCTGTTCGGCCGAGCTGGCGGCAGTGCAGGCGATGACGGCGCACCGCTCCACCCGCTGCGGGAACATCAGTGCCCACTCGAGGGCCCGGGCGCCGCCCATCGACCCGCCGAGCACGGAGTGCCAGCGCTCGATGCCGAGCCGATCGGCGAGCAGGCTCTCCGCGCGGACGGAGTCGCGGATGGTGACGAAGGGGAACCTCGCACCCCACGGCTCGCCGTCGGGTGCGAGGCCGGCCGGCCCCGTCGAGCCGTAGCAGCCTCCGAGCATGTTGACGGACACCACGAAGTAGCGGTCGGTGTCCACCGTGCGGCCGGGACCCACGAGCGAATCCCACCAGCCCTCCTCGTCCGAGGCGCCCCGCGCCACGTGCGAGCTGCCGGTCAGGGCATGCTGCACGAGGACGGCGTTGGAGCCCTCCCGGTTCAGCCGGCCCCAGGTCTCGAACGCCAGCTGGACGTCGGGCAGCTCACCCCCGGTCTCGAGGACCAGCGGCCCGATCGACGCGAAACGGAGCAGCCCGTCCCCGTGGGGTGGTGCGTCGCCGGTCCAGGAGGGCAGCGGGGCAGGAGGGTACGTGGTCACGAACGGTCAGGCTCCCTTGGCGGCGCGGAAACCCGCATCCAGATCGGCGAGGATATCGGCGATGTTCTCGAGGCCGACGGACAGCCGCACCAGGCCGGGGCGGACGCCCGCGGTGAGCTGCGCCTCCGCCCCGAGCTGGCTGTGCGTCGTCGAGGCGGGGTGGATGACGAGCGAACGGACGTCGCCCACGTTCGCGACGTGCGAGTGCAGCTCGAGCCCGTCGACGAAGCGCTTCCCCGCCTCCAGCCCCCCGACGATGTCGAAGCTCACGATCGCCCCCGTGCCGTGCGGCCCGTACTTCTTCCCGCGCTCGTACCAGGGACTCGAGGAGAGCCCCGCGTAGGTGACGCGCTCGACGTCGTCGTGCCCTTCCAGCCACTCGGCGACCGCCTGCGCGTTCTCCACGTGGCGCTCCATGCGCAGGCTGAGGGTCTCCAGCCCCTGTGCGATGAGGAAGGCGTTGAACGGGGAGACGGCAGCCCCCAGGTCGCGGAGCAGTTGCACGCGGGCCTTGAGGATGAAGGCGAGATTCGCACCGAGGGCGCTGCCCACCCCGAGGTCCCGGGCGTACACGAGCCCCTGGTAGCTCTCGTCCGGCGTGTTGAAGCCCGGGAACCGTTCGGGGTACCGGGCGAAGTCGAAGTTCCCGGAGTCGACGATGACCCCGGCGATGGCGTTGCCGTGCCCGCCGAGGTACTTGGTGGCCGAATGCACCACGATGTCCGCCCCCCACTCGATGGGCCGGATGAGGTACGGCGTGGACAGCGTGTTGTCGACGATCAGGGGGATGCCGTGCTCGTGGGCGACGGCGCTGATGCCTTCGACGTCGAGGACGTCCTGCCGCGGGTTGGAGACCACCTCGCCGAAGAAGAGCTTGGTGTTCGGCCGGACCGCCGCGCGCCACTGCTCGAGGTCGTCGGGGTCCTCCACGAACGTGGTCTCGATCCCGAACTTCTTCAGCGTGTGCTTGAAGAGGTTGTAGGTGCCCCCGTAGAGGCTGGGGCTGGCCACGATGTGGTCCCCGGCCTCCGCGACGTTCAGCACCGCGAAGGTGTCCGCGGCCTGGCCGGAGGCCAGCAGCAGGGCGCCGACACCGCCTTCGAGGCTCGCGATGCGGGTCTCCACGACCTCCTGGGTCGGGTTGCCGATCCGCGTGTAGATGGGCGCCAGTTCCGTCAGGGCGAACCGGTTCGCGGCGCTCTCCGCACTCGGGAAGACGAACGACGACGTCTGGTAGATGGGCAGCGCACGCGCCCCCGTGGCGGCATCCGGCACCTGGCCGGCGTGGATCTGGCGTGTCTCGAAGGACCAATCGTCGGACATGGTGCTCCCTCTGGTCAGGGGCTCCGCGTGTCCGGTGCTCCGGCCGGTGGACGCCGCTCCAGGAGACCGGACCCCGCAGGAGCCCGCGCTTGAACGGCGCCGGAAAGACGCCGGACCTGGTCTTCACCCGGGGCACCCCACCGCGGTTGGAGGGTTGCCGGCCAGCAAGCCGGGGCTGTGTGCTGGCACTCATGACCTGCATTCATGAAAGCCGATCCGGGCGGATCCGGCAACCGTGTGACCCTCCATGAAGCCGCCCGCGGGTGCTCCGCCGGTGGGCTCCGCGGCTCGCACCCGGGACGCACCCGACACGCTCCCACCACGCTCCTGGCCGGCTCCCGACACGCCCGCCTGAAGGTAAGGCAAGCCTTAGTCGAGACCCAGATCACTTAGTGCCAAGATAGCCGCATGCGCCTGGACCATGTATCTTATGCCTGCGAACCTGACGGACTTGCCGCGACGGCCGATCGAATCTCGGCCAGGCTCGGCATGGAGCCGGTGAAGGGTGGTGTGCACCCCCGCTTCGGCACCCGCAACATGATCTTCCCCCTGGTCAACGGCCAGTACCTGGAGGTCGTCGAGGTCCTGAACCACCCGGCGTCGGACAAGGCTCCGTTCGGCCAGGCCGTCCGTGCCCGCTCCGAGGCCGGCGGAGGCTGGATGGGCTGGTGCGTGGCCGTCGAGGATCTCGCACCGTTCGAGGAGCGCCTCGGACGCAGCGCCGTGCCCGGCAACCGGAAGTTCCCGGACGGCCAGGAACTCACCTGGCAGCAGATCGGCATCAAGGGGCTCATCGCTGACCCGCAGGTCCCCTATCTGCTCCGCTGGGACGAGGGCACGGAGGACCTCCACCCCTCGAAGGCCCGCCCCGCCTCTGTGAAGCTGGACTGCCTCACCATCGCCGGCTCGTCCGAGCGGGTGACCGACTGGCTCGGGACGGATGTCGAGAAGACGCTCGACGGCGTGCAGGTCCAGTGGATCGCACCCAACGGGACCCCCGGCGTCATGTCGGTGACGTTCGAGACCGACAACGGACGCGTGGAGATCTAGCGTCACCCGTCACACCCATCGACTCGGAGACGGAGGGACCGGACGATCGTCCGGTCCCTCCGTCCTGCATCGGCAGGGGACGCCCGCTCACGCACCGATCCCCAGCGCCGGCCCGAGCAGCGCGTACCCGACGAATCCCGTGATGTCGATGAGCGCGTGCGCGATCACGAGCGGCATGACCCGCCGCGTCCGCGTGTAGAACCAAGCGAACAGCACGCCCATCAGGACGTTCCCGATGAACGGGCCGAACCCCTGGTAGAGGTGGTAGCTGCCCCGGATCAGGGCACTCGTGATGATGATCGCGGGGGTGGACCAGCCGAGCTCCCGCAGGCGGATGACCAGGTAGCCCACCACGATGACCTCCTCGAGCACCGCGTGCCGGAGCGCGGAGAGGACGAGCACCGGGATGGTCCACCAGTAGTCGTCGAGCGCGGCCGGTACGAGCGCCGTCGTGATCCCGAGTGCGCGGCCCCCCGTGTACACCCCGAGCGTGCCGACGGCGATGATCGCGGCCAGGCCCACCCCGAAGCCGATCGTGCGCAGCGGCTGCTCGAAGGTGAAGCCCAGGCGCCGGACGGCCGAGACGCCGGGCCCGCTGAGCAGGAACAGGACCAGGGCCACGGGCATCAGCGCGAAGAAGATGTCCAGGAGCTGGTAGGCGAGGTCGAAGTACTCGCGGTCGTTCAGCACCGGGTTCAGGGTGGTGGTCTGGCCGGCGAGGGGTCCCCGCGACAGTTTCTCCGCCAGGCTCACGGCCGCGTACACGCCGGACTGCCCGAGCGAGAGCCCGAACACGATCAGCAGTTCGGCGGTGATCCGTCGCCTCGACGGCGGGCCCGTGGGGCCGTCCGCTGCGGGCGGGGCGGTGGAGGACGAGGACTCGGCAGTCATGACGCTATCCTGCCAGCGGATGCCGGGTCCCCCTAGCCCTCCTACCGGACGCGCACGCCCGCGCGCCAGACGGCGTGCACGAGCGGCATCCCGGGCCGGTACGCCAGGTGCGCGGCCGACGGCGCGTTCAGCAGCTGCAAGTCCGCGCGGTGCCCGACGGCGAGGGAACCCACGGTGCGCAGGCCGTCGGCGTCGCGTCCCGTGTGGCGACCCAGCGCCAGGGCTCCACCGTGGGTGGCGGCGCGGACCGCCTCGTGGACCGTCAGCCCCATCTGCAGGACGGCGGTGGCGACGCAGAAGGCCATGGAGCTCGTGTAGGACGTCCCGGGGTTGCAGTTGCTCGCCAGGGCGATCCGGGCGCCGGCGTCGAGCAGCCGCCGCGCGGGCGGGAACGGCTGGCGCGTCGAGAGGTCGCAGGCGGGCAGGCACGTGGCCACGGTGCCCGGCATCCCCTGGGCGTCGTCCGTGCCGGATCCCGACCAGGTCCCTGCGAGCGCGTCGACGTCGGCGTCGGACAGGTGGTTCACGTGGTCGACGCTGGCGGCGCCGACCTCGACGGCGAGCGCCACGCCGGCACCCGGGCCCAGCTGGTTGCCGTGCACGCGCAGGCCCAGGCCCGCCGCGGCGCAGGCGGCGAGGACGCGGCGGGACTGGTCCGGGGTGAAGGCCCCGGTCTCGCAGAAGACGTCGGCCCAGCGCACGTGCGGCAGGACGGCGTCGAGCATCGGCCCGCACACGAGATCCGTGTAGTCCTCGGCGTCCCACCCGGGCGGCACGAGGTGCGCGCCGAGGAAGGTGACCTCGTCCACCACGCCTGCCGCGATGCGCGCCCCGCGCGCCTCCTGGGCGACGTCGAGCCCGTACCCCGTCTTCGTCTCGAGATAGGTGGTGCCGCCCGCGGTGGCCTCCGCGACGCGGGCCAGCAGCAGCCGCGTGAGGTCGTAGTCCCCCGCGGCACGCGTGGCCTCCACGGTGACCGCGATACCGCCTGCCGCGTACGCCTCCCCCGCCATCCGGGCTTCGAACTCGGCCGTCCGGTCACCGGCGAACACCAGGTGCGTGTGGCTGTCGACCCACCCCGGCAGTCCCGCCCGGCCGCCGGCGACGTACGCCTCGTCCGCGGCCGGGGCGCCCGCGGCCGGACCGATCCAGCTGATCCGCTCCCCCTCGAGGACCAGCGCGGCATCCCGCAGGACCGCGCCGTCGGCGTCCTGCGTCATGAGTTCGCCGATGTTGGTGACGAGGACGGACATCAGTGCCGGTCCCATGGGTGTGCAGCGTCACGGTGTGCGTCATCGAGGCGGGCGATGGCGGCGACCAGCAGGGGCCCGGGGTCCCCGAGCGTCGCGTGGACGCCGGAGCCCGCCGCCAGGACTCCCCCGACGACGACGCCGGTCACGTCCTGCGCCGTCGCCGTGTACGCGAGCTGCTCCCAGGAGGAGCCGGCCGTCCGGGCGGTGTGGGGGTCGACCGCCATGAAGTCGGCCGCCAGGCCCGGACCGAAGCCTGCTCCTGCGCGGTCCTGTGCCCGCGCGCCGCCGAGGGACGCGATCCCGTGCAGCCGTTCCGGGGCGAAACGGCCCCGGCGCCCGGTGCGCAGGCGCTCGCCGTGCTCGAGGGCCCGCATCTCGAGCCAGGGGTCGACGACGGCGTGCTGGTCGGTGCCGAGCGCCAGGGTGGCCCCGGCATCGAGGAGGTCCCCGGCCGGCCCGAGCCCGTCCGCGAGGTCCGCCTCCGTGGTGGGGCAGAGCACGACGGTTGCTCCGGCGTCGCCGAGGAGCGCGATGTCCTCCGCGCCGACATGGGTGGCGTGGATCACGGACAGGCGCGGCCCGGCGAGTCCGTGCCGGTGCAGCAGGCCCGCGGGGGTGAGCCCGGTGGCGCGGAGGCAGTCCTCGTTCTCGGCGGGCTGTTCGGAGAGGTGGATGTGGAGGGGCACCCCGGGCGGCAGGTGCCGGGCGATGACGGCCAGGTCCTCCCCCGGCACCGCGCGGACGGAGTGGATGGCCGCCCCGACCGTGACCTGGTGCGCGGGGTAGCGCGAGGAGATCGCGGTGCGCAGGGAGGCGAGCCGTGCCAGCCACCGCTCCGCGGTCCCGTCGGAGAAGCGGCGCTGGCCGTCCTCCAACGGGACCCCGAGACCGCCGGCGAGGTAGCAGGTGTCGAGCAGCGTCAGGCGGATGCCCGCCCGGACGGCCGCCCGGGCGAGGGCGAGCTCCATGGCATGCGGCCCGTCGTCGTCCTCCTCCTGGCCGTACGGCGTGCCGTCGGGGCGGTGGTGCACGTAGTGGAATTCGGCGACGCTCGTCCACCCCGACACCACCATCTCGGCGTACACCGCGGCGGCGAGCTCCTCGTACAGCCCGGGCGTGAGGGCGTGCGCCGCACGGTACATCGTCTCCCGCCAGGTCCAGAACGTCCCGTCGTCCGCCGTGCCGTGGGTGCGTCCGCGCAGTGCACGGTGGAACGCATGCGAATGCGCGTTGGCGGCGGCGGGGAACACCACGCCGCGCAGCACCACGTCGCCCGCCCGCGCCGGGACGCCCGGCAGCACGGCGACCACCAGCCCGTCGGCGTCCGCCTCGATCCGCACCGAGTCCGCGACGCCCTCGGCCCCCAGCCACGCGTGCTCGCACCAGACGGCGCGGGCGGCCCGACCGGCGCGGGGGCCGCTCACAGCAGGTCGTCGAGGACGTCCGCGAGCGCGGTGGCCCCGGCGTCGGCGTCGTCGCGCTCCACGAACTCCTCGGGTGAGTGGCTGATCCCGGTGGGGTTGCGGACGAACAGCATGGCGGTGGGTGCGATGGCGCCCAGGATGCCGGCGTCGTGGCCCGCCCCGGTGGGCAGGGTCGGGGCGACGGGGAAGGACCGGCGGAGCGACTGGCCGAGGGTGCGCTGCAGCGCGCCGTCGAAGTGGACCGTACCGCTGCGCGATTCCTCGGTCAGGGTGGCCCGGCAGCCCTCGAAGGCGCAGATCTTCTGGGCCTGGCCGTGGATCCTCTCGATGAGGGCTGCGGTCAGGGCGTCCTCCTCGTGGCGCACGTCCAGCCACAGGTCCACGCGGGAGGCGATGACGTTCGTCCCTCCCGGCACGGGCTGCAGCCGGCCGACGGTCGCGCGGGCGCCGTCCTGCTCGGCGGCGGTCTTCCGGACGGCGAGGACCACCTGGGCGGCGGCGACCATGGGGTCGGCGCGGTCGGCCATGAGCGTGGTCCCGGCGTGGTTGCCCTGGCCGGTGATCGACAGGCGCCAGCGCCCGTGGCCCAGCATGGTGGAGCCGATGGCCACGGCGGAGTCCAGGTCGACCAGCCCGCGCCCCTGCTCGACGTGGAGTTCCACGAAGTCCCCGATCCGCCGGATCGCCTCCTCGTCGCGGCCCAGGTGCGAGGGGTCGACGCCCGCGGCCCGGGCGGCCTCGGCGAACGTGGTGCCGTCGGTGTCCGTCAGGGACCGGACGGCGTCGGGGTCCAGGGTGCCGGTGAGCAGGCGCGAGCCCAGGCAGGACACCCCGAAGCGGGATCCCTCCTCCTCGGGGAACACGGCGATCGCGAGCGAGCGCTGCGGCTCCACCCCGCGTTCGCGCAGCAGGTCGACGGCGACGAGGGACGAGGCGACGCCGAGCGGGCCGTCGAAGGCGCCGCCGCCGGGCACGGAGTCGAGGTGGCTGCCGGTGACGAGCGCGCCGTCGCGGCTGTCGGTGGCGTCCCACCATGCCCAGAGGATGCCGTTGCGGTCCGTCTCCACGGCGAGCCCGCGGGTCTCCGCCTCCGCGGAGAACCATTCGCGCAGGGAGGATTCGGCCGGCGTGTACACGCCGCGCGAGTATCCCCCGCGGGTGGCGTCGCGGCCGACGTCGCTGATGGAATCGAGGACAGAGGAGACGGTCTGCACGGAGGTACCTTCCGGTCGGGTGGTGCGGGTCTTCAGGATTGCATGGGGATGCGCACCCCGCGCTCCTCGGCGACCTCGCGGGCGCGGTCGTACCCGGCGTCGACGTGGCGGATCACGCCCGTCCCGGGGTCGTTGGTGAGGAGCCGCTCGAGCTTCCGGGCGGCGAGGTCCGTGCCGTCGGCGACTGAGACCTGCCCGGCGTGGATGGAGCGGCCGATGCCCACGCCGCCGCCGTGGTGGATGGACACCCAGGTGGCCCCCGAGGCGGTGTTCAGCAGGGCGTTCAGCAGCGGCCAGTCGGCGACGGCGTCGGAGCCGTCCGCCATGGCCTCGGTCTCCCGGTAGGGCGAGGCGACGGACCCGGAGTCGAGGTGGTCGCGGCCGATGACGATCGGGGCCGACACCTTCCCCTCGGCGACGAGCCGGTTGAAGAGCAGGCCGGCCTTCGCGCGGTCCCCGTAGCCGAGCCAGCAGATCCGGGCGGGCAGGCCCTCGAACTCCACGTGCTCGGCCGCGGCGTCGAGCCAGCGGTGCAGGTGGCCGTTGTCCGGGAACAGCTCCTTCAGGGCGGCGTCCGTGACGGCGATGTCCGCCGGGTCGCCCGAGAGCGCGACCCAGCGGAACGGGCCGAGCCCCTCGCAGAACAGGGGCCGGATGTAGGCGGGGACGAACCCGACGATGTCGAACGCCCGGCCGTAGCCGCCCTTCCGGGCCTCGTCGCGGATCGAGTTGCCGTAGTCGAAGACCTCCGCCCCGGCGTCGAGGAAGCCGACCATCGCCTCGACGTGCAGGGCCATCGACGCCTGGGCCTTCTTCGTGAAGCCGTCGGGGTCCGCCGTGGCCTCACGCTCCCACTCGTCGACGGCGATGCCGTCGGGCAGGTAGCTGAGCGGGTCGTGGGCCGAGGTCTGGTCGGTGACGATGTCGACGTCGAGCCCGCGCCTGAGCAGTTCCGGGAAGACGGTCGCCGCGTTGCCGACGACGCCCACGGACAGCGCCCGCTTCCCGCGCTTGGCGGCGAGGACCTGCGCGACGGCGTCGTCGAGCGTGTCCGCGACGGTGTCCAGGTACCGCTTGGCGACGCGGCGGCGCAGGCGCGCCTCGCTGACGTCGACGATGAGGACGGCGCCGCCGTTGAGTGTGACGGCGAGGGGCTGGGCGCCGCCCATGCCGCCGCAGCCCCCCGTCAGGGTGAGGGTGCCGGCGAGGCTGCCGCCGAACCGTGTGCGGGCGATCGCGGCGAACGTCTCGAAGGTGCCCTGGAGGATGCCCTGCGTGCCGATGTAGATCCAGGAGCCCGCCGTCATCTGCCCGTACATCATCAGGCCCTCCGCCTCGAGGCGCCGGAACTCCGGCCAGGTGGCCCAGTCCCCCACGAGATTCGAGTTGGCGAGCAGCACGCGCGGCGCCCACGGGTGGGTGCGGAAGACCCCGACGGGCTTGCCGGACTGCACGAGCAGGGTCTCGTCGTCCTCGAGCGTGGTGAGGGTACGGACGATCGCGTCGTAGGCCTCCCAGCTGCGGGCCGCCCGTCCGGTCCCGCCGTACACCACGAGGTCCTCGGGCCGCTCGGCGACCTCCGGATCGAGGTTGTTCATGAGCATCCGCAGCGGCGCCTCGGTCTGCCAGCTCTTCGCCGTCAGGCGGGTGCCGCGCGCGGCCCGGATGGACCGGGAGGGATCGTGGGTCGGGGACGTGGGGGTGGTCATGCGGGTTCTCCTGTCAGATCCTCGGGCACCGGGACGGCGCCCGCAGCGGGCTCCGCCAGGAGGGCTGCGGCCTCCTGTGCCACGAGCGAGCCCATGCGGTGGGCCTCCGCCTCGGTGATGCGGTAGCTGGGGACCACGACGCTGAGCGCCGCGACCACCCGGCCGCCCGGCGAGACGGGTGCGGCGATCGCCGTGACGTCCGTCTCGACGCCGTCGCGCACGACGACGAAACCGCCCTCCGGGGGCCCGCCCGTGAGCACCGCGCCGACGGCGGTGTGCGCGAGCGGGATGCTGCGCCCCACCCAGCTGGCGTGGCGCACCGAGTGGGTGCCCTCGCGCATCGCCAGGTAGACACCCTCGCCGTCGTGCGAGGGAACGCTGAGGTAGGCCGACTCGCCGGTCCGCTCCACGAGGCGTTCGAGCGCGGGCTCCGCGAGGGAGACCAGGGACTCGTGGCCGAGGGCCTGCGCGCCGAGCTGCACCACGCGGAGGCCCGGCCGGTAGGCACCGGCGGCGTCCCGGCGGACGAAACCCGTGCCCTCGAGGGTGCGCAGGAGCCGCAGCGCCGTCGACGCCGACAGGTCGGCCTCCCGCGCGGCGTCGGCGAGGGTCAGCGACCCGGCCGCGCAGACCGCACCGAGCAGCACGAGGGCCCGTTCGACGGTGCGGGTCGACGATTCGGCCATGGCCCCTCCTTGCTTTCGTGGTCGGTGTGTATTTCACTTATTGAAACGCCGTTTTCACTCAATGGCAAGAGCGGCAAGAGCGGCCGGAGCCGCGGGAATCGAGGTACAGCGTGAACCAGCAGACCGTGATCGTTGATACGGGCCCGCTGTCCCCCGCCGACGTCGTCGCGGTGGCGCGGCACGGCGCCCGCGTGGACCTGGCGTCCGAGGCCCTCACCGCGATGGCCCGGTCCCGGGCGGTGGTCGACGCGCTCGTCGACGACGGCACACCGCACTACGGCGTCTCGACCGGGTTCGGCGCCCTGGCCACCCGGCACATCCCGCTGGACCAGCGCACCCGGCTCCAGCGCAGCCTCATCCGCAGCCACGCCGCATCCTCCGGCGCCGAGGTGGACCGCGAAGTGGTGCGTGGCCTGATGCTCGGGCGCCTCTCCACCCTCGCGACGGGCCGGACCGGCGTGCGCCCGCTGGTCGCCTCCACCTACGCCGCCCTGCTGAACGCCGGCATCACGCCGGTCGTCGGCGAGTACGGCTCCCTGGGCTGCTCCGGTGATCTCGCACCGCTCTCGCACATAGCCCTGGCACTGATGGGCGAGGGCGAGGTACGGGACGTCGCCGGGCACCTGGTGACGGCGTCCGCGGCGCTCGCCGCGGCCGGCATCACCCCGGTCGAGCTGCGCGAGAAGGAGGGGCTCGCCCTCATCAACGGCACGGACGGGATGCTCGGGATGCTCGTCCTCGCCGCCTCCGACCTGCGCCGGCTCCTCACGACGGCGGACCTCGCCGCCGCCATGAGCGTCGAGGGCCTGCTGGGCACGGACGCCGTCTTCGCCGAGGACCTCCACGCCCTGCGCCCGCACCCGGGCCAGCTGGCATCCGCCGCGAACATCCGGGCCCTGCTGGCCGGGTCTCCGCTCCTCGCCGAGCAGCTCACCTCCGAGACCGGACGGCACCGCTTCACCCGCGTGCAGGACGCCTACTCCCTGCGCTGCGCGCCCCAGGTCCACGGCGCGGCCCGCGCCACCCTCGCGCACGCCGACGGCGTCGCGGCGATCGAACTCGGGTCCGCGATCGACAACCCGGTCATCACGCCCGACGGCCGGATCGAGTCGAACGGCAACTTCCACGGGGCCCCCGTGGGCTACGTGCTGGACTTCCTCGCGATCGCCGTCGCGGATGTCGCCTCGATGAGCGAGCGCCGCACCGACCGCTTCCTCGACAAATCCCGCAGCCACGGGCTCAACGCCTTCCTCGCCCACGACCCGGGCGTCGACTCGGGCCACATGATCGCCCAGTACACGCAGGCCGGCATCGTGTCCGAGCTCAAGCGGCTCGCCGCCCCGGCGTCCGTGGACTCCATCCCCTCCTCGGCCATGCAGGAGGACCACGTCTCGATGGGCTGGGCCGCGGGCCTGAAGCTGCGCCGGGCCGTGGACGGCCTCACGCGCGTCCTCGCGATCGAGATCCTCACCGCCGCGCGCGCCCTGGACATGCGCGACGGCGGCGCGACCGGCCTCGCGGGCGCCGCCGGGACCGCAGCCGGCCCGCGCAGTTCCACGCCGATCACCGCCGTCCGGGCCCGGCTCCGCCAGGACATCGAGGGCCCGGGCACCGACCGCTATCTGGCCCCGGAGATCGAGGCCGCCCGCCTGCTGGTGGACGACGGATCCCTGCTGGCCGCGGCCCACCGGGCACTCCCGACCCCCCTCCAGTAGGGCTTGTTAGGGTGGAACGACCACCCCCGAGAAAGAGGCGCCGTTCCATGTCCTCACCCGCCCCCGCGCCCTCCGCCAAGCCCCCGCGGCCCCAGGCGGTCCTCACGGTGCTCGAGACGCAGCGGCTGGGCCCCCACCTCGTGCGGGTCGTGGCGGGCGGACCGGGCTTCCGGGACCTGCAGCACTGCGACGCGACGGACAGGTACGCCAAGCTGCTGTTTGCGAAGCCCGAGCTCGGGCTGACCCCGCCCTACGACCTCGCGGCCCTCAGGCACGAGCTGCCGGCGGACGACCGCCCCGTGAAGCGCACGTACACCATCCGGTGGCTCGACGCCCCCTCGGAGCGCCTGGCCATCGACTTCGTGGTGCACGGCGACTCCGGTATCGCCGGTCCGTGGGCGGCGCAGGCCTCCCCCGGGGACACCCTGGTGCTCATGGGCCCCTCCGGCAAGTGGTCGCCGGACCCGGACGCCGACTGGCACCTCTTCGCCGGGGACGATGCCGCGCTGCCGGCGATCGCCGCCGGCCTCGAGGCGCTGCACCCGGCCGCCGTCGGTCACGCCTACCTCGAGGTGGACACCGACGCCGATGTCCTCGCGCTCGCCGCCCCCGCCGGGGTCGAGCTGCACTGGCTGACGCGGGACGGCAGGGAACCGGGCACGACGACGCTGCTCGCGGACGCCGTCGCCGCCGGCCCGTGGCCCGAGGGGCGCGTGGCCCGAGGGGCGCGTCGACGCCTTCGTCCACGGCGAGCGCGGCGCCATGAAGGCCCTGCGGGACATCCTGTTCAAGGGCAGGGGGCTGGCCCGCTCGCAGGTCTCGCTCTCGGGCTACTGGGCGTACGGCCGGGAGGAGGACACCTTCCAGGCGGAGAAGCGTGAGCCGATCGGCAGGATCCTCGACGACTGACACGACTGACACGACTAACGCGAGCGACACGGCCGGCCGGCCCGCCGCTCCTCAGACGACGGGCGCGGCGCGCGGCCTCCGCCGGGGCACCCGGTCGAGGAGTCCCATCGCGGGCTCGGCGACACGCGCCAGCACGGGCCCGAGCACGGCCATGATCAGCACGTACGTCGTCGCGAGCGCAGCGAGCTCCGGGATCACGGCGCCGGAGGTGACAGCGAGGCCGGCGATGACGATCGAGAACTCCCCGCGCGCCACGAGGGCCGTGCCCGCCCGGGCCCGGCCCAAACGCCCGATGCCCTGGCGGCGGGCCGCCCACCAGCCGGTCGCGATCTTCGTCGCCGTCGTGGCGAGCGCCAGGAGCAGCGCGACCCCGAGCACCGGGGGGATCGACGCCGGATCGGTGTTGAGCCCGAACACCACGAAGAAGATGGCCGCGAAGAGGTCCCGCAGCGGTTCGAGGAGGCGGGCGGCGTTCTCCGCCGTCGCGCCGGAGATCGCGATGCCGAGCAGGAACGCCCCCACGGCGGCCGAGACCTGCAGGGCCGAAGCGAGACCCGCGACGAGCAGGGCCGCACCGATGAGGGTCAGCAGGAAGACCTCGCGGTCCTTGCTGTCGACGATGGTCGAGACCACGTTGCCCCAGCGCAGCGCGACGACGAGCACGAGGGTGACGACGAGCAGGGAGACCCCGACCGTGCCGAGTCCCCCGGCGAAGCTGAGCCCTGCCAGCACCGCGGTGAGGACCGGCAGGTAGACAGCCATGGCGAGGTCCTCGAAGACGAGGATGGCGAGGACGGTGGGGGTCTCCCGGTTGCCGAGCCGGCCGAGATCGCTCATGACCTTCGCGGCGATGCCCGAGGAGGAGATGTAGGTGACGCCGCCCATCACGAGGGCCGCGACCGGCCCCCAGCCCAGGATGACCGCGACGAGGGCGCCCGGGGTGAAGTTCAGGACGAGGTCGACGATTCCCGCCAGCCACGACTGGCGCAGCCCGGTGACGAGCTCCTTGGCCGTGTACTCCAGGCCGAGCAGCAGCAGGAGCAGGACGACGCCGATCTCACTGGCCACCTCGCTGAAGGAGACGACCCCTTCGAGCTGGAGGAAGCCACCCTGCCCGAAGAACAGTCCGCCGAGGAGGTACAGCGGGATGGGCGAGAGCCCGATCCGGCCCGCGAGCCGCCCGAGCACCCCGAGGAACAGGAGAATCGCGCCGAGTTCGATCAGGGTGAGGGCGGTCGTGTGCACAGGCGGCGATCAGCCGTTGCGCAGGATGTCCGCTGCGGCGTCCAGGCCCTCGGAGGTGCCCACCACCACCAGCAGATCACCGGCGGCGAGCGTGAAGTCGGGGGTGGGTGAGGCCTGGACCTGACCCGAGCGGAGCACGGCGACCAGGGACGCGCCGGAGCGCGACCGCATCCTGGTGTCGCCGAGGGCGCGGCCGTCGAAGGGCGATCCGCGGTTGATGTAGAACTGGCGCGTCGAGACGCCGGGAAGGTCCCGGTGCTCCTCCGTCAGCTGCGCGACGAGCTGCCGGGAGCCGAGGAGGTTGCCGATCGTCGCCGCCTCGTCCGGGGTCAGCGGGATGGAGGCGACGCAGGCATCCGGGTCATTGGCCTTCGAGATGATGAGGTCGAGCTCGCCGTCGCGCTGCGAGACGATACCCACCCTTCGACCGGACCCGGTGACGATCTCGCGCCGGACCCCGATGCCGGGAAGGCGTGTTTCGATGACGTTCATGCGATCATCCTAGACCTGCGCGGACTACTCGCCGGCGGGCAGGGCGCTGGTTGTGCTGCCGTTCGCTGAGGGCGTCGCGGCATCCTTCGGCGCGTACAGATCGGGCTCCAGGTAGATGAGCCTGGCGATCGGGACGGCCGCCCGGATGCGCTGCTCGGCGTCGTCGATGGCGGCCGCGATCTGTGCGCCGCTCTCCTGGCTCCCCACCGAGATCTTGGCTGCCACGAGCAGCTCCTCCGGCCCGAGGTGCAGGGTCTTCAGGTGGATGATCCGGGTGGACCCGTCGCTGCCGATGGCCTCCTCGATCTTCGCGACGTGGGCGGCGGAGGCACTCTCCCCGAGGAGCAGGCTCTTGGTCTCCACGGCGAGGATGGCCGCGATGGCCACGAGGAGCAGGCCGATCATCGCCGTCCCGGCCGCGTCCCACAGGCCGTTGTCGGTGAGCAGCGTCATGGAGACCCCGAACAGGGCGAAGAGGAGGCCCAGGAGGGCGCCGGTGTCCTCGAGGAGGATGACGGGCAGCTCGGGCGACTTGGCGGTGCGGACGAAGCGCACCCAGCTCATGCCCCCGCGCGAGGGGTTGGACTCCCGGATGGCCGTGCGGAGCGAGAAGGACTCGGCGACGATCGCCCCGGCGAGGACGGCCAGCGGTACCCACCAGAAGGAGCCCTCGATCGGGTGGGGATCCAGGGCCTTGTGGTACGCCTCGTACAGCGCGAAGAGGCCGCCGACGCTGAAGAGCACGATCGAGACGATGAACGCGTAGATGTACCGCTCGCGGCCGTAGCCGAAGGGGTGTTCCGGACTGGCCTGCTGTTTGGCACGCTTGCCGCCGACGAGCAGCAGGACCTGGTTCCCGGAGTCCGCCACGGAGTGGATACCCTCGGCGAGCATCGACGAGGACCGCGTGAGCGCGAAGGCCACGAACTTGAGTGCGGCGATCGTGAGGTTCGCGGCGAGGGCCGCGATGATCGCCTTGTTTCCTCCGCTTGCTGACATGATCCGTTCCATTCCTTCTGCCCCGCGTCCGCCGGGTTTTCTCGACGGTGATCGGGCCGGCCGCCGACGTCGTGCGCCGGGACCGCCTCCGTTCCCCACTGTACGGACTCGTCGACCGGCCGGGGCCGGAAGAATCGGACCCGGATGTGTGCTGCGCGGGCGCTCAGGCCGGACGGAGCGCCGCGGCCGCGGCGGTCACCCGCTCCGGGTCGGCCCCGAGATCGGCAGGATCGGCGCCGGTGAGCAGGACGGTCGCCAGTTCGGCGATGCCCGACGACGTCTGGAACCCGTACCCGCCCTGCCCCGCGAGCCAGAAGAAGCCGGGGTGGCCTCGGTCGAACCCGACGACCGGGACGGTGGAGTCCCGCTGGGTGCGCAGGCCCGTCCAGGACCGGTGGACGGCCGTGATCCCGAGGGTCGTCACGGTCCCGAGCCGCTCGATGAGGCGCTCGACGTCGCCCGGGTGGGGCTGCGCGTCGCCGGCCTCCGCCGGCTCCGACTCGCACGGCGAGATGAGGACGCCGTCGGCGTCCGGGCGGTAGTAGAAGGAGTCGTCGGCTGCCGCGACCATCGGGGACCCCACCCGGGGGGCGTTGCCCGCGGCGACGATCGCCGCGGTCCGTCGGCGCGGCACGAGTCCCTGGGGCGCGACGCCGCACAGGGCCGCGATGCCGTCGGCCCAGGCTCCCGCCGCGTCGACCACGACCTCCGCGGTGATCGGGCGGTAGCCTGCGCGGACGTTCCAGGCCGCGCCGTCGTAGCGGGCCTCGGTGACCTGCGCCCCGGTGAGGATGATGACGCCGTCGTCGCTCGCGCTCCGCCGGTGGTATTCGAGGAGCAGGTCCGTGTCCGTCCCCACGCACTCCGTGTCGATGGCGGCGGCAGCGAAGGATCCCGGGCGCAGCTGCGGGCAGAGATCGAGGGCCTCGGCGTGGGTGATACGACGCATCGCGGCGCTCGCCCGTGCGTCGACGTCGGCCTCGGATCCGACGAGGACGAAGGACCGCGGCACGGTCAGGGGCAGCCCGGTGGAGGACTGCACCCCGTCGAGCAGGTCGAGCGTGCGCCGCGTCAGGTCCAGGACCGGCCCGGGCCCGTAGCTCGGGATGAGCTGCCGGGCGGAGCGGGAGGAGGTGTGGTAGCCGAGGGTCGGCTCGGCTTCCACGAGGACCACGCTGGAGAACGGGGCCAGCGCGGAGGCCAGCGAAAGGCCGGCGATGCCGCCGCCGATGATCAGGACGTCGCACTCGAGGGAGCTCATCCCGTCATCCTAGGCTCGCCCGCCCCCGGTGGTGCTGTCCTCAGCCCACGTGCGCGCCCGGTGCGCCACCGACGGCGGCTCGCGACCCGCCCGCGGCCACCTCGGCGCGCGCGGCGACGAACGCCCGGACGCAGGCCTCGATGTCCTCCCCCGTGTGCGCTGCCGAGAGCTGCACGCGGATCCGGGCGGCGCCCTTCGGGACCACCGGGTAGCTGAACGCGGTCACGAAGACGCCCTGCGTAAGCATGGCATCGGCGGTCCTGGCCGCGAGGACGGCATCGCCGAACATGACCGGAACGATCGCGTGCTCCCCTGCGATCAGGTCGAAGCCCTCCTCCGTCATGCGGCGGCGGAACAGCGCGGCGTTGGCTGTCAGCGTGGACCGCAGGTCGGTGCTGTTCTGGACCAGGTCCAGGGCGGTCAGGGTCGCGGCGACGATCGACGGCGCGAGCGAGTTCGAGAACAGGTAGGGACGGGCACGCTGCCGCAGGAGGGCGACGATCTCGGCGCGGGCGGCCACGTACCCGCCGGAGGCCCCGCCGAGCGCCTTGCCGAAGGTGCCGGTGAAGATGTCCACCCGGTCGGCGACCCCGGCGTGCTCGGGCGTACCGGCACCGGTGGCGCCCATGAAGCCGACGGCGTGCGAGTCGTCGACCATGACCATCGCGTCGTAGCGCTCGGCGAGATCACAGACGGCTTCGAGCGGCGCCAGGTAGCCGTCCATGGAGAAGACGCCGTCGGTGACGACCAGGCGCCGCCGGGCCCCCGATGCCTCCTGCAGCTTCGCCTCGAGGTCCGCCATGTCGCGGTTGGCGTAGCGGAACCGCTGCGCCTTGGACAGGCGGATGCCGTCGATGATGGACGCGTGGTTCAGGGCGTCGGAGATGACGGCGTCCTCCGCTCCGAGGAGCGATTCGAAGACGCCGCCGTTCGCGTCGAAGCAGGAGGAGAACAGGATGGTGTCCTCGGTGCCGAGGAACCGCGAGACACGGCGTTCGAGCTCGAGGTGCAGGTCCTGGGTGCCGCAGATGAAGCGGACGGACGCCATGCCGAAGCCGCGCTCGTCCAGGGCCGTCTTGGCTGCGGCGATGATGTCCGGGTGGTCGGCGAGGCCGAGGTAGTTGTTCGCGCAGAAGTTCAGCACGCGGGCGTCCTCGGCCCCCAGCGCGCCGGCCGTGATGTGGCTGGACTGCGGTGAGGAGATGCGGCGCTCGTGCTTGAACAGGCCTGCACTGCGGATCTCGTCGAGTTCCCCGGCGAGCTGGTCGCGGACTGCTGAATACATGGTGTTCCACTCCTCCTAGAGCGTGGTCCAGTCGAGGACCACTTTGCCGCTCGCGCCACTGCGCGCTGTTGCGAATCCCTGCTGCCACTCGCGGGCAGGCAGGCAGTCGGTGACCACGGACGAGACGGCCTCGCGCAGGGTCCGGTTGGACTGCAGCATGGCGCTCATCGCATACCAGGTCTCGAACATCTCCCGACCGTAGATGCCCTTGAGGGTGAGCATATGCGTGACCACCTTGCCCCAGTCGATGGAGATCGGGCCTGCCGGCAGGCCGAGCATGGCGATCCGCCCGCCATGGTTCATATTGTCGATCATCTCGGGCAGCGCGGTGGCATGACCTGACATCTCCATCCCGATGTCGAAGCCCTCCTTCATGCCGAGCTCGCGTTGCGCGTCGGCGACGCGCCTCCGGCTGACGTCGATGGCGATGTCCGCCCCGACACCGCAGGCGAGGGCGAGCCGGGGCGCAGAGACGTCGGTGATCGCGATCTTGCGGGCCCCCGCGTGGCGGGCGACGGCGACGGCCATCAGGCCGATGGGTCCGGCGCCGGTGATCAGCACGTCCTCGCCGACGAGCGGGAAGCTCAGCGCGGTGTGGACGGCGTTGCCGAAGGGGTCGAAGACGGCGCCGAGCTCGGGGGTGATGGTGGCGTCGTGCACCCAGACGTTGGTCTCGGGGACGACGACGAACTCGGCGAACGCGCCGTCGCGCTGGACGCCGACGCTCGAGGTGCGGATACACATCTGGCGGCGCCCGGCACGGCAGTTGCGGCAGATCCCGCAGACGATGTGCCCCTCGCCGGAGACGCGGTCCCCGATGCGGACGTCCCGGATGCCCTCGCCGAGGGCGACGACCTCACCGTAGAACTCGTGGCCGGGGATCAGCGGCGCGGAGATCATGCCCTGCGCCCAGGTGTCCCAGCTCTCGATATGGAGGTCGGTGCCGCAGATGCCCGTCGTGACGACCCGGATCTTGACCTCACCCCACCCCGCGTCGGGTTCGGGCCGGTCCACGAGCTCGAAGCCGGGGTGTGCCCCGGATTTGTACAGCGCCTTCACTGAACGGTTCCTTCCATGCCGCGCCTGTCCCCGGCGGATCGCGTCGGGGCCGTGCGGTACGAGTGCCTGGGCGGAATGTGCCCGGAGCAACAGTATCAGCGGTGTCCGTCCTCGAGGACGGCGGCGAGGATCCCCACGCCGAGGCCGAGGAACGCCGGGGAGTCGTCGGAGGTCATCGCCAGGGCGCTCCCCATGCTCAGCGCCCAGCCCCGGGCCCGCTCCCAGGTCGCGGCGTCGACCGGGCGCAGGCGGTGCGTCTCGGCGCGGAACGCGGACCGACCGGCGGCGTCGAAGTGCAGCCAGGCCGCCGCGAGGTCCGTGGCGGGATCCCCGGAGCACAGGTCGCCGAAGTCGACGACTCCGGCGAGCGTGCCGTCGGGCGCGAGGACGACGTTGGCAGGATGGAGGTCGCCGTGCAGCCAGAGCGGCGCGTTCTGCCGGCCCGGTGCGGCGAGGGCGGAGTCCCAGACGCGCAGCAGGGCGGCGGTGGGCACCCCGGGGATGTCCGGGAGCGAAGCCAGCCGTGTCCGCAGGACGTCGTCGCGCGCCGCGAGCGGACCACCGCGCCCCACGGGACTGACCGGGGCATCACGTGGTGCGGGCTGGTGGAACCCGGCGAGGAAGCGCGCGAGCGGGACGGCCGCAGGAGAGCGCCCGGCCCGGGGCACGGTGATGCCGCTGACCCCGTCGATCCAGCGGGAGACGGACCAGTGCCACGGGTAGCCGGCGCCGGGGACGCCGATCCGGACGGGCGCCGACGTCGGCAGGGTGAGGTGGGCGGTCAGCCGGGGGACCCACTGCTGCTCCGCGACCATCAGCCCGGCGCCCGCCTCGCGGCGCGGCAGCCGCACCACGAGATCCTCCCCCAGCCGGAACAGCACGTTGTCCCACCCGTGACCGGCGGGACGGAGCGGGAGATCCGCCAGATCCGGGTGCTGGTCGGCGAGCAGCGACCTGACGAGGGAGGGCGCGATGTCGATCTCCGCCCTCGGCAGTACCGCCATCGCGCCCTCCCCGTGGATGCTGCCGGTGCTAGCCTTCGACGCCGAGGCGCTGAAGGATGAGCTCGCGCACGCGTCCCGCATCGGCCTGTCCGCGCGTGGCCTTCATGACGCCGCCCACGATCGCACCGACGGCCTGGACCTTGCCGCCGCGGATCTTGTCCGCGACGTCGGGCTGGGCCGCGAGGGCGCCGTCGATCGCCTCGAGCAGCGGGCCGTCGTCGGACACGACGGCGAGGCCGCGCTTCTCGACGACCTCCGCGGGCGTGCCCTCGCCGGCGAGGACGCCGTCGAGCACGTCGCGGGAGAGCTTGTCGTTGATCTTGCCGGTCTCGATGAGCGCGTTGAGTTCGACGATCAGCTCGGGTGTCACGCCGAGCTCGGCGGGCTCGACGTCGGCCAGCTTGGCGCGGCGGGAGATCTCGCCCATCCACCACTTGCGGGCGATAGCGGCGCTCACGCCGGCGGTGATGGTGTCCTCGATCGAGGACATGACCCCGGCGTTGACGACGTCGCGGAACTCGGCGTCGGAGTAGCCCCAGTCGGCCTGCAGGCGCTTGCGGCGCTCGGCGGGCGGCTCGGGGAGTTCGGCGCGCAGCTTCTCGATCCACGCCTCGTTCGTCACGACCGGCACGAGGTCCGGCTCCGGGAAGTAGCGGTAGTCGTCGGCGTCCGACTTGGGGCGCCCCGACGTCGTCGAGCGCGTGTCCTCGTGCCAGTGGCGCGTCTCCTGCTGGATCGGCGTACCCGAGTCGAGGACGGCGGCGTGCCGCTGGATCTCGTACCGGACGGCGTGCTCGACGGCGCGCAGGGAGTTGACGTTCTTGGTCTCGGTGCGGGTGCCGAACTTCTCCTGGCCCTTCGGCTTGAGGGAGACGTTCGCGTCGCAGCGCACGTTGCCGCGCTCCATGCGGGCGTCCGAGACGCCGAGGTTCTTGACGATCTCGCGGATCGCAGCGACGTAGGCCTTGGCGAGCTCGGGGGCGCGTGATCCGGCGCCGACGATCGGCTTGGTGACGATCTCGATCAGGGGCACGCCCGCGCGGTTGTAGTCCACGAGGGAGAACTCGGCGCCCTGGATGCGACCCGTCGCGCCACCCATGTGGGTGAGCTTGCCGGCGTCCTCCTCCATGTGGGCGCGCTCGATCTCCACCGTGAACACGGTGCCGTCGGCGAGCTCGATGTCGATGGTGCCGTCATAGGCGATCGGGTCCTCGAACTGGGAGGTCTGGAAGTTCTTCGGGGTGTCCGGGTAGAAGTAGTTCTTCCGTGCGAAGTAGCACTTCTCGGCGATCTTGCAGTTGAGCGCGAGGCCGATCTTGATCGCGGACTCGACGGCGACGCCGTTGACGACGGGCAGGACGCCGGGCAGGCCGAGGTCCACCGGGGTCACATTGGTGTTGGGGACGTCCCCGAACGCGTTGGGCGCGGAGGAGAACATCTTCGTCCGCGTGTTGAGCTCCACGTGGACCTCGAACCCGAGCACCGGATCGTACTTCTCGATGGCCTCGTCGAAGGACAGGACCTCATCGGTTACAGCAGTCATTACTTACCACCTGTGATCTCGGGGGCCTTGGCCAGCAGCGGCCCGCCCCACGTCTCTTCGAGCAGCGATTCGAGGACGGCGCCCACGCGGTAGAGGCGCGCGTCCTTGCGGGCGGGGGCGAGGAGCTGGATGCCGACGGGCAGCCCGTCCTCGTCCGCGAGGCCACCGGGCAGCGACAGTCCGGGGACGCCGGCCATGTTCGCCGGGATGGTGGCGACGTCGTTCAGGTACATCGCCAGCGGGTCGTTGAGCTTCTCGCCCAGCTTGAACGCCGTGGTGGGGGCGGTCGGCGAGATCAGGACGTCGGCCTGCTCGAACGCGGCGGCGAAGTCGCGCTGGATGAGCGTGCGCACCTTCTGGGCCGAGCCGTAGTAGGCGTCGTAGTACCCGGCGCTCAGTGCGTAGGTGCCGAGGATGATGCGGCGCTTGACCTCGTCGCCGAAGCCGGCCGCGCGGGTGGCTCCCATGACGCGCTCGATCGTGGGCGTGCCCTCAGGCACCACGCGCAGGCCGAAGCGCACGCCGTCGTACTTGGCGAGGTTGCTGGAGGCCTCGGACGGCATGATCAGGTAGTAGGCGGCGAGCGCGTACCGGAAGTTGGGGCAGGAGACCTCGACGATCTCGGCGCCCGCCGAGCGCAGCAGCTCGAGCGACTCGTGGAAGCGCGTGAGGACGCCGGCCTGGTAGCCCTCGCCCTGGAGTTCCTCGATGACGCCGATGCGCATGCCGTCGACCTGGCCGAGGCGGGCGGCTTCGACGAGCGCGCCGACCGGGTCGGTGAGCGACGTCGAATCGTGGGGGTCGTGGCCGCCGATGACCTCGTGCAGCAGGGCGCTGTCGAGGACCGTGCGGGACACGGGGCCGATCTGGTCGAGCGAGGACGCCATCGCGATTGCACCGTAGCGGGAGACACCGCCGTAGGTGGGCTTCACGCCGACCGTGCCGGTGACGGCGCCGGGCTGGCGGATGGACCCGCCGGTGTCGGTGCCGAGCGCGAGGGGTGCCTCGAACGCTGCGACGGCGGCCGCGGACCCGCCGCCGGACCCGCCGGGGATGCGGTCGAGGTCCCAGGGGTTGCGGGTGGGCCCGAAGGCGGAGTGCTCGGTGGAGGAGCCCATGGCGAACTCGTCGAGGTTCGTCTTGCCGAGGATGGGCATCCTGGCGGCGCGGAGCTTGCGGACCACGGTGGCGTCGTAGGGGCTCTGCCAGCCCTCGAGGATCTTCGACCCGGCCGTGGTGGGCTGACCTCGAGTGACGATCAGGTCCTTCACGGCGATGGGGACGCCGGCGAGCGGGTGCAGCGTGTCGCCGTCGATGCGGGCCTTGTCGACCCCGGCGGCGACGAGCAGCGCCTCATCGGTGTTGACGTGCAGGAACGCGTTGATCGCGCCGTCCACGGCGTCGATGCGGTCGAGGTAGGCCTGCGTCGCCTCGACGGCGGAGACCTCCTTCGCGGCGAGCTTCTGCGAGAGGGCGTCGGCGGAGAGGTGGATCAGGTCGGTCATGGGTTACTCCCCGTCCAGGATTGCCGGGACCTTGAAGCGGCCGTCGGCGTTGTCGGGAGCGCCGAGGAGGGCCTCCTCGTTGCTGAGGGTCTCCCCCACGACGTCGTCGCGGAACACGTTGCTCAGCGGGATCGGGTGGCTCGTCGCGGGGACGTCGTCGCCGGCGACCTCGCTCACGCTCTTGATGGAATCGACGATCACCGCGAGTTCCCCGGCCATGCGGTCGAGCTCGTCGTCGGTCATGTCGATGTGGGCGAGCCGCGCAAGGTGCGCGACGTCGTCCCGGTTGATCTCAGCCATGGATCTCCCCTGGAAGTCGGAGGTGGGTATCTGCCTCCAGTCTAGTGCTGGCGCGGTCGGCGCCCGGCATCAGCGGGGCCGGCACCCGACGACGACGGACGCGGACGCCTACAGGGGCAGGCGGAACACCCAGAGCAGGATGTCCTCGTTCGGGACCTCCCAGTCCCGGCCCGGCACGCGGACGAAGCCCATCGACTCGTAGAGGCGGTGCGCCCGGACCATGTCGGAACCGCTCGTCAGGCTCACGGCCTCGATGCCGGGGAGGGTGCGGGCGTGCTCGATGATGCGCTCCACCATGGCCCGGCCCACCCCGCCGCGCTGCACCGCCGGGTCCACGGCGAGCATGCGGAACTCCAGCTCCCCGTCGACGGCGATGTCCGTGTACCGCTGGCCCGCGAAGGTGAGGGCGACCGACCCGACGACGACGCCGCCGCGCTCCGCCACCCAGACCTCGGCGTGCTCGGCGCGGTGCTCGATGTCGGCCAGCACGGCCATGTAGGGGTGCGCCTCGTCGGTGAAGTACCCGGCGTCGAGGTAGGCGCCGCGCGTGATGCGGCGGACGTCGTCGTAGTCCTCGGGCTGGATGGGCCGGATGGTGATGCGGGCATCGGAGAGGGCGTTCCCTGAGGGTGCGTTGGTCACCGATCCATTTTGTCACGCGGCCTTGTCACGCGGCGACGCCGCCGGGACGCCGTCGTCCCGGCGGACGCCGTTCCTCCCCCGGCCTGGGTCAGGCCCGGGTGATGGGGAGTTTCCTGGGGCCCTCCGGCTTCTTGTCGTCCGGAAGCGGCGTCCGGACGTCCAGCACGCCGTCGGCGTAGCTGGCCCGGATGTCCTCGTCCTTCACGCCGTCGGGGAGCACGATGTCGCGTCGGAAGGCGCCGTACCGGAATTCGGTCCGGTACCCGTTCTTGTCCTTGTGCTCTTCCTTCTCCTCGCGGTGGGCGCGGATCCGCAGGAAGCCGTTCTCGATGCTGACCTCGATGTCCTTGTCGGGATCGAGTCCCGGCATCTCCGCGCGGACCACCATGTCCTTCCCGTCGACGAATTCCTCGACCCGGATGGAGGCCGGACCGGACGACGACGACTCGATGAGTCGCTCCATCGAATCGAGCAGGTCCATGGGAGACCTGGTGCCGGCGTTGAAGGGGAAGTTCCGTCGGCTGGATCCGAACGGCGGCCATCGCCGTGCATCAGTCATGACAAACTCCAGACTCTTGGTGGGATCGGCCCGATCCGGGCCAGGTCCTCCGAGTAGACACCGATCATGCCTGCACCGACAGGGACGAAAGACCTCCCTTCCCCCGGGAACCGGGCGGGCCGGCGGGGCACGTCAGTGCGGGGCCTTGTACATCTTCGGTGCGGGGAGGCCCGCTTCCTCCCGGACCCGCCGCGCGAACCGCTCGATGGACGTGAGCGCGGAGACGACGTCCGCGGGCCGGACCTCGAACGGCATGGCGTGGATGGTCTCGCCCGCCACGGTCGCCGTGGTGGCGATGAGTTCGAGTTCCTTGGTGTCCTCCGGGGCCAGCCCGATCTCCGTCAGGGTGGTGGGCAGGCCGACCCGCGTCGTGAATTCGATGAAGTCGCGGATGTCCTGTGTCGGGGCGCCCTCGAGGATGAGCTGGGTCAGGGAGCCGATGTTGACCTTCTGACCGTGCGCCAGTCCGTGGGTCTGCGGCACCGCGGTGAGACCGTTGTGGATGGCGTGGGCCGCGGCCAGGCCGCCCGACTCGAAGCCGAGGCCCGAGAGGAGCGTGTTGGCCTCGATCACCTTCTCCACGGCCGGGGTGACGAGGTGGTCGCGGACCGCATCGAGGGCCGGCAGGGCGTTGTCCCAGAGGACGTCCCAGCTCAGGCGAGCGAGGGCCGTGCCGGTGAGAGTGGGCAGCCCTCCCGCCATCGTCAGGGAGCTCGACGCCGCCGTCGCCCGCGCTTCGAGCCATGTCGCCAGGGCGTCGCCCACTCCAGCGGCGAGGAAGGCCGCCGGGGCGTTGGCGACGATCCGGGAGTCGACGAGGACGAGGTCCGGGTTGCGCGGGAAGAAGCGGTATTCCTCGAAGGTGCCGTCCTCGGTGTAGACCACGGCCAGGGCCGACGTCGGGGCGTCGGTCGACGCGACGGTGGGGACGGTGACCCACCGGATGCCGGCCAGGAATCCGGAGGCCTTGACGGCGTCGATGGTGCTTCCCCCGCCCACCGCAACGGCGACGTCGGCCTTCGTCCGTTTGATCACCTCGACGAGGCGGTCGATCTCCCGGGCCGACGGCACACCCCCGAACGCCTCCCGCGTCACGGGCAGCCCGGCCGCCTGGAGGGACGAGGTCACGTCGTGTCCCACGAAACCCCAGACGACGTCGTCGGCGACGACGAGCGGTGTGCTCCCGATCGGTGCGAGGTATTCGCCGAGCCGGGAGATGGCCCCCGGACCCTGGGCGTACCGGCCGGGGCTGATGACGGAACGGATGGGACTGGGCATGGGGACCTCCTGGGGGTCTCGTGGGTTGGCGGGTGGTCTCTCGTGACGATCGGTCGTGGTGTCAGGGCACGAGGATGGCCCTGCCTCTCACCCGGCCCTCGTCCAGGTCGTCGATGGCCTGCTGGAAATCGTCCAGCGCGTACTTCTGCGTGTGGAGGGTGACGGCACCGCGGGCCGCCAGGGCCATGAGGTCCTGCAGGTCGTTGTAGGAGCCGACGAGGTTGCCGATGATGTTGATCTCGGTCGAGATGATGTCGATGGTCGGGACGTCGATGTTCTCGCCGTAGCCCACCACGTAGTAGTCCCCCGCCCGGCGCAGCATCGCGATGCCCTGTGCGGTGGCGCCGCCCTCGCCGACGAAGTCGACGAGGGCCTCCGCACCCTTCCCATCGGTGAGGGCGAGCACACGCTCCACCTGGTTCCCGTCGGCCAGGACGCCCTCGTGCGCCCCGATGTCCCGTGCAAGCTCGAGGGCCGCTGCACTGCGGTCCACGACGACGATGCGCGCGGGGGTGAGCGCCCTCAGGACCTGGATGCCGATGTGCCCGAGTCCGCCGGCACCGATGACGACGCACGTATCACGGGGCGTGAGCCGCTTCGCGGCCTTGGCGGCCGCATGGTAGGCGGTGAGGCCGGCGTCCGCGAGGGCCGCGACGTCCGCCGGCTCCAGGGAGTCGTCGATCATGACCACCGAGCGGGCGGTGGTCAGGAGGTACTCGGCGTAGCCCCCGTTGGTGTCGATCCCCGGGAACTGGCTGACCTCGCAGTGCACGTCGTCCCCGGACCGGCAGGCGCGGCACAGGCCACACGTCATGAGGGGGTGGAGGATCACCTTGTCGCCCACGCCGACATTCGTCACGGCGCTCCCGACGGCATGCACCCAGCCGGCGTTCTCGTGCCCGATGGTGTAGGGCAAATGGACCTGGGATTTCTCCTCCCACTGGCCCTCGAGGATGTGCAGGTCGGTGCGGCAGACCCCCGCACCGCCGACCCTGACGACGACGTCGAACGGACCGCTGATGCTCGGCATCGGCACCTCGGCCATCTTCAGAGCTTGGTGGTAGCCGACGACCTGGACTGCTCGCATGGTGCTCATGAGTGGAGTTCCTTAACGCTGAGGGGTAGTAGGGCGTGGCGGTCGGCGTCCTCGGCGCCTTCCGGCCGGAAGGCCTGGTCCGCGCCGGAGCCTTCGTAGCGGGTGCGGAGGAGCCCCCGGCAGAAGTGCGCGTTCCCGTCGATGGAGATGCGGGTGGACCGGGCACGGCGCAGGGCGAGCGGGACGGCCTCGACGGGATAGGGGCGGCCGTCGTCGTCGACCAGCACGGGCGCGTCGGCATCTCCGGACAGCCCGAGCGCCGCCCGTCGGCGGAGCAGCGCGTCCGTCTCGCGGCCCGGCGGGAGGTCCTTCAGGCGCACCCCGCCGACGTCCTCCACCCGAAGCCCGGCATCGGCGCGCAGCAGACCGGTGAGGCAGCGCTCCATGGCGGCCGTGTGCGCCTTCCGCCGGAACGTGTGCCGCAGGTCCTCGAGGCTGTCCTCGGCCTCGTGGAGGAATGTGCCGCGGTACCCGGCGTCCGCCGCGAGACCCGTGTTGATCAGGTCCGAGTCGTGGTGGTCGTCCAGTTCGACGACGACGGCGGCCACACCGGGGATCGCCGACACCGCATCCTTGCTGTCGGACGCCATGAGGTAGGCGAAGTTCGGCGAGCAGAAGGACGTGGGCAGGCGCAGGTGCACCCGGACCGTGGGATCCGGGCCCCCGTCCCCCTCGCCGTCCACCTGGATGGATCGGACGAACCCGAGTTCGGTGATGGGCTCGTCGAGCTCCGGATCGAAGACCGCGTCGAGGCTCCGGCGGACGTCGTCCTCGGTGACCCGGTGCGCGCTCCCGGCGAGTTCGGCGTGCGCAGGGGTCATTGTGCGCTCGCGAGATCGGCCCGTTCCGGCTGCCGGGGCCCCGTCGCGGTCTCCTCGGCATCGGGGAGCTGGAGCTCCGCGGGCACCGGGATGTCGTACATCTTCGCCGCGTTGAGGCCGAGGATCTTCTTCTTCTGCGCGATGGTGAGCGGCGCGTACTCGGTCATGTCTTCCGGGATCTGGAAGTCCACGAACTGCTCGACGAGCCACCGCGGTGTCCACAGCGCGTAGTCGCTGGAGAACTGGATGCGGTCCTCCCCGATCCAGTAGATGAGCTCGCCGAGGATCTGGGCGAAATACCGCGGACGGGTGTGCATGAACGGCATCGCCACGGCCAGGCCGCCGTGGACGTTGGGCTCCTGCGTGGCGATCCAGCAGAAGTCCTCCAGCCGGGGCAGACCGACGTGCTCCACGATGAAATTGAGGTCGGTGAAATCGGTGGCGGCGTGGTCGACGTCGGAGACGTCGAAGGCGTCCCGGTCGAGGGGCCGGATGGTCGGGCCCTTGTGGACGTGGATGTTCTTGATCCCGAGGGCGCGGCACTCCTCGAAGTACCGGGTGGCCCAGGGGTCGGACAGCTTGTAGCCGCGCGAGTCGCCATGCCACTCCGCGGTGTACAGCTTCACGCCCTTGAAGCCCATCCGCTCGTGATCGGCGCGCAGCTGATCCAGGCCCGCCTCGCCGTTACGGGGATCGAAGCAGTGGTTGTAGGTGAGCTTGTCCGGGTGCGCCGACGCCAGTCCGTAGGCCTCCTCGGTCTGCCCGAACCCCCGGTGGTAGAACTCGCCGAGGTACGCCGGCTGGAAGATGGCGTGGTCGACGTACCCGTCCGTGAACAGGTCCTTCATGAGGCGTTCGCCGCCCTGGTAGAGGTAGTCCTCGTAACTCCACGTCTCCGATTCCGGGGAGAGGTTGCGGTGGTAGTCGTAGAAGCAATCGATGAACTGCTTGCCGTGGATGCTGCGCTGGTTCTCGGGACGGGCGTCCCAGAGGGCTATGTGCGCGTCGACAATGAAATAGTTCTCGCCGTCTTTGCTGTACATCTTCGATCTCCTCCTGGCAACTCCCGTAGTCGCGACAGGACCGACGTTAGGTGCGAAGATGGCTTCCATCGCGCGGGGTGTGTCTCATTTTGAGACGATCCATTTCTTGTGGTGAGACGCGGATCAGCAGCCTCGACCATCGAACGAGGAGGGCGGCAATGGTGCCGAACCAGGAGGGCGAGCTCTTCACGCCGGGCAGGGACCCGGACACCGGGCCCCTGCCCGTCACGGCCAAACGCCTGGTCGCCTCGTGGCAGCGCAGCGAGGAGTACGGGGTGTCGGCCGAGGAGGTGGACCCCAGCTGGGCCGGCTCTGCCCCCAGGGACTCCCTGTTCTTCCAGTGCGGACAGGAGGTGCTCAGGGCCCTGCGCGGCACGCTGGCGGACGAGCCCGTCAGTCTCATGCTCACCGACGCCGACGGCCTGCTGCTCGAACGGCTGAGCGGGAGCTCCACCCTCCTGCGGGCCCTCGACCGTGTGCATCTGGCCCCCGGCTTCACCTATTCCGAGCGGGACGCCGGGACCAACGGGATGGGACTGGCACTCGCGGACCGCTCACCGGTCCTGGTCCGCGCGGAGGAGCACTACAGCGCCAGCCTGCGCACCTATACCTGTGCCGCCGCGCCCGTCTTCGATCCGGTCAGCGGGATCCTCGAGGGCTGCGTCAACATCACCACCTGGTCCGATGCCTCACCCGCGCTGCTGCTGGCCCTGGCGCAGTCGGCGGCCGGAAACGCCACGGCACTGATGCTCGCCCGGGTCCACGGCCGCCGGCAGAAGCCGGGGCCCAAGGGCGGCGTGTTCCGGATGCGGCGCGACAGCATCGAACCCGCCGCAGGGACCCTGCGCGCCCTGTCCTCGTCGTGGACGGGTGCGCTCGACCAGGCGACGCACGCGTTGGCGGCCGGGCGCGTCGTGGCCGCCGTCGGGGAACACGGCGCGGGGCGTGCGACGCTCCTCGCCCAGGCCTTCCGTTCCTCACGACCCGGTGCCCGGATCCTGTCCGCTGCCGCGCCCGCGCCGGACGATGTCGACGCGTGGCTGTCGCTGTGGACCCCCGAACTGGCCAAGGCGGACACCGCGGTGATCGTCGAGAACATCGATCTCCTGCCCGCCTGGGCGGCCCAGGAGCTCCACGGGCATGCCGTCCGCGCACTGCGGGCGCTCCCGCCGTCGGGAGAGGGAACGACGCCGACCCTCGCGTGGGCGGTCACGGCCACCGATGTGGACGCCATCCCCCGTCCACTGGCCGCCGCGGTCGACACCGTGATCGCCGTCCCACCGTTGCGGGACCGGGGCGACGACGTCGTCCAGCTGGCACGGTTCGCCGCCCGCCAGACGCGGCTGCGCGAGATCGACTTCACCGCCGCCGCCGAGCGGGTACTCCTGGCGCATGACTGGCCGGACAACGTCGACGAACTCTTCACCGTGGTCCACGACGCCGCGGTCCGTGCGGAGCGGATCGACGTCCGGCATCTACCCGCCTACATCGTCGGCAGGCCCGGCCCGCACCTGAGCCGGATCGAAGCGGTCGAACGCGACGAGATCGTCCGGAGCCTGGCACAGCCGGGGGCGACGGTCACCGCGGCGGCGGCGGAGCTCGGCATCAGCCGCGCGACCATCTACCGCCGGATCGCCCGGCTCGGGATCACGCTCCCGAGGTGATCCTGCCCGTCCCTGACGACGCCTGCGGCCTGAGGGTCGAGGGCCAACTTCCACATGCATCCTGCTCGTCCTCCGTCACTCGATCGGTGCCATCAGGTGCTCGCCACAGGACGAGTGGAGGACAGGCGCCGTCACCAAGAATCGACGGGGTTTCACCGTGCGCCGACAGGCCGTGACGGCCTCAGAATGTCGGTGGCGGTTGGGAGAATTCAGTATGGACAGCAGCAGGAATGCTCCACTCGACACCACCGATACGGGTGGGCTATCGCGGCTGGTCGGCGCCTCGTCCGATCCGATCCAGTCGATTGCTGTCCCATCCGTCGCTGTCCCGGCGGCGATGCTTCCCGGTGACTCTGTGCAGGATCTGATCGACCTGGTGGCGTCCCTTCCGATGGGCCCGGGGCGTGCTGAACTCATCCGGCAGCTGCGCGAATTGATTCATCAGTTCAGCGCTACCGGGTCCGGTGGTGCTGCCCACCAGGGTGACGTCGGATCTGCTGCTGTCCCGCCGGCCTCTGTCCCGCCGGACCGCGTCTCACCGGGTGTTGGTCCGTCGGCCTCTGTTGCTCCTGGTGCTGTTCCGCCCGGCTGTATTTCACCGGGTTTTGTTCCGGCGGGTTTCGTGCGGGTGGGTTGTGTGCGGGATCTGATCGACGTACTGGCCTCCCTCCCGATGCCGTCGGATGGTTCGGGGTTGATCGATGAGGTTCGGGACCTGGAGGAGTTGAAGTCCATGCTCGCCGCTCGGCAGGCCCGGGATGCGGTCGCGTTCGACCTCGACCAGCGTCGGTCCCAGGCCGCCGCCGGTGTCCCGGTCGCCGAACAGGGCAAGGGTGTGGCCGCGCAGATCGCCCTCGCCCGGCGTGAGTCCCCGGCCCGCGGTGGGCGGTTGCTGGGGATGGCGAGGGCGTTGGTCACGGAGATGCCCCACACTCAGGCCGCTTTGGAGGCGGGACTGTTGAACGAGTGGCGGGCGACCCTGCTGGTGCGGGAGACCGGCTGCCTGTCGGCGGCGGATCGGTGCGCGGTCGACGAGGAGTTGGCGCCGGACACGGGGACGTTCGAGGGTGCCGGGGACCAGCAGATCGCCGCGGCCGCCCGGGCGGCGGCGTATCGGCGGGATCCCCGCTCGGTCACCCAGCGGGCCAGTCACGCGGCGTCGGAGCGGCATGTGAGTCTGCGTCCGGCCCCGGACACCATGACCTACCTGACCGCCCTGCTGCCCGTGGCCGAGGGGGTGGCGGTGCACGCGGAGCTTTCCCGGCACGCCGACGCCTGCCGGGCGGAAGGCGATCAGCGCAGCCGTGGGCAGTTGATGGCGGATGCGCTGGTGGAGCGGACCACGGGCACCCCGGGTGGGTTCTCCCGGGTCGAGGTGCAGCTGATCATGACGGACCGGACCCTGCTCCAGGGCGACAGCGAACCGGCCCGCCTGCCCGGCTACGGCATCGTCCCGGCCGGCTGGGCGAGGGACCTCCTCGCCCAGAAGCCCACCACCCCGGCAGCAGGACCCGCCGGGCGCTCGACCGGCCCAGCGTTCCAGCGCTCATCGGTGCGGTCCGCCCTGCAGCCTGGGACGCAACCCGGCGGGCAGGCAGGCGGGCAGGACCGCGGCGACGACGCCGAGCACGCCTCCCCACCGGCAAGCGACCCGCTGATCGGTCAGGCCGCCGGATCCGCATCAGGTAACGCGTCCGATCCATCAACCCGTCAAGGGTTCGAGGTGTGGCTCCGGCGTCTCTATACCGCTCCTGGGAGTGGGGAGCTGGTGGCCGTCGACTCCCGGGCACGGTTGTTCACTCCCGGGCAGCGGCGGTTCATCCAGGCCCGCGACCACCTGTGTCGGACCCCGTACTGTGACGCGCCGATCCGCCACTACGACCACATCAACCCCTGGCACACCAACGGGCCCACGAACCTCACCAACGGTGCCGGGCTGTGTGAGGCCTGCAACCACACCAAGGAGCTCCCCGGCTGGAAGGCCACGGTGCACCCGGACCCTGGGGCCCGGCATGCCCTCGAACTCCACACGCCCACCGGGCATATTTACCATTCCACGGCACCACCGCTCCCCGGTAACAACCAGAACGAACGCGAACTCGAGCAGGAGCGGGAACACGCGCAGGAACCCGGGAGATACGCCCGGCCGCCCACACCCCCGAGCCACGCGCCGGAGGATCACTCCACTCCCGCATACCCTTATGCGCGGCGATCCCGACGGGCTGAACTGCTCTCGGCCTGACCTGCAGGCAGGAGTTCTGACCAACCCGCCTCCGAGAGGCCCGAAGCGGACGGCAGACCAGTCCCGATGACCAGTACCACTACGCCAGGGGCTCCCCAGGATCCTTCAGGACGACGCCACCCGCCGATAGCCGGACCCGTCAGGGTTCCGCTCCAGGAAGCCGTGGTCAACGAGAGCACGCCGCAGGGTCGGGATGTCGCTCGTGACCGTCGCGAGTAACCGGTTGACCTCTGGTTCGCCGAGCTCCTCGTCGGCCGGGAGGAGCCTCCCGGCGAGGTGCGCCAGCAGGTCGGTGCGGTCCTGACCGGCGCGCGGCAGGCCATCGATCCGCCCGTTCCGGAAGAAGCGGTCCACCCCCTTCGGAGTGGCGGGCGCCGCGGCGGCGAGCACCTCCTTGAACAGCCCCTCAGCGACGGCATGCTCCGGCGTCAGCAGGCCGGCGTCGACCAGCCGTTGCAGCTCCTTCGGCGTGGCATCGAGGGGCTGCCCCAGCACGGCCCCCGCGTACAGCTCGCGGGAGCGCCCGCCGGCGAGCGTGGACAGGATCTTCTGCCAGGACGGGACTGTCATGCCCGGCCCTCGCCGGACGCTGAACCGGACGAGGAACCCGACGTGGAACCGGTGAGGGAGCCGATGAGGCCTGCGGGCCCGGCGGCGGTGACGCCGGCCAGCCGCTCGGCCTCGGTGGGGCCGCCGTCGAGGATCGGCCGGAGCGGTGGCCGGTGGACGGCCAGGCCTGCTTCCTCGGCGATCAGGGCGCCCGCCGCGTAATCGTGCTCGTGCAGGCCGCGCTCCACGAAGGCATCGAGTGTGCGGTCTGCCACGAGGCAGAGGTCGAGGGCGGCCGAGCCGAGGCGGCGGACATCACCGTAGCCCCCGAGGAGCGCGCCGAGGGCCACGACCTGCTCGGCCCGGGTGGCGGCGTCGTAGGAGAAGCCTGTGCCGAGGAGGCGTCCCGTCCCGGTGCGCGGCCCGACGAGGCGCCGCACGGACCCGTGGTCGCTCAGCCAGGCTCCCCCGCCGCGGGACGCCCAGTAGATACGGTGCAGGGCGGGCGCGCGCACGACACCGGCGAGCCAGGTGCCGTCGGCGCCGGCGGCGGCCACGGACGTGCCGTAGTAGACGATGTTGCGGATGAAGTTGGTGGTGCCGTCGAGGGGGTCGATCGACCAGCGGACGCGGTCGCCGTCGGGCGTGAATCCGGCGGGCACCGTGGTGCCGAGTTCCTCGCCCGTGATCGCGTCGTGCGGCCGCGCGCCCTTGATGACGGTGCGGACCGCGTGCTCCGCGGCGACGTCGAAGGCGGTCACCCAGTCGCTGTCCGAGCTCTTGCTGGTGGCGTCCAGCGCCTCGGGATCACGCCGGGCCAGCACTGCGGCGCCCGCCGCGGCGGCCTGCCTGGCGAGATGGAGGAGCACCTCCGGAGAGGGTGCCCCACCGCCGGAGGCGGGTGTCGAGGGCGTCATGGGGTGGCCCTCCCGGTGGGATCCACACCGGCCCCGGCCTCCAGCTCCGCGGCCACCTCGGTGTCCTCGCTCTCGTCGACGCCATTGTCGCCGTCGTCCCCGCCGGCTCCCCCGTCCTCGGGCCCGGCGCCCGCGGGGCCGTTCTCGAGGAGGGCGATGAAACCCTCCTCGTCCAGGACCGGGATGCCCAGCGACTCGGCCTTCTCCAGCTTGGTGCCCGCGTTCTCCCCGGCCACCACGTAGCTCGTGTTCTTCGAGACCGAGCCGGCGGCCTTGCCGCCGCGCGTGATGATCGCCTCCTTCGCCTCGTCGCGGTTGTACCGCTCGAGGGACCCGGTCACGACGACGGTCAGGCCCTCGAGGGTGCGGGGCGTGCTCTCATCGACCTCGTCCTCCATGCGCACCCCCGCTGCGGCCCACCGGTCGACGATCTCGCGGTGCCAGTCCTCAGTGAACCACTCGGTGAGGGCGACGGCGATGGTCGGGCCGACGCCGTCGACATTCGCGAGCTCCTCCTCGCTCGCTGCACGGATCCGCTCCATGGACCCGAAGGCCGTGGCGAGGGCCCGCGATGCCGTCGGGCCGACGTGCCGGATGGACAGCGCCACGAGCACGCGCCACAGCGGCTGCGTCTTCGCCTTCTGGAGTTCGGTGAAGAGCTTCCGGGTGGTGGCGCTCGGCTCGGAGGGCTTCTTCGCGGTGCCCTTGGAGTAGAAGTAGGGCACGAGTTCGCGGCCCGTGACCACGCCCTTGACCTTCTTGTCCCGCTCGATCCGGACATCCGCCAGCTTCTCCGGGGTGAGGTCGAAGATGTCGGCCTCGGTGGTGATCGGGGGCACCTCGGGCTCGGCGGGCTGCGTGAGGGCGATGGCCGCCTCCCAACCGAGGGCCTCGATGTCGAAGGCTCCGCGGCCGGCGAGGTGGAACACCCGCTCGCGCAGCTGCGAGGGGCAGGACCGGGCATTGGGGCAGCGGATGTCGACGTCACCCTCCTTCGCCGGCTGCAGCGGGGTGCCGCAAGAGGGGCACTCCGTGGGCATGACGAACGGCCGCACCTTCTCCGGGTCCCGGAGGGCCATGACCGGCCCCACGATCTCGGGGATGACGTCGCCCGCTTTCCGCAGCACCACGATGTCGCCGATCATGACGCCCTTGGCCTTGACCACCTCCTGGTTGTGGAGCGTGGCCATCCCCACGGTGGAGCCGGCGACCTTGACCGGTTCCATGAGCCCGAACGGCGTGACGCGGCCGGTCCGGCCGACGTTCACGAGGATGTCCAGCAGCCGCGTGTTCACCTCCTCGGGCGGGTACTTGTAGGCCACGGACCACCGGGGCACGCGGGAGGTGTGGCCGAGCGCGCGCTGCAGGGCGAAGCTGTCCACCTTGACCACGATGCCGTCGATCTCGTGCAGCAGGTCGTGGCGGTGATCGCCGTGGTGGCCGATGAAGTCGACGACCTCGTCCTGGCTGTGGAACACCCTGTAATAGGGCGACGTCGGCAAACCCCATCCCTTCAGCAGCTCGTAGGTCTCCGACTGCGTCCCGGTCGACAGCCCCGTCCGCGCACCGATGCCGTGCACGTACATGTCCAGCGGGCGCTCGGCCGTCATGGCCGGGTCCTTCTGGCGCAGGGAGCCGGCGGCCGCGTTCCGGGGGTTGGCGAAGGGCGCCTTGCCGGCGGCCACCATACGCTCGTTGAGCTGGCCGAACTCCTTCGTCGGGAAGAACACCTCGCCGCGGATCTCCACCTCCTCGGGGTGGTCCGTGCCCGCGAGGTGCCGGGGGATCGAGGCGATGGTGAGGACGTTGTGGGTGATGTCCTCCCCCGTGACGCCGTCGCCGCGCGTCGCGGCGCGCACCAGTTCGCCGTCGCGGTAGAGCAGGTTCACGGCGAGGCCGTCGATCTTGAGCTCCGTCAGCCACTCGACGGTCGCGCCTGGGCTGCGCTGCTCCACGCCGGCGCTCGCGCGATCCAGCCAGGCCTTCAGTTCGTCGAGCGAGAAGACGTCCTCGAGGCTGTACATGCGGGCGAGGTGGTCCACGGGTGTGAAGGCCGCGGACACCTCGCCGCCCACCTCCTGCGTCGGCGAGTCGTTCGCGACGAGCTCGGGATGCAGCGCCTCGAGCTCCTCGAGGCGCCGGAACAGGGCGTCGAACGCGGCGTCGGAGATCGTGGGCGCGGCGTCCTGGTAGTACGCGGTGCGATGCGCGCGCACGTCCTCGGCGAGCTGCGCGTACTCCTCGCGGAGCTCCTCGCTGGGCGGGCCGCCCTGCCCGGCGGGGGTGGCGTCTACCGATGCACTGTCAGGTCCTGGAGTCACTTTCCTTATCCTGCCCTACGCCCCTGACACCGGCCACCTGTCGCCGTCGGCGGCGAAGCGGCCGCCCGCGGCGGCGCCGGACCGCGTCCCGTCCCCCTGCGCGTCCAAGGCGTCGACGACGATCACGGTGACGTTGTCCCGGGCTCCGGATCGGAGCGCGGCGGCGATCAGCTCGTCGCATGCCTCCTGCGGATCCGGGACGGTGGCCAGGATGGAGTGGATGTCCTCATCGGTCACCTCGCCGCTCAGTCCGTCCGAGCAGAGCAGGATGCGGTCGCGGTCCTCCACCGGCATCAGCCAGAAGTCCGGGTCGGCGTCGTCGCCGGTCCCCAGTGCCCGGGTCACCACGTGCCGCCGGTGATGGGTCCGGGCCTGATCCTCGGTGATGCTCCCGAGGTCCACGAGTTCCTGGACCTCGGAGTGGTCCACGGAGATCTGTCCGAAGGTGCCGCTGCTCAGCCGGTACGCCCGGGAGTCCCCCACGTTGAAGAACAGCCAGTGGGGGGCGCCCGACTCCTCGACGAGCACGACGCCCGTCAGGGTGGTGCCCGCCTGCCCGCCGGCCTCGGTCCGGATGCCGTGGTCGGCCTGCCGGATGATGTCCTCGAGCTCGGCTGCCGTGAGCCGGGGCATCCGGGTCCCGGCGACGCTGCTGGCTTCCAGCGTGCGGACGCAGACACTGCTGGCCACCTCGCCGGCCTCGTGCCCGCCCATGCCGTCCGCCACGGCGAAGATGGGCTCGACGGCGAGGAAGGAGTCCTCGTTCAATTCGCGGCGCAGCCCACGATCGGTGCCGAAGCCGTACGCGAGCCGGAGATCGAGGCCGGGCGCCGTCCCCGAGTCCTGCTGGCGGGGGGCGGAACCGGCGGTGCCGTCGGGTGTGCCGTCGGATGTCTTGTCAGGGGTCAGGCCGACGTCGACGGCGTGTGAGCCATGCACCTGCGGCTCACTCATGCCGCTCTCCCGGACGGGTGGACGGCCTGGGAGGACAGGACGGGCCCGGGTACGGGCATGCATGGCCGGAGGGCCGGGGCTTCGAGGCAGCCTTGCTGGTCAGTCATGTCCCCATTCTGCCCTTTGCCCGGTCCGGGACGGCGAGGCGCCACCGGAGGACCCGCGGGATCGTCGCGTCAGTCGAGGATGATCCCCGTGCCGGTCCCCCGCGCGAGGGTCACCGGCTGCACCTCTCCGAAGCCGCGCACCTGTCGCGGCTCGTGCGGCGTGAGCACGAACTTCTCATTGGCGGTGAGCGTCGCGGCGGTGCCGGAATCGACGAGGACCTCGCCGGGTTCGGCGAGCGCGGTGAGCCGCGCCGCGAGGTTGACCGTCGGGCCGTAGATGTCGCCGAGCCGCGAGAGCACGCGGCCCCAGACGAGGGAGCAGCGTGCGGCGGGGAGGAACTCGTCCTCGGAGAAGGCCTTGGCCAGCGCCAGCGAGATCTCGGCCCCGGCTTCCGGGGATTCGGCGATGTAGAGGACCTCGTCGCCGATCGTCTTCACGAGCCGGCCGCCGCCCACGGAGATGATCTCGGCGCTCTTGTTCTCGAACCGCTGCACGAGCTGCGCCAACGTCCGCTCGTTCATCTGCCGGGACAGGCTCGTGTAGGAGACGAGGTCGGCGAAGCCCACGGCACGCGCGAGCGGCAGCGGGGCGTCCTGCTCGTCGCCGGCGCGGCCCGTCTCGCTCGAGGCCAGGCCCGATTCGGCGCGGAGCGCCAGCCGCTGGACCGCGGCGTTCATCTGCCGGCGCCAGGCGTAGACCAGCGTCTTCTCGAGCGGCTCGATGAGGTCCGGCAGCTCGGAGACGAGGGTCTTCCGCGCCTCGGCGTCGGAGAGCCCGCGCTGCGCGACCATCTCCTCCACGATCGCCTCGATCTGCCAGACCACCATGCGGTCCGTCATCTGGCCCACCGCCCGCGTGATGGAGATGGCCGCGTCCTCGGTGAGCTGCTCCTGGCGCACCAGATCGATGATCGTGGTGAGGGCGCCGAGGTCCTTCTCGGTGAACGCGACGTCGTCGTCCCCGATGTTGGGGAAGCCCATGGCGCGCCACAGCTTGCGCGCGGACAGCAGGGACACGCCCGCGCCCGCGGCGATATCGCGGCGCTTGAGTGTGCGCTCGGCCCCGAGGAGTTCGCGTTCCAGCCGCCGGATCGTCTCGCGGTCCAGTGAGATCGGGACCGCGTCCGACGGCGTGGGCTCCGGGCCGCTGCCGGTCGCCATGTCCGGCAGCAGCTGCCAGACGGCCTTGGACGCCGTCGAGGCCGCGGTGTCGGGGGCGTCGTCGGTCTGCCCGGACGCCCGGATGGCCTCGGCGGAAGCGACGACGTCGGCGGTGCCTCCGCCGGCGCCGGCGTCGGGCGCGCCCGCGGCACCACCTTCGGGGTCGGCGGGCTGCCCTGCCTTGCGGCGGTCCTCGACTGTCACGGTTGCGCGTCCCTCCATTCCTGCTGCACCCGGGGCGTCCCGCCGCGGGCGTACTGCGGATCGATTTCCATGTCTACTCCGTCGAACATGCGGGTCAGCGGGAGCTCGCCGATCGCCTGGACCACATAGTCCTTGAACGTTGCAATCTGCGGAACGTGCCGGTAGGCGTGCGACCGGTCGAAGCCGAGGTCCGCGACGAGCGTCCCGCTGCCCATCATCCGCTGGATCAGCCCCTGCTCCGTCTGGAGTTGCGAGATCGCGGACAGGTTGATCTGGTGCTCGGTGCGGCGCGTGGTCCCCGTCCGGTGGATGAGCCGCATGCTCGTGAGCACGTACCGGTTGCTCGCCCAGCGCACCAGCGGCCTCACCACCACGCGGAGGAGCAGCAGCACCGCGATGGCGAACACCACCGGCAGGAGCACGGTCTGCGACTCGGCCAGGCCGCCGGGGAGGTCCGGCCGGGCGAGGTAGCCGAGCCCGAACCCCCCGAGGGCGAGGATCAGGAACCCGGCGATGACCGGCCGGACGAGCGGCAGGGGGTTGGGTCGGGTGCGGACGAGGACGCGCTCCCCGGGCAGCAGCCTGATCCGCACGGGCTACGCCTGCGGGCGCAAGTGCACCACGTCGCCCGCGGAGATAGTGTGCCGCTCGCCGTCGTCGTCGCGCACCACGAGACCGCCGCGGGCGTCGAGGGAGAGCGCGCGCCCTGCCACCACGGTGCCGCCGGGCAGCTCCGCACGGACGTCCTGGCCGAGCGTCGCCATCCGGGCGCCGATGCGCGCCAGCAGCGAGGGCCCGGCGTCCCACGCGGCGCCGGCATCGCCGTCCACGTCGCAGAAAGCGCGGTAGTGGTCGGCGAACGTGCGCAGGAAGGACTTCAGGAGGACATTGCGGTCCGTGGTCCCCGCGTACTCGAGGAGCAGGCTCGTGGCGGTGGGCACGGGGAGTTCGTCGTCGGTCAGGCTGACGTTCAGCCCCACCCCGACGACGACGGCGGGCGGCTCGGCACCCGCGCCCGGCACGAACTGGGCCAGGACACCGGCGAGCTTCCGGCCGTCCACGGTGACGTCGTTGGGCCACTTGAGCTGCGGGGAGATCCTGGTGCGCTCCTCGACACTCTCGGCGAGCGCCAGCGCGGCGAGGAGTGAGAACCAGGAGTAGGCGGTGGTGGGGACGGGCCGTCCGTGCCGGTTGAAGGGGCGCAGGAGCACGCTCACGAAGAGCGAGGAGCGTTCCGGTGCCACCCAGCTGCGATCCATCCGGCCGCGCCCCGCGGTCTGGGTCTCCGCTGCGAGCACGCTGAGGTCCGGCCAGCCGGCCGCCTCCACCTGCGCGTGCTCCACGAGGTCGGTGTTGGTGGAGCCGGTGGTGGCCACGATGTCGAGCCGCGGGAACGGACCGGCCGGCATGCACAGGGCTGTCCTCAGGGCGCCGAGGTTCAGGCCGGGGCGCTCAAGATTGGAGTAGGGGGAGGACATGACATCGATCCTATCCGGCCCGGCCCCGCGTACACCGGCCGGAGCGTCAGAGGAAGATGTCGGGGACGAGCCGGTCCTCCGGCGCCCCGAGGCTGTACCGGGTCAGATCGGTGACGCCTTCCTCGCGCAGCACCTGCTCGTCGGTGTAGAAGTTGCCGGTGTAGCTGCGCGACGGCCGGACGAGGACGGCGTTGGCCGCGTCGGCGACGATCTCCGGGCTGCGGGCCGCCTGCACCAGGCGGTCGCCGCCCGGCATGTTGCGGATGGCCGCGGTGTCGATCAGGGTGGCGGGCCAGAGCGAGTTGACGGCCACGCCGTCGTCCTTGAGCTCCTCCGCGAGGCCCAGGGTGGTCAGGCTCATCCCGTACTTCGCCATGGTGTACGCCAGGTGCAGCCCGGCCCACTTCGGTGCGAGGTTCAGGGGCGGGGAGAGCGTCAGGATGTGGGGGTTCCGCGATCCCCGGAGCGCCTCGAGGGCGAACTTGCTGAGCATGAAGGTGCCCCGCACGTTGATGTCGGCCATGAGGTCGTAGCGCTTCATGTCCACCTCGGGCGTCCTGGACAGGTCGATCGCCGAGGCGTTGTTCACGACGACGTCGATGCCGCCGAACGCCCGGACGGTGGCATCCACGGCGGAGGCGACATCGTCGTCGTTCCGCACGTCCCCCACGATCGGCAGGGCCTTCCCGCCCGCGGCCTCGATCTGCTCCGCGGCGGTGTACACGGTGCCCTCGAGCTTCGGGTGCGGCTCCCCCGTCTTGGCCATGATGGCCACGTTCGCGCCGTCACGCGCGGCGCGCAGGGCGATGGCCAGGCCGATACCGCGGCTTCCGCCCGACATGAGGATGGTGCACCCGGCGAGCGTGGCGGGGGCGTGCGTTTCCTGCGCTTCGTTGCGTTGCGTCATGGCACCACCATAAGCAGCGCCGGGCCGCCGGACGGCCCGCGACGCACCGATGTTACCCGCGGGTAACATCGGAGGCCCGGCTAAGTGATGGCGGCGGAAACTGTAGACGTCCTACAACGGCCCACCCCTGGATCCTCACTAGACTGGGGGAAATGCGCCGTTCGTTGTCGGAAACCTCCAGTCTCGGCTGGGGTGTCTGCGCGGCGCGCCCGCCCTCTTCGACCCGCCGACCGGAGTACTCATGCATCAGGACCTGCAGCCCGACCTCACCACGACGGCCGGGAAGCTCGCCGACTTCCGGAGGCGCAAGGAACTCTCCGAGCAGCCCTCGGGGCCCGAGGCGATCGAGCGGCAGCACGCCCGCGGCAAGAACACGGCACGCGAGCGCATCGACCTGCTCGTGGACGAGGGCTCCTTCGTCGAGTTCGACGCCCTCGCCGTGCACCGCTCCACGGCCTTCGGCATGGAGAAGAAGAAGCCCCTGGGCGACGGCGTGGTGTCCGGGTACGCGACCGTCGACGGCCGGCTGGTCGCCGTCTACAGCCAGGACTTCACCGTCTACGGCGGCTCGCTGAGCCAGGTGAACGGGGAGAAGATCGTCAAGGTGCAGGAGTTCGCGCTGCGCAACGGCTGCCCCGTGGTCGGCATCAACGACGGCGGCGGTGCCCGCATCCAGGAGGGTGTGGCGTCGCTGGCCATGTTCGCGGACATCTTCCGCAACAACGTCCACGCCTCGGGCGTGGTCCCGCAGATCTCCCTGATCATGGGCCCGTGCGCCGGCGGTGCGGCGTACTCCCCCGCGCTCACCGATTTCGTGGTCATGGTGGACAGGACCTCGCACATGTTCATCACGGGTCCGGACGTCATCAAGACCGTGACCGGCGAGGACGTCGACATGGAGACCCTCGGCGGGGCACGCCAGCACAACACGACGACGGGCACCTCCGCGTATCTCGCCACGGACGAGGCGGATGCCATCGGCTTCGTCCGCGAACTCCTCGACTTCCTGCCCTCCAACAATCTCGCGGAGGCCCCGCTGACGGCGTTCGTCGAGGAACCCGAGGAGACGGACGAGGACCTCGCGCTCGACACCCTGATCCCCGACGCCGCGAACCAGCCCTACGACATGCACGCCGTCATCGACGCCGTGGTGGACGACGCCCACTTCCTGGAGATGCAGGCGCTGTACGCGCCGAACATCATCACCGGCTATGCCCGGGTGGAGGGTCACACCATCGGCATCGTCGCCAACCAGCCCCTGCAGTTCGCCGGGACCCTGGACATCAACGCCTCCGAGAAGGCCGCGCGCTTCGTGCGCCACTGCGACGCCTTCAACATCCCCCTCCTGACCCTCGTGGACGTGCCGGGCTTCCTGCCCGGCAAGGACCAGGAGTTCCAGGGCATCATCCGCCGCGGCGCGAAGCTGCTCTACGCCTACGCCGAGGCCACCGTGCCCAAGCTGACCGTCATCACGCGCAAGGCCTACGGCGGCGCGTACATCGTCATGGGATCCAAGAAGCTCGGCGCGGACCTCAACCTCGCCTGGCCCACCGCGCAGATCGGGGTGATGGGTGCGCAGGGAGCCGTCAACATCCTGTACCGAGGGCAGCTCAAGGCCGTCGCGGAGGCCGGCGGGGACGTCGAGGCCGCGCGCGCCGACGTCGTCCAGCAGTACGAGGAGGAGTTGCTCAACCCGTACCAGGCGGCCGAGCTCGGCTATGTGGACGCGGTCATCGCCCCGTCGGAGACCCGACTGCAGATCGTGCGCGGGCTCCGCGCCCTCCGCGACAAGCGCTCGGCCAACCCGGCCAAGAAGCACGGGAACATCCCGCTGTGACCGGCGACAACCCCCTCGATTCCACGGACGACGGCGCCACGGACGACGCCGCGGTCCTCTCCGTGGTGTCCGGCAACCCCACCGACGAGGAGCTCGCGGCGCTGACCGCCGTCGTCGTCGCCCTGCAGGCAAGCGGGGCCGAGGACGACGATTCGAGCCAGGGCCGGTCCTGGGTGCGGCGGGCACTGCTGCGCCTGGGCCCGACGCCGGGTCCCGGATCGTGGCGGCGCAGCGTCCGCTGACGCCCCTGCCCTGGCCTGCTCTGCCGCAGGATTTCTCAGCGCGGATCGGCGACCGTGCCGAGGAAGAGCGGCAGCCCTGTGTCCTCGTGGACGATCTGGTACCCGAAGGGCCGATCGAAGGAGACGCTGACCTCGGGAGGCACCGGGGCACTGGTCATCATCGCCAGCTGGGTGACGGCCGCGGCGATCGTGCCCTTCTCGGCGACCGTGATGCTGACGGTCTGGGCGGCGCCCGAGACGCGGAGCCCGGGATGGATGGCGGCGAAGTCGGCGCCCGGGCCGAAGGTCTTCTCCAACCCCAGCGCTTCCAGCACACCGATCAGCTCCTGATCGTGGCCGTGCTCCCACGTCGGCAGCGAGAGGTCGACGCGGATACTCTCCGCCGCATCGAGCCGGTCCGCGATCCCGAGCAGCTCCTGCTCGTCCCATGCCGGTGACGCGCCCTCGGCCGGCAGGACGAGCCTCAGGAAGAAGCCCCCGCCATAGGGCAGGTCGATGCCCTCCCAGTCAGGCCCCACGGCGTGGCGCACCCAGCGGTGACCATGCATCGTCGGGACGAACACACGCGTCCCGGTGGCCAGGGTGAAGGCGTCCTCGTCCGTCCCGGAGGCATCGAACGGTTCGTCCCAGGCCGCGGCGAAGTACACGGCGTTCAGCAGGGACAGTCCGGTGTCCGCCCCGGTGACCAGGGGTGCCTTCGCGACGCGCCCGCCGGTCTCCCTCCACACCCAGTCGTCGATCAGCCCGGCGGTGGCGGGATCGGCGAAGTCCACCGGGTAGACCCCCGCGCCGTAGTACCGTGCCAGCGCGTCGAGGAACGCCTCGCCGATCGCACCGCCCTCGGGGACGAAGACCGCGTTGGCGAGGTGCACCAGGGGCTGCCCGGGCGGATCGTCCTCGTCGACGGCGACAGGATCGCCGTCGAAGTACTGCAGGGTCGCGAGGAGCGCGTTCATCGCCGCGTGGTGCTCGGCGGGGAGCCCCAGCACGGCGTCCATCTCCGCCGCCGTCGGGGTGCCCGCACCCGCCCGCAGCATCGACAGGGCGTAGAGCGCGCTGACCGGGCTGCTGACCTGATTGGTGTCGGGGAGCGCGGCGAGTGCCACGCCGAGCCTGAAGGCCGAGCGCCGGAGGGCGTCCTCCGCCTCGGGATACCGGCCGGGCTCGACGGCGATGCGCGCCACAGGCGCCCTGGACTGCTTCATGGAATCCCCCTCGCGTGATCCCCCCACGGTAGGCGCGGCCCCGGGAAATGGCCATGGGTACGAGGCGCCGGGTTGCCGCCTGGTGGGCACTGGTGATCCTCCGCGCCCAGGCGCGAACGGTGGGCCTTCCGACCCTTGACGCATACCCCTAGGGGGTATACCTTTGCGGGCATCGGAGCATGTCCGTGCAGCGGAGAAGGAGAAGACCAATGAGCAGGAATCACCCCACCACTGCCCCACCGACCGCGGGGCACGAGGGCCCTGGCGCGGATGAGGATCATCAGGTCCACACCCAGGGCGAGCATGCCGGCCACTCGACGGCGATGTTCAGGCAGCGTTTCTGGATCAGCCTGGCCCTCGCGATCCCGGTCCTGACATTCAGCCCCATGTTCACCATGCTCCTCGGGTCCATGCCGCCCGAGTTCCCCGGCTCGGCGTGGATCGCCCCGATCCTGGGCACGGTGATCTTCGTCTACGGCGGCGCCCCGTTCCTGAAAGGCGGGGTGTCCGAGCTGAAGGCGCGGCAGCCGGGCATGATGCTGCTGATCGCGATGGCGATCAGCGTCGCGTTCGTCGCCTCGTGGATCACCACCCTCGGCATCGGCGGTTTCGACCTCGACTTCTGGTGGGAGCTGGCCCTGCTGATCGTCATCATGCTGCTCGGGCACTGGATGGAGATGCGGGCCCTCGGCTCGGCGGCCGGCGCACTGGATGCCCTGGCAGCGCTGCTCCCCGACGAGGCGGACAAGGTCACGGACACCGGGGTCGAGACCGTGCCGGTGAGCTCGCTGGTCACCGGGGATGTCGTGCTCGTACGCTCCGGTGCGCGTGTCCCGGCGGACGGGCAGATCACCGACGGGACTGCGGAGTTTGACGAGTCGATGATCACCGGAGAGTCCCGCGCCGTCTCCCGCGGCGTCGGCGAGACGGTCGTCGCCGGAACGGTGGCGACCGACAACGCGGTCCGGATGCAGGTGACCGCCGTCGGCTCGGAGACGACGCTCGCCGGGATCCAGCGCCTGGTCGCCGAAGCCCAGGCCTCCTCCTCGAAGGCCCAGGCCCTGGCGGACCGGGCCGCGGCCCTGCTGTTCTACTTCGCGCTCGGCGCCGGCATCCTGACCTTCATCGCCTGGATGCTCCTCGGGAGCCCGAATGACGCGGTGATCCGTACCGTCACCGTCCTCGTGATCGCCTGCCCGCACGCACTCGGCCTCGCCATCCCCCTGGTCATCGCGATCTCCACCGAACGCGCCGCGAAGGCCGGGGTGCTGATCAAGAACCGGATGGCCCTCGAACGGATGCGCACGGTGGACGTCGTGCTGTTCGACAAGACCGGGACCCTCACGGAGGGCCGCCCCGCCGTCACGGCGACGACCGCCGTCGACGGCGTCCCCGACGCGGAGCTGCTGGCCCTGGCCGGAGCCGCGGAAGCGGACAGCGAGCACCCCGTGGCGCGGGCCATCGTCAGCGCCGCACAGGCCGACCCGGCCGCGGCGAACCGCTCCTACACCGGAACCGGATTCAGTTCCATGACCGGCCGCGGCGTCCGGGCGACCGTCGACGGCCATGACGTGGCGGTGGGCGGGCCGGCCATGCTCAGGGAACTCGGCCTCGATACCCCACCGGACATCGAGGGCACCGTTCGGGCATGGGTGGGCCGCGGCGCATCGGTCCTGCACGTCATCAGCGACGGCGCCGTGATCGGCGCGGTCAGGCTCGAGGACAAGGTCCGCGAGGAGTCCCGGCACGCCGTGAAGGCCCTGCAGTCCCGCGGGGTGAAGGTCGCGATGATCACCGGCGACGCACGGCAGGTGGCCGACGTCGTCGGCGCGGAACTCGGCATCGACGAGGTGTTCGCCGACGTCCTGCCGCAGGACAAGGACTCCAAGGTCGCCGAGCTGCAGGCGCGCGGCCTGGCGGTCGCGATGGTCGGGGACGGCGTCAACGACGCCCCGGCGCTCGCGCGCGCCGAGGTGGGCATCGCGATCGGAGCGGGCACGGATGTCGCCATGGAATCCGCCGGCGTGGTCCTCGCGGGGAACGACCCGCGATCGGTGCTGGCGATGATCGACCTGTCCCGCGCCAGCTACCGCAAGATGATCCAGAACCTCGTCTGGGCCACCGGCTACAACGTGCTCGCCGTGCCGCTGGCCGCGGGGGTCCTGGCCTTCGCGGGTATCCTCCTCTCCCCCGCGGCGGGCGCCGTCCTCATGAGTGTGTCCACGATCGTCGTCGCCCTCAACGCGCAACTGCTGCGGCGGATCGACCTCCGTCCCGAGCGGATCGGCACCGACCGGCCCGGTCCTGAGAAAACGGACACAGCCCCCGCTCGGACGTGAGGTCGGCCTCATCGGCGAACGCGCACCTCTGCCTGGTCGTTGATCATGCGACGTCGTGATCGGTGCAGTGACCAGGCAGACGGCGTGAACGGGACGACTCGCCCGTTTCGTTAGGCTGGTAGGACGACACCGGATGACGACCGTGGCGCGCAGGCGTCAGCGACAGCGTGGACAGAGAGGACGGGGAAGGTGAACGGAAACCGGGCATCACACACTGCCTCCTCCCTGCTGCGCGCCGCCGTACCGTCCGTTGTCGCCTTCCTCGGCCTGACAGCCGTCATCGTCGGGATCCTCGCGATGCACGTCTGGATGGGCGGCCACGGGTCGACTTCCCACCATGTGGGGGCCCCCGTCACCAGCACGACCACGAGTACTCATTCGGTCGACGGGACAGGCCAAGGACGCACGATTCTTCATGACCGGACCACGACCGCGGTGATCGCTGCCATGGCAACGGTCGAAACAACGGTCCTGGACGCCGCGTCGCATGCCGCCTCGACCACCGTCACGAAGGCCGTCCCGGACGGTGGCGGGTCGGTCGGGTGCGGCGGGGACTGCGCCGACGAGATGATGGTGGGCCTGTGTGTGCTGGCGATGATCGTCGTCGGCATCGCCGGCCTGCTGACTCCTGCCGGCCGCGCCCTCCTGTCGGCGGTGGGGCGGCGGGGTCCTCCTGCACTGTCCCGGATGTCCCGACCCGCGCCTACTCCTTCACTGACGCAGCTCTGTATCAGCCGAACCTAGGATCCGCGGCCCGCACCTGCCCCTCTCCGGGACAGCAGGGCCACTGTCCTGCCGGGACTGCGCCCACGCGCGCCCCGGCCCTCGCCGTACCGACGCCTCCTGGACGGTACGACCAGCCGATACCCCCGCATCTGAGCACTGAAGGACTTGAGCATCATGAAGCATTCCCTTTCCCTTGCATCCCTGTCCGTGGCCGCCCTCATCACCCTGTCCGCCTGCGGCTCCTCCTCCGGCGGAGACACTGCCGGCACGAGCGGTGAAAGCTCCGCAGCGACCGCACCCAGCGCCACCGCAGAAGCCGGCACCGGAGCCACATCCGAGGCCATCTCGGGCGCATCCGAGGCCACGGCCGAGCACAATCAGGCGGACGTGATGTTCACGCGGATGATGATTCCCCACCACGAGCAGGCCGTGGAGATGAGCGACCTGATGCTCGCCAAGGACGGCATCAGCCCCGAGATCACGGACCTCGCAACGAGGATCAAGGACGGACAGGGGCCCGAGATCGAGCTCATGCAGGGCTGGTTGGAGACCTGGGACGACGCCATGGGTCCGGACAGCATGGAGAGCCATGACATGGGCGACGGGGACGACATGGGATCAGGGTCGGGACAGATGGAAGGCATGGAGGGAATGATGAGCGATGACGAGATGTCCGGGCTCGCGTCCGCCGAGGGCACCGAGGCATCCCGCATCTTCCTGGAGTCGATGACGGTCCACCACGAAGGCGCCATCGACATGGCGCAGGACGAGATCGACAGTGGCCAGAACCCGGACGCGATCGAACTGGCGACAACCATCATGACCACACAGCAGTCCGAGATCGCCGAGATGGAAGAGCTCCTCGCGGGCCTCTGACTGGCGCGAGCAACACCCCGCATTCCATCCCCGACCCCGGATACCGGACCCCGTGACCCGACCCGGTCCGGATGCAGGGACGGCGAGTGCCCCCTGACAGGTGCCGGTGTGGGTGCCCCGTCCCATCCACACCGGCACGGTCCCCGACCGCCGGCACGACCACCAGCTCCGCCCGCCCTCGACTCTTCAAGGATGCCCGTTGCCTTCGACCCTGTCCCGCACCGCACACCTGGGCATGACCGCGGCCCTCGCCGTGCTCCTCAGCGCCTGCACCACCCCGACCCCCACACTCCAGGACGCACCCACGGAGCCGACGGCCTCGGCGGGGTATCCCTCCGGGCACATTCACGGAATGAGCGTGGACCCGGGGACCGACCGCATCCTGCTTGCTACCCACGACGGCCTGTTCGACGTCACCCGGTCCCCGGCCCAGCAGATCGGCCCGACGATCGATCTCATGGGCTTCACCGCCACCGGTGATGGAACCCTCTACGCCTCCGGACACCCCGGCCCGGGCACAGACCTCCCGGACCCGGTCGGGTTGATCACCAGTACCGATGACGGTCGCTCATGGGAGCCCGTGTCCCGTCAGGGCGAGACAGATTTCCACGCCCTCGCCGCAACTGGTACCGGGCTCATCGGCTACGAAGGGCGAATCGTCACCAGTGCCGACGGGCATCACTGGATGGTCACCGCCGACGACGTGCCCGCGTACAACCTCGCCGCCGCCACCGGCGGGACCGTGCTGGCCACCACCGAGCAGGGCCTGTACCGGTCCGAGGACAGCGGGGCCACCTGGACCACCGTCCCGAACGCGCCGCTGCTGGCCTTCACGACCTTCGCCGGCGACACCGCCATCGGCGTGACCCCCGACGGAACCGTGCACACCAGCGCCGACGCCGGACTCACCTGGACACAACGAGGGGCCATCCTGGGCGAACCAGCGGCTATCGCCGCAGACCACACCGGTGACAAGACGCACCGCATCTGGGTAGCGACGAACGAAGGGATCGAAGTGTCCAGCGACAACGGGGCAACATTCAACCCGCTAGCGCCGTAAGCACCTTCTGCCCCAGGACACGGATGCCCACCAGACGGATGCCCATCATGTGGCGCTGGCGGGTAGGGACGGTCGTGGGACGCCTCACCGGAGATCAGGACGAGCCGGCCGTCGTCGGGGGTTGCGAACGACGGCGCGCAACGAAGCGGTGCGCGTGGGCCGGGACCTCGGCCTCTACCTGTCAGCGGAGGCCGCGCGAAGAGTCGGAGGTGACCCTGGAAACGAAAGGCACACATCATGATGTCGGGTTACGGACAAGGCATGGGATGGCTGTGGCTCTGGATTCCCCTGCTCCTCATCGGCATCGCGCTGCTGGTGTTGCTGGCGGTACGCGTCTTCGGCGGCGGCGTCCGTAACGGATACGGGCCTCCCGGCCCCCCGGGGCCAAACGGGCCGCCGGCGGCTGGAGGAAGCAGGGCCCGCGAGATCCTCGACGAGCGCTTTGCGAGAGGAGAACTCACCGCGGATCAGTACCGCGAATATCTCAAGGTACTCGGTGAGGCCCCGGAGTGAAGCCCATCAGTCGCCGTCAGGCGCTGTTGCTGGGCAGCCTCGGCGTCGCGGGGACAGCGGCCGGTGGTGCCGGACTGATCTGGACCCTTGCTTCGCGGGACGCCCCCGTGACGGGAAGCGACCTGACCCAGCCTCCGGAGGAACGGAGCACCGACGGCCGGCTGCAGGTGCGGCTCGAAGCCGCACCCGGACAGCTACTGCTCGCCGGCCGGCAGGCCGCGGCCCTCGGCTACAACGGCGGCATCCCCGGCCCGACACTCCGCGTACGCCCCGGCGACGTCCTGCGGATCGGGCTCGTCAACAACCTGGCCCAGACCACCAACCTGCACGTGCACGGCCTCCACGTATCCCCGGAGGGCAACGGGGACAACATCTTCGTCTCGGTGGAGCCCGGCGGCACCTTCGACTATGAACACAGACTTCCCGACGATCACCCCCCGGGCGTGTACTGGTACCACCCCCACCACCACGGCATGGTCGCCGACCAGATCTTCGCCGGACTCTTCGGAGCCATCATCGTCGAGGACCCCGAACCCATCGAGGCGAGTGCGGAACGCGTACTGGTCGTTTCGGACACCACCCTGGACGGCCTGGGGAACATCCCGGACGTCTCCGAGATGGACCGGATGAGGGGCCGGGAGGGCGAACTGGTCCTGGTCAACGGTCAACGCAACCCCCGCATCAGCGCCCGCCCGGGACAGCGCGAACGGTGGCGCATCATCAACGCGTGCGTGTCCCGCTACCTTCGTCTACGGCTCGACGGACAGCAACTGCAGCTCCTCGGCATGGACTCCGGCCGCTTCCCGACACCCCGGACAGTGGATGAGCTCCTCCTGGCACCCGGAAACAGGGCAGACCTCCTTGTCACCATGACGACGGGGGACTCCACGCTGCGCGCGCTCTACCAGGACCGGGGAGACATGCGGGGAATGATGGGTTCGGGATCCGGAGCACGCAACCCTGCAGACCAGCCGGACGGCGCCGCCCTGGCCACCGTCCGCGTGACCGGCGGACCGGTGGCGGCCCTGACAGCCGTGCCGGCCCGGCAGGGGCCCACAGACCTTCGGTCCGGGCCCGTTGCGGCACGCCGGCAGATCGTCCTGGCCGCCGGCACGGGCATGGGCGGGGGCATGGGCGGGGGCATGATGCGGTTCACCATCAACGGCAGGGAGTTCGACGAGGCCAGAACAGACATCACGGTCGCGGCAGGCGATGTGGAGGAATGGACATTGATCAACACCAGTCCCATGGACCACCCGTTCCACCTCCATGTCTGGCCGATGCAGATCATCGAGGAAGACGGCCACGGGACGAACCCGGCAAGCCGGCAGGACGTCGTGAACGTACCCGCCAACGGGCGGGTGAAAGTGAGGGTGGCCTTCAGGGACTTCCGCGGCCGCTCGGCCTACCACTGCCACATCCTGGACCACGAGGACCTCGGCATGATGGGTGCCATCGAGGTCCGGTGAGGAGTCGCATCAGCGTGACACACGGAGACATCGACGCGGGGTCCGCCGGTGTGGTCGACAGCGCCAGCACACCGGCGCCGGCCAGTCGGTAGCCTCCGGCAACGGTCTGGCGCTAGGCTCGTGACGTGACCCACGACACCCCAGCCCCCACCCTGTCCTCCAGCGAGCAGCCTGCACGTCAGGCCACGGCCATCGACGCCGTCGCGACGTCGTACTACGAGACGCTGCTCGAACTGATGCCCAACTTCGCGACCGAGCTGGGCATCCCCGGCCACGAGACGGAGTACCAGGACTACTCGCCCGCCGGTATCGAAGCCCTCGCCGACGCCGCCCGCACCACGCTGCGGCGGCTCGAGGACCTGCAGCCGGCCGACGACGTCGACGCGGTGACGCTGGACGCCATGCGGGAGCGGCTCGGGCTCGACCTCGAGATCCACGACGCCGGATTCGGCTATGCCGAGCTGAACAACATCGCCTGCCCGGCCCAGAACATCCGCGCGATCTTCGACCTCATGCCCACCGCCACCGCGGAGGACTGGGGACACATCGCCGGACGGATGGCGAACGTGCCCGACGCGATCGACGGCTACATCTCCTCCCTGCGGGCCGGACGCGAGCGCGGGCTGGTCGCGGCACGTCGGCAGGTGGCCATCGTGATCGAGCAGTCCACCAAGTACGCGGAGGACGGCGGGTTCTTCGACACCCTCGGCGCGACCGCCACGGCGGACGACGGCGAACTGCCCGAGGCGGTCCGTGACCAGCTGCGGGCCGGCGCCGAGGCCGCCCGCGGGGCCTACCGCACGCTTGCGTCCTTCCTGCAGGACGATCTCCTCCCCTCCGCCCCGGAGAAGGATGCCGTCGGCCGGGACCACTACGCCCTGATGTCCCGCGTGTTCCTCGGGTCCGCCGTCGACCTCGAGGAGACGTACCGGTGGGGTGTCGAGGAACTCGACCGCGTCATCGCCGAGCAGGAGGCCGTGGCGAACGAGATCCGCGAGGGTGCCTCGATCGAGGAGGCCATCCGGATCCTCGACGAGGATCCGGCCCGCCAGCTCCAGGGCACCGACGCACTGCAGGCCTGGATGCAGGGGCTCTCCGACAGGGCGGTGGACGCGATGGCGGGGGTCCACTTCGACATCCCGGACGTGATGCGGCGCCTCGAGTGCAGGATCGCCCCGACCAACGAGGGCGGCATCTACTACACCGGTCCCAGCGACGACTTCTCGCGGCCCGGCCGCATGTGGTGGTCCGTACCCGAGGGTGAGGATTCCTTCACCACCTGGAAGGAGACGACCACCGTCTACCACGAGGGTGTCCCGGGGCATCACCTGCAGGTCGCGACCGCTACGTACCAGCGCGCACTGCTGAATCCCTGGCGCCGCAACGCCATCTGGGTCTCCGGGCAGGGCGAGGGCTGGGCCCTGTACGCCGAGCGGCTCATGCAGGAACTCGGCTTCCTGTCCGATCCGGGCGACCGCCTCGGGATGCTCGATGCCCAGCGCATGCGCGCCGCGCGGGTGGTGTTCGACATCGGCGTGCACCTCGAACTGGAGGTCCCCGAGCGATGGGGTGAGGGCACCTGGACGCCGGAGAAGGGGTACGCCTTCCTGAAGAAGAACATCGCCATCAGCGAGGGGCAGCTCGATTTCGAGTACACCCGCTATCTGGGCTGGCCGGGCCAGGCACCGTCCTACAAGATCGGCCAGCGCCTCTGGGAGCAGATCCGCGAGGAGGTCCGGACCGCCGAGGGCGACGCCTTCGACCTCCGTGCCTTCCACACGCGGGCCCTCAACCTGGGCTCCGTGGGACTCGATACGCTGCGCCGCGCGCTGGTCTCCTGATATAGACGTTCGTCACAGGCGGCCCGGGGGTTCTCCCCGGGCCGCCTGTGACGGAGCCGGTATTCCGCGGAAGTGCCCCGGGGAGCGGCACGACGGCGGCATGGACCGCCGTAACATTCCGCAACGTCCGCTTCGCCTTGGTATACGGCATCCCTAGAGTTTCGGGCGTGTCTACTGAAACCAGCTCCCCGCCCGCCCGGCGAAGGCTGCCCCGCTGGGCGACCTCCTTCGGACCGCAGATCATCGCCGCCCTGGTCGTCGGGCTGGCCCTCGGCCTCATCGCCAAGTACACGGGGCACACCCCGGAGACGCCCACCGGTCTCGGCACCACGCTTGCCACCCTCGGCTCCAGCTACGTGGCCCTGCTGCGCGCCGCCGTCGTCCCCCTGATCTTCACCGCGGTGGTGAGCTCCATCGCGAACCTCCGCGCCGTCACCAACGCCGCCCGGCTCGCCGGACAGACCCTCCTGTGGTTCGCCATCACCGCCCTGATCGCCGTGGTCATCGGTATCGGCCTCGGCGTCCTCTTCCAGCCCGGCGCCGGGACGGACGCGACGCAGCCCGCCGAGTACACGGGCAACACCGGCAGCTGGTGGGCCTTCCTGACCGGACTCATCCCCGCCAACTTCCTCGGCCTCCAGGCGTCCTCCGCCGTCGCCGAGTCCGGAGCCGTCAGCACGGCCCTGAACTTCAACGTGCTGCAGGTCCTCGTGGTCGCCGTCGCCGTCGGCATCGCCGCCCTCAAGGTGGGCAAGCAGGCCGAACCGTTCCTCGCCGTCAACGCCTCGGCCCTGGCCGTCATCCAGAAGGTCCTCTGGTGGATCATCCGGATCGCCCCGCTCGGCACGGTCGGCCTCATCGGCAACGCCGTCGCCGTCTACGGCTGGGACACCATCGGCTCGCTCGGCAAGTTCACGCTGGCCATCTACGTGGGCCTCGCCCTCGTGCTGTTCGCGGTGTACCCGGTGCTGATCAAGGCGCACGGCCTCTCGGTCCGGCAGTACTTCTCGGGCGCCTGGCCGGCCATCCAGCTGGCCTTCGTCTCGCGCTCCTCGGTGGGTACCCTGCCGCTCACGCAGCGCGTCACCGAACGGAACCTCGGCGTGCCCCGCGGCTACGCCTCGTTCGCCGTGCCCCTGGGCGCGACGACGAAGATGGACGGCTGCGCGGCCATCTACCCGGCGATCGCCGCGATCTTCGTGGCCCAGTTCTTCGGGATCGACCTCAGCCTCACCCAGTACCTGCTGATCGCGCTCGTCTCCGTGCTCGGCTCCGCGGCGACCGCCGGGACCACCGGCGCCGTCGTCATGCTGACGCTCACGCTCTCCACGCTGGGACTCCCCCTGGCCGGCGTCGGCCTGCTCCTCGCCGTCGATCCGATCCTCGACATGGGACGCACCGCCGTCAACGTGGCGGGCCAGGCGCTGGTGCCGACCATCGTCGCCCGGCGCGAGGGCCTGCTGGACCTCGATCTCTACAACGCGCAGCGCACCGGTGACCCGTTCGCCGATGACAGCGAAACCGCCGACACGGCCGACGCGGCCCACGCAGCCGGCGGTGCCGCCAACGACGGCATCACGGCCACCGCGACCCGCTAGGACACGCCCGCTGGATCGACGGCCCGCCCCGGCATCCGCCCGGGAGCGGGCCGTTGCGCGTCCCGGCTAACGATTCGGCGCCGTTCAGGGCGGCGACGGCGCTTTCCACCGGGTACCGGAGGACGATTGACCTCCCTATCCAGTTCGACCAGGTGGTGCGCCATGAAGAAGAAGCGCATGACGGGGAAGCTCTCCGCCACACTCGCCGCCCTCGCCCTCACCGCAGGCCTCGGCCTCGCGGGAGGACCTCCGGCATCCGCCGCATACTGCGACATCACGTGGGGCTCGACGGCGAAGACCGCCTCCACCACACTCCGTCCGGCGCCCATCACCGACGTCCGCGCGGGCCGGCATGCGTGCTTCGACCGGATGGTCGTCGATCTGCGGAGGCGTACGGCCGGGTACACCGTCCAGTACGTCGACGATTTCACCGGCATCGCGTCCGGCCTGTCGATCCCGCTCCGGGGCGGCGCGCGCCTGTCCGTGACGGTGAACGCTCCGGCCTACAACCAGGCCGGACGCCCCACCTATCGACCCGCCGACACCAACGAGCTCGTGAACGTCGCGGGCTACACCACCTTCCGCCAGATCGCCTACGGCGGAAGCTTCGAAGGACTCACGAGCTTCGGGCTCGGCGTCCGGGCACGCCTACCCATGCGGGCCTTCGTGGTGCCGGGACCCGGTGCCGGATCGAGGGTGGTGATCGATGTCGCCCACCGCTGGTGAGCACCCTGCCGGTCACGCCCCCGGACGGTGACGCGACCGGAGACCCCTAGGCTTGGTCCATGACCCTCCGCCTGATCCTCGCGTCGAAGTCCCCTGCCCGCACCAGACTCCTCGACGACGCCGGCATCCGGCACTCGGTGCTCGTCTCCTCTGTCGACGAGCCGGCCGTCGTCGCATCCTACGGCGACCTCGACGCGCACGACACGTCGCTGCTGTTGGGGCGCGCGAAGGCCGAGGCCGTCGCGGCCCTCGCGGAGGCGGACGACGCCCTCGTCCTCGGGTGCGACTCGGTGTTCGAGTTCGACGGCGAGGCGCACGGCAAACCCTACGAAGCCGCCGTGGCGATCGAACGCATCAGCCGCATGCGCGGACGCTCCGGCGTCCTGCACACGGGCCACTGGCTCGTGGACACGCGGACCGGCGGATCCGGCGCCACCCTGGGGGCGGTCTCCTCGGCGACCGTCCACTTCGGCCAGATGTCCGACGCCGAGGTCGAGGCGTACGTGGCCAGCGGCGAGCCCCTGCACTGCGCCGGCTCCTTCACCATCGACGGACTGGGCGGCGCCTTCATCGAGCGGGTCGACGGAGACCCGCACGCCGTCGTCGGGCTCAGCATCTCCACGCTGCGGGCCCTCCTGCACGCGGCCGGTGTCTCCGTGACCGATCTCTGGGCGCCCGTGACCTCGTTGTAGGTTCCCTACAAAGGATCGCCGCACAACACTCCCCTTCGGCACGATCCATGGGCGGAAGCCACCAAACCGGGCTAGGCTCCCACGAGAGAAGAAGGAGTCCGAACACCCATGAGCCAGTCCCGCCTCAGCCCGTCCGAGTCCACCTCAGCCGGCGGTCACAGCGCCGACTCCGACTCCGGTCGCGGGCAGCACCGCCCGGTGACGAAGGTCCTGGTCGCCAACCGCGGGGAGATCGCCGTCAGGGTCATCCGCGCGGCCCGTGACGAGGGGATCGCATCGGTCGCGGTGTACGCGGAGCCTGACCGCGACGCCCTGCACGTCCGGATGGCCGACGAGGCGTTCGCGCTCGGCGGGGAGACCGCCGCGGAGTCCTACCTGGTGATGGACCGCATCCTGGAGGCCGCGGAGCGCAGCGGGGCCGACGCCATCCACCCCGGCTACGGTTTCCTGTCGGAGAACGCCGAGTTCGCTCAGCGGGTCCTCGACGCCGGCATCACCTGGATCGGGCCCTCCCCTCACTCGATCGCGCAGCTCGGCGACAAGGTGCAGGCGCGGCACATCGCGCAGCGGGTCGGGGCGCCGCTGGTCCCGGGCACCAGGGACCCGGTCGAGTCGGTGCAGGAGGTCATCGACTTCGCCCACGAATTCGGGCTGCCGATCGCGATCAAGGCGGCATTCGGCGGTGGCGGACGCGGCATCAAGGTGGTCCGCAGCCATGAGGAGATCCCCGAACTGTTCGACTCCGCGGTGCGCGAGGCGACGGCGGCCTTCGGTCGCGGGGAGTGCTTCGTGGAGCGCTTCCTCGACGCCCCGCGCCATGTCGAGACCCAGTGCCTCGCGGACGCCCACGGGAACGTCGTCGTCGTCTCCACGCGCGACTGCTCCCTGCAGCGCCGCAACCAGAAGCTCGTGGAGGAAGCACCCGCACCGTTCCTCTCCGCCGCGCAGAACACCCAGCTCTACGAGGCCTCCAAGGCCATCCTGCGGGAGGCGGCGTACCAGGGCGCCGGCACCTGCGAGTTCCTCGTGGGGCAGGACGGCACCATCTCCTTCCTCGAGGTGAACACCCGGCTCCAGGTGGAGCACCCGGTCTCCGAGGAGGTCACGGGCCTCGACCTCGTGCGAGAGCAGTTCCGCATCGCCCGCGGCGAGGAACTCGGGTACGGGGACCCCGAGGTCCGCGGACATGCGTTCGAGTTCCGCATCAACGGCGAGGACGCCGGCCGCGGCTTCATGCCCGCACCGGGCACCGTGCAGACCCTCACCCTCCCCACCGGGCCGGGCATCCGCGTGGACTCCGGTGTCGAGGCCGGCGAGGTGATCGGCGGCAACTTCGACTCGATGCTCGCCAAGCTGATCGTCAGTGGCGCAACCCGCGACCAGGCCCTGCAGCGCGCACGCCGCGCCCTCAGGGAGATGGTCATCGAGGGCATGCCGACCGTCCTGCCGTTCCACGCCGCCGTCGTCGCGGACCCCGCGTTCGCACCCGCGGACGGCCCCTTCTCGGTGCACACGCGCTGGATCGAGACGGAGTTCGACAACACCATCGAGCCGTGGCAGGGACCGGCCGATCCCGCCGCGGACGACGACACGCGCCAGCGCGTCACCGTGGAGGTCGGCGGGCGCCGCCTCGAAGTAGTGCTGCCCGCGTGGTTCGGCACGACGTCGAACGGCAAGGCGGCCGCACCGGCGAAGACCAAGAAGTCCTCACGCGCCCGGGCCGGCAAGACCGCGGTCAGCGGCGACGAACTGACATCCCCCATGCAGGGCACCATCGTGAAGGTCGCGGTGTCCGACGGCGACAGGGTGGCGGAAGGCGATCTGATCGTGGTGCTCGAGGCCATGAAGATGGAACAGCCGCTCACGGCGCACAAGTCGGGAAGGCTGTCCGGCCTGGCGGCGAAGCCCGGCGACACCGTGTCCGCCGGTTCCGTCATCGCCACCATCCGCGACTAGCGGTCACGGGCGCCGGCCCTGCCGACCGGGACTACTTCTCCTTCTCGGCCGGGGGCTTCCTGGCCGCCTGTTCCGCCCGCTTCTCGGCGTCCTTCCGGGCCTTCTGGGCGGCCTCTTCGGCGGCCTTCCGCTGCTGCTCGCCGGCACGGTCCGAGGCGTTGTCGCCGTCGTTGCCCTGCCCGGGCGCGTCCTCGGCCGGGGTGTCGCCGTCCTGACCGGCTCCGTCCCCACCGATGGCAGCGTCGCCTTCGCCGGGGCCGCCTTCGCCGGTGCCGGCGTCGTCCGCGGCGCCGTCCTCACCGGTCGGGGCATCGTCCGGCACATCGTTCCCGTCGGCATCGTCACCGTTCTGCCCGGCGCCGTCGTCGGGCGCCGGGGCTTCGGGTGCCGGGGTGACAGGTGCGGGGGTGACAGGTGCGGGAGGGACGACGGGCGCCGGTTCCGCGGGGATCACGCCGGGCGCGGCGGGCCCGGGATCGGCCGGAGCGCCCGGCTCTTCCGGCTGCGCCTCCTCCGACGGCGCATCCGCAGGTGCCCGCCCGTCCTCGAGCGTCGCGATCAGGGCGTCGATGCGCGCGCTGATCTGCGCGGCGCGGTCCTCGGTGACGCTGCCGTCGGTCCGGGCTCCGTCCACGTCATCCCTCAGCCGCTGGGCCAGGACGATGGCTCCGTCGGCGTCACCGGCGGCAGCCGTCGTGGCGATGGCACGGACCTCGGCCTGGAAGTCCCCGGCCGCACCGGCGTCCATAGCGTCGTCGGTGCACCCCGAGAGGAGGAGCGCCGCACCGATCAGCAGAGGCAGCACCTGCCTGCGAAGCGCCCTCATCGCTGCACGCTGTCGTAGAGTTCCTGCAATTTCTCGCCTGTCTCGCCGGGTACCGCCGGCAGGGGTTCGACCTCGGCCCCCGAGTCCCGGGCGGTCGTGGTGGTGAAGGCCCACAGCGCGGCCGCGAGGAGCCCGATAACGAGCAGCGTGACCAGCCAGGGCAGGACATGCCGACGGCGTCCGGAGGGACGGGCAGGGGACGCCGGCCGGCGCGGCGCGACTGCCGGGGGGTTCTCCGCCGGACGGGGAGCAGCATCCGACCTACCCGGAGCGATGGTGCGAGGCTCGGCGGGACGCGCCGCGGCAGTGGCAGCAGTCGCGCTCCCCGGAACCGCTGTCCGAGTGACCGCGCTCCCCGAAGCGGCCGTGGCGGACGCCTGCGGGTCCCAGGCTGTCGTGCGCGGCGCGGCGACGTGTGAGGGCATCGTGGTCGTCGGTGATGCGTCAGCGGACAGCACGACCGTTTTTGCTGCGTTCCCGTGGCCGTGCTGCGGCCCCATGGCCATCAGGGCCCGGACCACGCGGGCGGCGTCGGGACGGTCGGCCGGCTCGTCGAGCGTCATGGCGACCAGGAGTGCCGACAGCGCGGGGCCGGCCGCATGCGGGACGGACGGACTCCGGTGCAGGCGTGCGAGTGCGCTCTCGACACCGGTTCCGGGGAAGGCGCGCTCCCCCGTCAGGGCCTCGATCAGCACGAGGCCGAGCGAGTAGATGTCCGAGGGCTGACCCACGCCGTCGCCCCGCGTCTGTTCGGGGCTGAAGTAGGCGGCGCTGCCGATCACCTGCCCCGTGGCGGTCATCCGGCTGCCGTCGAAGAACCGGGCGATCCCGAAGTCGGTGAGCAGGAACCGGAAGACGCCGCTGTCCGCGTCCGCCTGCCGTGTCAGGACGTTCGAGGGTTTCAGGTCGCGGTGCACGATGCCTCGACCGTGGATGTACTGGAGCGTCCGGGCCAGGTCGAGTGCCAGGAGCCGGACGTGGTCCTGGTCGAGCGGGCCGCCGGTCCGCAGCAGCACACCCAGGTCCGGTCCGTCGACGAGTTCCATGACCAGATAGGCGTTGCCCCCGGTGTCGTCGCCGCTGTCCATGTCGAGGACGCGGACCAGGCCGGGGTGGTCCAGGCCGGCGAGCATCCGCGCCTCCGCGGATCCCCGTTCGAGGCAGTCGGCGATGCCCGGACGGAAGAGTTTGACGGCGACGTCCCGCTCGAGCCTCGTGTCCCGGGCCGAGAAGACGTCCGCCATCCCGCCGGTGCCGACACGCTTCCCGAGGGCGTACCGCCCGGCCAGTGCCTGCTTCTCCATGCCACCCGCTTCCGATACCCCGCTGTGTGGCTTCCGGGCGTGCGCGATCGGCGCGGGTCCCGGGAATTTGATAAGCCGACTTTCCTTCAGTGTACGGGGCGCCCCGGGCCGTGGGGCAAGTGATCTCCTCGTGCTCGCGTCTGGTCGACAGGATGCGTGTCGCGGCGGGACGTGCCGCCGATCCGGACCTCCGCACCCGCGATGCCGTGCACGACGCCGGCGCCGCATCCGGGCAGAGGCGCATCCGGAACGACGACGGCGCCGCACCCGGGTGGGTGCGGCGCCGTCGGACGGGCTCGGGGAGCCTGCGGATCAGGCGACGTTGTTCTCGTAGTCGTTGTCCCGGGTCTCCCGCGAGAACCAGAGCGCGATGAAGGTGGCGACGGCGGCCACGCTCAGGTAGGCGCCCACCAGCACGGTGCTTCCGTCCGCAGCCTGCCACAGCGCCACGGCGATGAAGGAGGCCGGTGCGGCACCGATCATGCTCGACACGTTGTAGGCGACCGCCGAGCCCGTGTAACGGACGTTGGCGGGGAAGAGCTCGGGCAGCACGGCGGCCATGGGGCCGAAGGTGAGTCCCATGAGGATGAATCCGATGATCAGCAGTGCCATGGCGCCGATCGTTCCGGCGCCGAACAGCGGAGCCCACAGGAGCCCGAAGACAGCGATGCCCACGGTGGTCGCGAGGAGCATCTTGCGCCGGCCGAAGCGCTCGGCCAGCGGACCGGACACGAGCGTGAAGATGCCGAAGAACACGACGCCGATGATCAGCATCCAGAGGAAGTCGGTACGGTCCATGCCCAGGCCCGGCACGAACGCCGCGGCCTGCGCGTCGGTGAACTCCTTGCCGGTCGCTTCCGCCCGGGCCCGCGCCTGCTCGACGCTCGACGGCGAGGTCCCGTACGTCAGGGTGAAGGCGGTCATGAAGTAGAAGAGCACGTAGGTCGCGAACATGATGAACGTGCCGAGGATCAGGGCCCGCCAGTGCAGGCGGAACGTGGTGCCGAGCGGCACCTTGACTACCTTGCCCTCGCTCTGGACCTTCTGGAAGGACGCGCTCTCGATCAGCTTGAGTCGGACGTAGAGGCCGATGATCACCATGACCGCGCTGAGCAGGAACGGCACGCGCCAGCCCCACTCGAGGAACTCCTCGGGCGTCAGGACGGTGCTCAGCAGGACGAACAGGAGGTTGGCCAGGATGAAGCCGATCGGAGCGCCGAGCTGCGGGAACGTCCCGTAGACGGCCCGCTTGCCCTCGGGTGCGTTCTCGGTGGCCAGCAGGGCCGCTCCGCTCCACTCCCCGCCGAGCGCGAGGCCCTGGAGGAAGCGCAGCACCACGAGCAGCAGCGGGGCCAGGAGTACCCAGCCGTCGTTCGTCGCCGCCGGCAGCAGCCCGATCAGGAACGTCGCGATGCCCATGGTGAGCAGCGACGCCACGAGGGTGGCCTTGCGCCCGATCTTGTCGCCGAAGTGTCCGAAGACGACGGAGCCCAGGGGCCGGGCGACGAACGCGACGCCGAAGACGGCGAACGAGCTGAGCAGCTGGTTCGCGGAGGTCTGGTTCGGGAAGAACAGGGCAGGGAACACCAGCACCGCGGCCGTGGCATAGATGTAGAAGTCGTAGAACTCGATCGTCGTTCCGATGAGGCTGGCGAAGATCACCTTGCCCCGGGAGTTCAGCGGCTTGGTGGTTCCGCCGGCACTGGCGGCAGTGGAGGAGGTCATTGGTGTCGGCTTTCTCAAAACGAGCCGTGGCCGCGGGGCACGGGGGCCGCCGCAGCACGGCGTCCGTGCAACAGATGAATGCCAACATCTGACCACCAGCGTCCATCAGGTGGATAAGCCTGTCCACCATGTGGACATCGGGAACCGGGCTTCCGGCGCCTCTCCGCGGGTCAGGTGTGCACGTGCAGGCGGCGTGCCGCTTCGGAGATGGACCCCGTCAGCGACGGATACACGGTGAACGTGTTGGCGACGTCGTCCACGTGCAGCTTCTTCGTCACCGCGAGCGCCAGCGGGAAGATCAGCTCGGACGCGCGGGGGCCGACGACGACGCCCCCGATCACCGTGCCGGAGCCCTTCCGGGAGATCACCTTCACGAAGCCGTCCTTGACGTTCATCATCTTGGCGCGCGCGTTGGTGTGCAGGGAGAGCTTGACGATGTCCCCCTGGTACCGCCCGGACTCGATGTCCTCCTCCGTCACGCCCACGGTGGCGATCTCCGGGGAGGTGAAGATGTTCGAGGCGACCTGCTTGAGCTTGATCGGGCTCACGGAGTCGCCCATGAGGTGGGCGATGGCGATCCGGCCCTGCATCGCGGCCACCGAGGCGAGTGCGAAGACACCGGTGCAGTCACCGGCGGCGTACACGTTGGGCGCCGTGGTCCGGGAGACGCCGTCCACCGTGATGTGCCCGGATTCGTTGACGGCCACCCCGGCGTCCTCGAGGCCGATGCCGACCGTGTTGGGGACGGCGCCGACAGCGACGAGGCAGTGGCTGCCCTCGACCGTCCGGCCGTCCGCGAGGTGCACCCTGACGCCGTCGTCCGTGCGGTCGACCGCGTCGGCCCGGGACTTGGACAGCACGGTCATGCCGCGGTCCTTGAACACGCCCTCGAGGACCTCGGCGGCGTCGGCGTCCTCGCCCGGCAGCACGCGGTCGCGACTCGAGATCAGGGTGACCTTCGAGCCGAGCCCGTTGTAGGCGCTGGCGAACTCGGCTCCGGTGACGCCCGAGCCGACGACGATCAGGTGGTCCGGGATCTCCCGGAGGTTGTACAGCTGGGTCCAGTTGAAGATGCGTTCGCCGTCGGGCATGGCGGTCGGCAGTTCGCGCGGCGTGGCACCGACGGCGAGGAGCACGGCGTCGGCCTCGACGATGCTCGTCCTGCCCCCCGAGTGGACCTCGAGGCGGTGGTTGTCGAGCAGCTTGCCGGTGCCGATGATCACGCGCACGCCGAGGCGTTCCAGGGTGGCGCGGATGTCGGAGGACTGCTCGACGGCGAGCTTCAGGAGCCGCTGGTTGACCTTGTCCAGGTCGGCGTAGACCTTGCTGTCCTCGGAGAACCGGACGCCGAGCCCGCTCGCGTCGGTGAAGCGCGTCATCGTGTCCGCCGTCGCGATGAGGGTCTTGGACGGTACGACGTCCGTGAGGACCGCCGAGCCGCCGAGCCCCTGGCGCTCGACGATCGTGACGTTCGCGCCGAGCGACGCCGCGACCAGCGCCGCCTCGTAGCCGCCGGGTCCCCCGCCCAGGATCGCGAGGCGCAGTGAACTGAAGTCGAGTTGGTTGGTCACCGTCCCATCATCGCCCATGCCACTGACGCGCGGGAAATAGAGGGTAGGTTGTAGCGGTGACTTCTGATCCTTTTGACCTGGCCCGCGACGCTGCCGGCCACATCGCCCGCGCGACCGGCATCGACCGGCACGACACCGCACTCGTCCTCGGCTCCGGCTGGGGGGAGGCCGCCGAGCTCATCGGCGAGACCACGCACACCCTCGACGCCGCGGACATCCCCGGCTTCTCGGCACCCGCCGTCGTCGGCCACACCGGCACGATCCGCTCCATCCTCACGCCCAACGGCAAGCGCGCGCTGGTCCTCGGCGCACGCACGCACTTCTACGAGGGACGAGGCGTGCGCGCCGTGGTGCACGGCGTCCGCACCGCCGCCGCGGCCGGCGCGACGACGATGATCCTCACCAACGGGTGCGGCGGCCTGCAGGAGCACTGGCAGCCCGGCACCCCGGTGCTGATCAGCGACCACATCAATCTGACGGCGTCGTCGCCGCTCGAGGGCGCCACCTTCGTGGACCTCACGGACCTGTACTCACCGCGCCTGCGCGAGCTCGCCCGCCGCGTGGACCCGACGCTCGAGGAGGGCGTGTACGCGCAGTTCACCGGGCCCCACTACGAGACGCCTGCCGAGGTCCGGTACGCCAAGCGCATCGGCGCCGACCTCGTGGGCATGTCCACGGCACTCGAGGCCATCGCGGCCCGGCACGCCGGCATGGAGGTCTTCGGCCTGTCCCTCGTGACGAACCTCGCGGCCGGGATCAGCCCCGTCCCGCTCAGCCACACCGAGGTCCTCGAGGCCGGCCAGGCGGCGGGCCCCCGCATCTCCCGCCTGCTCGCCGACATCGTCGCCACGGTCTAGCCGCCCCTCCCGCCCCGGCGCCATCCCGCCACCGCTGCAGCACCGGCGCCCGTCGGGCTGCCGCCGATCCACGTAAGGAACCCGCATGACCACCCCCGACCTGGACACGCTCCTCGCCGCCGCCGACGCCTGGGCGTCCGCCGACCCCGATCCGCGGACGGCGGAGGAGCTCCGGACGCTGACCGGGAACGTCCGGTCCGGGGACTCCACCGCGGCCGTCGCGGAGCAGGAGCTGCGGGACAGCTTCTCGGGTCCGCTCGTGTTCGGCACGGCCGGGCTCCGGGCAGCCCTCGGAGCCGGCCCCAACCGCATGAACCGCGTCGTGGTCCGCCGGGCCGCGGCGGGCGTCGCCGCCCACGCACTGGACCTCGCGGCCGGCGCCTACGCACCACGCGCCGTCGTCGGGTTCGATGCCCGCCACAACTCGCGCATCTTCGCCGAGGAGACCGCGGCCGTCCTCACCGCCGCCGGACTCGAGACGTTCCTGATGCCCAGCGAGCTGCCGACGCCGGTGCTCGCCTACGCGACCCGCGCCCTCGAGTGCGAGGTGGGCATCATGGTCACCGCGAGCCACAACCCGCCGCAGGACAACGGGTACAAGGTCTACCTCGGCGGGCGCGCCGTCGAGGAGGACGCCCGCGGCGTCCAGATCGTGGCCCCGCACGACGCCGGGATCGCCACCCACATCGCCGCCGTCAGGGACGTCTCGCTCGCGGCATCCGGGTGGACGGTCCTGCCAGAGGCCATCGAGACCGACTACGTGGCCTCGGTCTCCGCGCTCGCCGATCCCGCCCTGACCGACCGCGACCTGAAGATCGTCCTCACCCCCCTGCACGGGGTCGGCGGCCGCACCGCGCGGGCCGTGCTGGCGACCGCCGGGTTCGGCGATGTCACCGTCGTCGAGCGCCAGGCCGAGCCGGACCCCGACTTCCCCACGGTCGCGTTCCCCAATCCGGAGGAACCCGGCGCCCTGGACCTCGCCCTGGAGACCGCGGCGCAGGTCGACGCGGATCTCGTGATCGCGAACGATCCCGACGCCGACCGCGTGGCACTCGCGGCACGCGAACCTTCGACCGGTGCGTGGCGCATGCTGCGCGGCGACGAGGTCGGGACCCTGCTCGGGCTGCACCTCGCCGCCCGCCTCGGCACCGGTGAGGCCGCCGCCGGAGAGACTGCCGGCGCTCCCCGGCCCGCGGTCTTCGCGAACTCGATCGTCTCCTCACGGCTGCTCGGCAGGATCGCCGCGGGCTCCGGCGTCGACCACGTGCAGACCCTGACCGGCTTCAAATGGATCGCCCGCGTCCACGACCTCTCCTTCGGCTACGAGGAGGCCCTCGGCTACTGCGTGGCCCCCGACCTGGTGCGGGACAAGGACGGCATCTCCGCCGGACTGCTGCTCGCCGAGCTCGCCGCGGCGACGAAGGCCGCCGGCCGCACCCTCTTCGATCTGCTCGACGACGCGTACCTCGTGCACGGACTGCACGCCGCGGACCAGCTCTCGGTCCGCGTCGAGAGCCTCGGCCTGCTCGGGGCCATGATGGGCAGGCTGCGGGAGAACCCGCCGTCGTCGTTCGCCCACTCGCCCGTGAGCGTCGCCGAGGACCTCGCCGAGGGCTCCGCGCACCTGCCGCCCACGGACGGGCTCCTGTACCTCACGGAGGACCGGACGCGGGTCATCATCCGGCCCAGCGGCACGGAGCCCAAACTCAAGTGCTACCTGGAGGTGGTGGAACCCGTCGGGTCCGCCGCCGGGCTCGGCGAGGCCAAGGAAGTCGCCCGCGAGCGCCTCGAGGCCGTCAAGCGCGACGTCGCCGGGGCCCTCGGCCTCTGATGTCTGTGCCCCTGGCGGCCGGCTGGACGGCACCGACATGGAAGGATGGGAGCATGCCTAACGACGTATCCCTCGCCTCCTACATCGACCACACCCTCCTGAAGCCCGAGGCGAGCCGTGAGCAGATCCTCACGGTATGCCGCGAGGCGGTCGAGTACTCGTTCAAGTCCGTCTGCGTGAACCCGGTCTGGGTCAGCACCGTGCGCACGGCGGTGAAGGACACCGGTGTCCTCACCTGTTCCGTCATCGGGTTCCCCCTCGGCGCCACGACCACCGAGGTCAAGGTCTTCGAGGCGCAGGGCGCCGTGGCCGACGGGGCCGACGAGATCGACATGGTCATCAACATCGCGGCCGCACGCGCGGGCGACCGGGAACTCCTGGTGCAGGACATCCTCGCGGTCGCCGAGGCGGTCCACGAGCACGGCGCCGTCCTCAAGGTCATCATCGAGACCTCCCTGCTCACGGACGAGCAGAAGGTGCTTGCCTGCGAGGCCGCCGTCGAGGCAGGCGCCGACTTCGTGAAGACGTCCACCGGCTTCAACGGCGGCGGCGCCACGGTCGAGGACATCGCCCTCATGCGGAAGACGGTGGGCCCGGACCTCGGCGTGAAGGCCTCCGGCGGGGTGCGGTCCCTGGAGGATGCGCGCGCCATGATCGACGCCGGGGCAACGCGTATCGGGGCCAGCTCAGGAGTCGCTATCGTTAAGGGTGAACAGGGCGCGGCCGGCTACTGACGCGACCGCAGGTCCCGCACCCGCAGCACACAGCCCCAGCACGAACACGACGAACGCATCCAAGGAGAACCAATGTCACACGACCTCAGCCCGGAGCGTCAGCCTGCGCACGCCGGCGAAGGCCACCTCGTCGGGAACATCGTGGTGTTCGTGCTCATCATGGGCGCCTTCCTGCTGGGCATCTACCTGCTCAACTGGCTGACCCTCGACACCGTCTGGCCGATGTTGGCCATCCTGGTCCTCTCGTTCCTCGCGTTCTTCATCCCGCAGGGGATCATGGGCCGCGCCGACACCGGGTACAACCTCGCCGAGGGCAACCGGACCGACGAGAAGGAAACCTCCGCCGGCGTCAGCTCCTGACGACGAGGGCGCAGACCCGCGTCCGCCCGTCCCACGAGAAGGCCGTCCCCCCGGGGGCGGCCTTCCCTCTTCCTGCCACCCCTTGATCCCGCCCCGCTATCGGTGCACAGTGGACCGCATGGATCGGCGTGGGAGCGCCGGCTGGACGGTCCCGCTGCCTACTCCACTCCCCGGAACAGTTCCGGGGAGCATGAGAAAGGAACGGAAGAATGTCCGGAACGACAGCCTCACCTGCTCCAGCGCCCGCCCGGGTCATCGCCACCGCCGTCGTCGTGGCCGTCGTCGTGAACCTCGCCATCTTCTTCCTCGGCGGACTGGCGGGAGCGTCCTACGCGTTCACCTCACCGGCGGGACCGGCCACCGTGGCCGCCGTCGTCGTCGTCGCGTTCACGATCATCCCGCTCGCACTCGGCCTCACGGTCGTCGCCGTGACGCGCCGCTGGTGGCCGGGGGTGGTCACCGTCGCCCTGATCGTCGCCCCGATCCTCGAGATCGGCACGATCTTCGCCCTGACACTGCCCGCCGACTTCGACGGGCCGAGCACGATCGCACTGGCCCTCTGCCACGTGGCCCTCGTGCCGGTGACCGTGCTGGCACTCCGCCGACTCGGCGCCGGACAGCTCGGCGCACCGGCGGAGAAGACCAGGGCGGCCCACCGGCAGAGCGGGACACGCGGCTGACCGCACGGGGCGGGTCCGGGTCCGGGGTTGGTCCCGGTCCGGGGGCACGCTACGGGGTGAACACCGCGTCGAGCACGTTCCTCGCCCAGTCCAGGATCTCGGCGTCCACGAGGTCCCGCCCGCCGATCCTCGCGGTCTTCGGCTTCGGGACCAGCACGGCGTTCATTGCGGGCTTCACGGCGGCGCCGGGATACATCCGCATCAGGCGCATCTGCTTGGATTCCGGCAGCTCGGCCGGGGCGAACTTGATGAAGTTCCCCTGCAGCGCCACGTCCGTGAGGCCGAGGGCCCGGGCGGACACCCGGAAGCGTGCCACGGAGATGAGGTTCTCCACGGCCGCCGGCGGCTCCCCGTAGCGGTCCTTCAGCTCGGCGACGACGGCGTCGATCGCCTCGTCGGTGACGGCGGAGGCCAGCTTCCGGTAGGCCTCGAGGCGGAGGCGCTCCCCCGGCACGTAGTCGTGCGGCAGGTGCGCGTTGATCGGCAGCTCGATCTTCATCTCCGCCGTCTTCTCCTCGGCCTCGCCCCGGAAGTTCGCGACGGCCTCGCCGACCAGGCGGATGTAGAGGTCGAACCCGACGCCCTGGATGTGCCCGGACTGCTCGCCGCCCAGCATGTTGCCGGCACCTCGGATCTCGAGGTCCTTCATGGCCAGCTGCATGCCCGCGCCCAGTTCGTTGTGTGACGCGACCGCCTTGAGCCGCTCGAGGGCCACCTCGCCGAGCGGCTTCTCCGACGGGTACAGGAAGTAGGCGTAGGCGCGTTCGCGCCCTCGGCCCACCCGGCCGCGGAGCTGGTGCAGCTGGGACAGACCGTAGGAGTCGGCGCGGTCCACGATCAGGGTGTTGGCGTTGGAGATGTCCAGGCCCGTCTCGATGATCGTGGTGCAGACGAGGACGTCGAACCGCTTCTCCCAGAAGTCCACGATGATCTGCTCGAGCCGGGACTCCGTCATCTGGCCGTGCGCCACGGCTATGCGCGCCTCGGGCACGAGCTCCCTGAGCTGGGCCGCGGTGCGGTCGATCGACGAGACGCGGTTGTGCACGAAGAACACCTGGCCCTCGCGCATCAGTTCGCGCCGGATGGCGGCCGACGCCTGCTTGTGGGTATACGGGCCCACGTAGGTGAGGACGGGGTGGCGTTCCTCCGGGGGCGTCGCGAGCGTGGAGGTCTCGCGGATGCCGGTGAGGGACATCTCGAGCGTCCGTGGGATCGGGGTGGCGCTCATCGCCAGGACGTCCACGTTGGTGCGCATCTTCTTCAGCGCCTCCTTGTGTTCGACGCCGAAGCGCTGTTCCTCGTCCACGATCACGAGCCCGAGGTCCTTGAACGCGATCTCCTTCGACAGCAAGCGGTGCGTGCCGATGACGACGTCGACCGCGCCCGAGGCCAGGCCCGCCGCCGTCTCGCGCGACTCCTTGGCCGTCTGGAACCGCGAGAGCGCACGGACGCGCACCGGGAAGCCGGAGAACCGCTCCGAGAAGGTCTCGAAGTGCTGCTGGACCAGCAGCGTGGTCGGCACGAGCACGGCGACCTGCTTGCCGTCCTGCACGGCCTTGAACGCGGCACGGACGGCGATCTCGGTCTTGCCGTAGCCGACGTCCCCGGAGACGAGCCGGTCCATGGGGACCTCGCGCTCCATGTCCGCCTTGACCTCGTTGATCGTGGTCAGCTGATCGGGCGTCTCGACGTACGGGAACGCCTCCTCGAGTTCGCGCTGCCACGGCGTGTCGGGGCCGAAGGCGTACCCCCGGGACGCCATGCGGGCGGAGTAGAGGCGGATGAGCTCGCCGGCGATCTCCTTGACGGCCTTGCGGGCCTGGTTCTTCGTCTTGCTCCAGTCGGAGCCGCCCATCCTGCTCAGCGCCGGGGCGTCCCCGCCCACGTAGCGGGTCACCTGGTCGAGCTGGTCGGTGGGCACGAACAGGCGGTCCCCGGGAGCCCCGCGCTTGGACGGCGCGTACTCGAGCACGAGGTACTCGCGCGTGGTCCGGGTGGGCCCCGCGCCGGTGGAGCGCTGCAGCAGCTCCACGAACTTCGCGACGCCGTGCTGCTCGTGGACCACGAAGTCGCCCTCCTTGAGCTGCAGGGGGTCGACGGCGTTGCGGCGCCGCGAGGGCATTTTGCGCATGTCGCGCGTCCCCGAGGCGCTCGTGCGCCCGAGGAGGTCGGCCTCGGTGAGCAGGCCCAGCTTGAGCCCGTCCACCACGAAGCCGCGGCCCGCGCACGCCGTCGTGATCTCGATGATGCCCGGCTGCGGGGCCGCCTCGAGGGAGTCGACGCGGCTCGTCGGGATGTCGTTGTCATGGAAGAGTTCGGCGAGGCGCTGCGCCGGGCCCGGGCCCTCCGTGGCGACGACGACGCGCCACTGGTCGCGGACACGCCCGCCGATGAAATCCATCATCTCGGCGACGTCGCCCTGGTAGCCGCGCGGCTCGCGGGCGTGCAGCGTGAAGCTGTCGACGTCGGTCAGCTCCTCGTCGGCCCCGAAGGACGTGATGCCCCACCAGGCGACCGAGTGGGCGAGCGCCGTCGCCCGGGTGTCGGTGAGCGACCTGAAGCTCGCCTCCTGCAGGTCGGTGCCCAGCGCTCCGCCGAGGTCCAGCGGTGCGGCACCGCCGTCGGACGCCGTGGACCACGCGGCGGCGAGGAACTCCTCGTTCGTGGCCGAGAGGTCGTGCGCCCGCGTGCGGACCTTCTCCGGCTCGAGGACGACGGCGATCGAGCCGGGCGGCAGTTCACCCATGAACGGGACCATCGCGTCGACGAGGACGGGTGCGAGGGACTCCATACCCTCGACGGCGATCCCGCCGGCGATCTTCTCCAGCATGGACGCGGCGGCCGGGAGCTCGGACTGCAGCTTCGCGGCCCGGGACATCACGGACGGGGTGATGAGGATCTCGCGGCAGGGCGGGGCGTACAGGGCGGTGGGCGGTTCGCCCGAGGTGAGGGACCGCTGGTCCGCGACGGCGAACCATCGCATCTGGTCCACCTCGTCGCCGAAGAAGTCGACGCGCACCGGGTGGTCCTCTGTGGGCGGGAAGACGTCGATGATGCCGCCGCGGACGGCGAACTCCCCGCGGTGCGTGACCATGTCCACCCGCGCGTACGCGGCGTCGGAGAGGGCCCGGACGACGTCGGAGAAGGCCACCTCGTCGCCGACCTTCAGTGCCACGGGCTCGAGGTCGCCGAGCCCGGCGACGAGCGGTTGCACGACGGCGCGGATGGGGGCGGTGATGACGCGCACCGGGTTCCCCTCGGGGTGCGCGAGCCGGCGCAGCACCGACAGGCGCCGGCCCACGGTGTCGGAGCGCGGTGACAGGCGCTCGTGCGGCAGTGTCTCCCAGCTGGGGAACTCCTCGATGGCGCTCTCCGGCAGGTAGCTGCGCAGCGCCGCCGCCAGGTCCTCCGCCTCCCGGCCCGTCGCGGTGATCGCCACGACCACCGGCACGGCGCTTCCCGCATCTCCCGGGACGACCGGGACGGCGTCGAGGCCGTCGACCATCTCGGCGATCAGCGGTGCCCGCATCCCGGCTGGTGCGCCGATCTGCAGGTCCGCGCTGCGCTCCCCGACCGGGCGTGAAGCGTTGGTCCGCACGCGCCCGTAGGACGCATCCTCGGCGAGCGCTGCGCGCAATCCGTTCAGGCTCATCTGGTGGGACTCCTCGGGCAACGGGTGAAGAACAGCGGGTGAGAAACAGGGCGGAGACAGCACGAAAGCCCGGAAACATGAAGCATTCCCGGGGATATCCCCACACTACCAACCCCCACCGACGCTCCCCGGGGGTTGTCGCCGGCTTGTAATCGACGGCACACCGGCGGAGGCCAGGCCGTAGGATTGCGGGAGGCCCCTGCCCTGCCGCCTCGCGGCACCCACCTGTGCATCCTTCGGAGGAACCATGGCATTGAACGCGTCCACCACGCTCCCCTACGACACCGGGACGGTGCTCGGCGTCTTCACGGACGAGGCGTTCGTGCGCCACATGAGCGAGTACGTCGGCGGCACCCTCGAGTCCCTCACGGTCGACGGCGACACCTCCGGTCCCTTCACCCTCACGGCCGTCCGCACCATGCCCACCGACCGGCTCCCCGACATGGCCCGCAAGTTCGTCGGCGAGACCCTCTCCGTCACGCAGACGGAGCAGTGGGGTGCGCCCTCCGCGGACGGCTCACGCGAGGCGAAGCTCGAGATGACCGTCGCGGGCGTCCCGCTGAACGTCGCCGCCGTCCAGCGCCTGATCACCCAGGGCACGGACACCGTCGTCGACCTGCAGGGGAACGTCACCTCGTCCATCCCGTTCCTCGGGGGCAAGATCGCCGGCGCCGCCGAGCCGATGATCGGCAAGGCGCTGAACGTCCAGGCCGTCCAGGCGCGGAAGTGGCTCGAGAGCCGCTGACCGCGGCGACGTCCCCCCGCCCCTCCCCCTCGACCCGAGAGATCCACGCACGCCATGCAACTCCCCACTCCCCTCGCCCTCATCCTGATCCTCGCCGGTGTCTGGACGCTCGTCGTCTGGCCGCCGTTCCTGCGGCGCGTCCTCAAGGACCCGCGCGCCCGTGACGAGAAGGGTACCGCCACGCGGTTCCTGACGGTGCACCTCATGCTCATCTCGACGTCGATGATCCTCGGTGCCGCGACCGCCGTCATCGGCGTGCGCGCCCTCGTCGCCTAGCGACCCTCCGCTCCGCCGTAGCCCGCACCCACCCAGGAGACCTGATGGCCCACGACGAGTCCCCGAAGGCATCCGGCGCCCACCCGGTGATCCTGCAGCGCTCCAGCTATCCCGAATACCTGCGCATCACGGAGATCCTCCGCAAGGAGACCGTGGGCGGCATCCTGCTGCTGATCGCCGCGACCCTGGCCATCATCTGGGCCAATTCGCCGTTCTCCGACTCCTACTTCGCCATCCGCGATTTCGAGTTCGGCTACGAGCCGTGGCACCTGCAGCTCTCCGTCGGCCAATGGGCGTCGGACGGCCTCCTGGCGGTGTTCTTCTTCCTCACCGGGCTGGAGCTCAAGCGGGAGTTCGTGGCCGGGGACCTCCGGCGGATCAGCCGGGCGATCGTCCCCGTGGCCGCAGCCTTCGGCGGGGTCGTCGTGCCCGCGCTCATCTACGCGGCCGTCAACCTGTCCTCCCCGGACACCCTGCGCGGCTGGGCCATCCCCACGGCGACGGACATCGCCTTCGCGCTGGCCGTCCTCGCGGTGATCAGCTCGCACCTGCCGGGGGCGCTGCGCATCTTCCTGCTCACGCTCGCCGTCGTCGACGACCTCATCGCGATCGCGATCATCGCGTTCTTCTACTCGGAGGACGTCAGTTTCGTCTTCCTGCTCTGGATGCTCCTACCGCTCGGGCTGTTCGCGCTCCTCGCCCAGCGCCGACCCAAGTTCTTCGGCAGCACCACGCGCGGCCCCTGGCTCATCCTCCTGCCCCTCGGTGTGGCGACGTGGGCCCTGATGCACGCCTCCGGGGTCCATGCGACGGTCGCAGGCGTGCTGCTGGGCTTCTGCGTCCCCGTGCTGCGCAAATCCGGCGGGAAGACGATGCTGCCGCGCCCGGACAAGCCGGGCCTGGCCGAGGTCTTCGAACACCGTTTCCGTCCGCTCTCGACCGGCTTCGCCGTCCCGGTCTTCGCCTTCTTCTCGGCGGGCGTGGCGATCGGCGGCGCCGCAGGGTTCGCCTCGGCGGTCACCGATCCGGTGTTCATCGGGATCGTGCTCGGCCTCGTGCTCGGCAAGCCCATCGGCGTCCTGCTGACCACGTTCGTCGTGACGAAGATGACCCGCGCCAACCTCGACCCCGGGCTGAGCTGGTGGGACCTGCTCGGCGTCGGCATCCTCGCCGGCGTGGGCTTCACGGTCTCGCTGCTGGTGAACGACCTCAGCTTCGGTGCGGGCAGCGAGCACGACGACCATGCGAAGGTCGCCATCCTGACCGCGTCCGTCCTGGCGGCGCTCCTCGCGAGCGTGGTGCTGCGCTCGCGGAACAAGCACTACCGGCGCATCGACGAGGAGGAGAAGGTGGATTCCGACGCCGACGGCATCCCGGACGTCTTCGAGGAGCGCGGCAACTAGGATCGGTCCATGACGGACTCCGGCTGGCCGCGCAGAGCGGTGGACCTCGTCGCCACCGGCGCGGGCTGGTCCCGGAACCGCCGCCGCCGCATCGTCCTCAGCGAGCTCGCCCTCACGATCACCTTCACCCTCACCGTCGGACTGGGCCTCGTCCAGCGCGACGCCCTCGACTCGACAGCCCTCTTCCTCGCGGGGTGGGCCCTGAACCTCGTGGTCCTGGTGCTGTGCTGCGTCCTGCCGTGGTCCAGGATCTCCGGCCGCTGGGTCATCCTGATGCCGCTCCTGGACTTCGTGGCCATCGGCCTGGCCCGGGCTGCGGCGGGCGATGCCCTCTCCGGCGTCGGCCTGCTGGCGGCCTTCCCCGTGGTCTGGATCGCCGCCTCCCGGGTGCGGACGGCTGCGGCCGTCGCCATCACCGTCCTCGCCTCCCTGGCGATCATCTGGTTCCCGCTCGTCGCCCAGCCCGGGCCGGTGACCCTCGACACCCTGATCGACCCGATCCTGCTCCCGATCATGCTCACCGGCCTGGCCTGGTTCGTCAGCGAGCTCACGAAGGACAACCGGCGGCGGCAGGCAGCCCTCCAGGCCTCGCAGGCGGCCCTGCGGGAGAGCGTGGAGGCCGGACGGGCACGCGAGAGACTGCTCAGGACCGTCCTGGACACCGTGAGCGTGGGGGTGCTGGCGGTCTCCGCCCGGGGCGACGACGTCCTCATGAACGCCCGGCAGCGGGAGGGCCACGCCACCGCGGCGCCCCCGGGCAATGACGATCCCACCGAGGCCGAACTGCTGATCTTCGGCGAGGACAGGGTCACGCCCCTTCCCCCGGACCGGCGCCCCGTGCTCCGCGCGATCGGCGGCGAGGACCTCGACGGCGAACAGGTGTGGGTGGGCACGGGGCGGTCCCAGCGTGCCCTCAGCATCTCCTCACGGTCCATGCACGACGACGACGGCGCGTTCGCGGGGACCGTGGTGTCCTTCAACGACGTCACCGAACTGCTGCGCGCCCTGCACGCCAAGGACGATTTCCTCTCCAACGTCTCCCACGAGTTCCGCACCCCCCTGACCTCGATCCTCGGCTACCTCGAGCTCACCGCCGAGCGGAGCGACGACCTCCCGGACGACGTGGCCGGTTTCATCACGGTGGCGCGACGCAACGCCCTGCGCCTGGAGCGGCTGGTCGAGGACCTGCTGGCGATCAACGCGGGCACGTTCCAGGTCCACCCCGTGCCCACCGACGTCGGCGGGATCCTTGCGGAGGCGACGTCGTCGAGCCTCGTCCGCGCCGCCCGCGCGGGGGTGCGCCTCGTGAACCGTGCGCCGTCGAGGCTTCCGGCCGTGGCCGACCCCGTGCGGCTGGCGCAGGCCGTGGACAACCTGGTCAGCAATGCGGTCAAGTACAACCGGCGCGGCGGCAGCATCACGCTCGACGCCACCCTCGGCGAGGACGGGCTGACGGTGCAGGTGGAGGACACCGGGATCGGCATCGAGGCCGAGGAGCTGCACCAGGTCTTCGACCGGTTCTTCAGGTCCTCGTCGGTCCGCTCGTCGTCGGTCCCGGGGGTGGGGCTGGGGCTCCTGATCACCAAGAGCATCGTCAGCGAACACGGCGGGTCCATCACCGTGACGAGCGAGCCGGGCGTGGGGACCTGCTTCAGCATGCTCATCCCGCAGCCGGCACCCTGACAGGGTCTCCTGTCCTGGTCGTGCGGTCAGGCGTTGGCCGCCAGCAGCGATTCCTCGAGGGCGACCCACGCCAGCATGGCGCACTTCACCCGGGCCGGGAAGCGCGAGACCCCGGAGAACGCCGCGGCGTCGCCGAGCACCTCCTCGTCCGCCTCGATCCTGCCGCGCGAGCGCATGACCTCGCGGAAGCTGTCCACGAGGCCGATCACCTCGTCCCTCGGCAGTCCCTGCACCAGGTCGGTGAGCACGGAGGCCGAGGCCATGGAGATGGCGCACCCGGCGCCGTCCCAGCTGACCGAGGTCACGGCGCCGTCGGCCACGCCCGCGCGCAGGGTGATCTCGTCACCGCACACCGGGTTGAGCTGATGGGACTCGCCCACGCGGCCCGCGCCATCGTACTCCCGCAGCGGCGAGCCGTGCCGCGCCTTGGCGTGGTCGAGGATGATCTGCTGGTACAGCTGTTCGAGGCCCGTGCTCATCGGTGTGCTCCAAAGAAGGGACGGACCAGTGCGACGGCGTCGAGGAACGCGTCCACCTCGTCCGTCGTCGTGTACAGGTAGGTGCTCGCCCGGGTGGTCGCGGTGAGCCCGAGGCGGCGGTGCAGCGGCTGCGCGCAGTGATGGCCCACGCGGACCGCGATGCCCTTGTCGTCGAGGAACTGCCCGACGTCGTGGGCGTGCACGCCGTCGACGTCGAACGACGCCAGCCCGATGCGGGGGCGGCCGGCCTCCGGGCCGAGGACGCGGATGCCCTCGATGGCGCCGAGTCCCTCCACGAGGCGCGCACCCAGCGTGGTCTCCCACGCCTCGATACGCTGCATGCCGGTCTCGGCGAGGTAGTTCGCTGCGGCGCCGAGGGCGATGGCCTGGGAGATGCGCTGGGTGCCGGCCTCGAAGCGGTTCGGGGAGGGCAGGTACTCGGCGCGCTCCATCGTGACGGTGGTGATCATCGAGCCGCCCGTCAGGAAGGGCGGCAGGGCGTTGAGCAGCCCGGCGCGGCCGTAGAGCGCACCGATGCCGGTGGGTCCGAGCATCTTGTGGCCGGAGAACACGAGGAAGTCGACGTCCAGGGCCTTCACGTCGACGGGGAGGTGCGGCACGGACTGGCAGGCGTCCAGCAGCGTGAGGGCACCGACCCCCTGCGCGAGCCGCACGAGGTCGGCCACGGGATTGATGGTGCCGAGGACGTTCGAGGCGTGGGAGAAGGCCACGAGCTTCGTGGCCGGCGTGATGACGGCGGCGGCCTCCTCGAGGCGCAGCGTGCCGTCGTCGGCGACGGGGATGAAGCGGAGCTCGGCGCCCGTGCGGGCCGCGAGCTCCTGCCAGGGGATGAGGTTGGCGTGGTGTTCCATCTCCGTGACGACGATCCGGTCCCCGGGGCCGAGGGCGAAGCGGCGTGCCGCCTCTCCCCCGCGTCCGAGGCTCGCGTTGGACATCGCGTATGCGACGAGGTTGATGCCCTCGGTGGCGTTGGAGGTCCAGACCAGTTCGTCGGTGCGGGCGCCGATGAACCGGGCGACGGCGGTGCGGGCGTCCTCATAGGCGTCGGTGGCGTCGACGGCGAGCGTGTGGGCCCCGCGATGCACGGCCGCGTTGCGCTGCTCGTAGAATTCCTGCTCCGCCTCCATGACGCTCACCGGGTTCTGGGAGGTGGCGCCGGAGTCGAGGTAGATGAGCGGCTTGCCGTCGACCTCGGTGCCGAGGATCGGGAAGTCGTTGCGGATGCGGTGCACCTCGGCGTCGGTCAGCCCGGCGTCGGACGGGGTGAGCGTGACGGGTGTGTCGACCACGGGCACTTCGGACTCCTCGGATCAGTCAGCGGGCCGCACGTCAATTACGCAAGGCTTCTCTGCTGTAATCCTGCCACTCCGGGCGGCGCGGGGCACCCCAGTGCTGCCTAAGTCGGACCACCCGCAGCGGGTGGAGCTCCTGCGGCGGCTACAGGACAACGTCCGGCTGCTGCAGGACCTCACGCCGGCTGATGCCCAGCTTCGCGAAGATACGGTACAGGTGTCCTTCGACGGTCCGCGTTGAGATGCCGCGGATCTCCGCGATCTCGCGGTTGGTGTGCCCGGCCGCGACCAGCTTCACGATCACCTGCTCCCCGCGTGTCAGCCGCGCCCCGTGCGCCGGCGGCACCGCACTGCCTCCCGGCACCACGCGGAGTTGGGCGCGCAGGGCCGCCAGCTGCCGGTCGATGCCCCGGGCCACCGCTCCGGCCGGTCCCGCCAGTGCGGCCTCCTCCAGGCACCGGACGGCGAGGGGCAGGTAGCCCCGCCGTCGGGACGCTTCGCTCTCGGTGACGAGCGCGTCGCGGTCACCGGCGGCGGCCGCCGCGGCGAAGCGGTGCAGGAAGCGGCCCGCCTCGCCGTCGAACGCCCGAGTCACCTCCGCGAGGGGGCGCAACGCCGTCCTGTCCCCCAGCACCGCCGCATGGTCGAGTGCGGTGGCGACCACCAAGAGCGAGTACCGGCCCTCGGCCCGTGCGGCGATCGACCGCAGGCGCTCGACGGCGCCCTCCTCGCCCAGGTGACCGAGCGCGGCCGCGACGTGGGCATCCCCCATGCGGCGGGCGACGGCGTCGGACCCGCCCTCGAGCGGCCCGTGGGCGTCGATCAGGGACCGGGCGCCCGATCCGTCACCGGCCCGTGCGCAGGCGTAGGCTGCGGCACCCGACACCCACTCGAGGAGGTGCAGGCCGTCGACGTCGCGGAAGGCCTCGACCGCCAGGACCAGGTGCTCCCGCGCATCGCGGAAGCGGCCGGTCTGCAGGCTCCTGCTCCCGTCGATGACGTCGAGCCAGCCGCTGAGGAGGAAGGTGCTCTCGGCGTCGGGCGGGTAGCACCGGTGAAAGCGGTCGCGGGCGTGGTCATAGGCGCCGGTGCCGATGAGGGACATCAGGTGCTCTCCGGACACGGCCTCGCGGTAGGTCAGCAGGTGCTCGGGACTCTCCTCGAGCAGCGACTGGGCTTCCTCCAGGGCACGGGATGCCGCCTGGGGCCTCCCGGTCCGGGTCAGGGCGTGCGCGAGCAGGGTGAGATGACCGAGCCGCACCTCCGCCGGCAGGCCGGCATCCACCGGCGCCGCCTCCAGGTCCGCTGCCCCGCGCAGGTTCCCGCCCAGGACCTCGACGGAGGTACGGAGCAGGCGGACCGCGGCGCGGGCGGCCTCCCGTGCCTGCGGGTCACCGCCGTCGTCGTCGACCGATGCGTCCAGCAACCCGGCCCAGCGTTCGACATCCCCGTGCAGCGCGCGCGTCCCCTCCTGCAGGTACCTTCGCAGGTGCAGGGAGAGCACGGCCCCGTCCCGCGCCACGGCGGCGTCGCCCACCGTCCGGAGCCCCTCGTCCAGGAGCACCCGGGCGAGCTGCCGATTGCCGTCGGCCGCCTGCACCCACGCCGCTTCGAGCAGGTAGGCCGGCGTGGGCGAGGGCTCCCGGACCGCCCTGAGCGCGTCCAGAGCAAGACGCGGATCGTGGAGCCGGTTCGCCACCCTCGCGGACCGGAGCAGCACGGGGTCCCCGACCGGCGAGGACGTCCTGAGGGCCGAGGCGACCCAGGCGGCGAGTCCGCTCGGGTCCCGGGGCGGTTCGGGCAGCGCGGCACGGACGGTCTCTGCACGGTCCAGGGCGCGCGCCGCGGTGATGCTGCCGCGCAGCGCCTCGGCGTGCAGGGGGTGCCGGAGGGAGACGAACTGTCCGTTCGAGGGATCCACCTCGATCAGCCGCTCCTGCGCCAGCCGTGCAAGGACCCCCCGCTCCACCTCGGCCTCGAGGGAGGCCAACGGGACCCGCCCCTGGACGGCGACGGCTTCGAGGGCCGCCAGCTCTGCACCGCTGCGCTCGCCCAGCCCGTGCAGCAGGAGATCGGCCAGCGGGGCACCGATGGCGGGGCGGGGCCCCTGCGAGCGCCATACACCGTTCCGGGCGACGAGGTAGCCCTGTCCCCTGAACTGCTCGAGGAGCATGGTCAGCAGCAGCGGGTTCCCCCGCGTGGTCACGGCCAGCATGCGCGCGGTGCCGGTGAGGACGGGTCCGCCGAGCACCTGCTCGCACAGCTCGCGGATGTCGGGGAGGGTGAGCGGCTCGACCAGGTGGTGTGCCAGGAGGCCGTCCTTCGCGGCGCGGGCGAACTCCCCCACCGGTCCCGGCACCTGTCGTGCCGTGGCCAGCACCTTCACCTTGCGGGCGGTGGCCAGCTGCATGATGAGCAGCGCGGACTCGTTGTCCAGGTTGTGGGCGTCGTCGACGAGGATGACGGGTGCGGCCTGGTGCCTCAGCTCCGGGGCGATATGCCTCATGAAGTGGCGGAGGACCGCCGATGGTGACCCGGCGTCCGCCGGCGAGAGCCCCACGAGGTAGCGGGACAGCGCCCCGTACGGGATCAGGCGGAGGCCCACCCCTCCCCTCACCGGGATGACCTGGACGGAGTCCTGCAGCTGGTGGGCGACCTCGCGTGCGATGGCGGTCTTCCCGATGCCGGCCTCTCCCACGAGCACGACGCCCACCGCATCCGGTGCCCCCAGCCCGTCGACGACCGTCTGCACCAGGACGGACCTCCCGCTCAGCACCTGCATCCCTTCTCCCTCGTCCATCATCGTTTCGCGAACACGGAGCGCAGCTGCTTGCGGTTGTGGACGCCCAGTTTCGCCATCGCCCGGTGCACATACCCTTCCGCGGTGCGGATCGACAGGTGCTCGGCCGCGGCGATGTCCTTGTTGGAGGCACCGCGGGCCACCATCCTGGCCACCGCGCGTTCGCGCTCCGTCAGGGCCTGGCGGGTCAGGGACCGCCGCCGCTCCACGGAGGTCTGCCGGAGGATCTGTTCGGCGCGGACGAAGATCAGGGGGTCGTCGTCGCGCGCGCGCAACTGGACGGCGAGCAGGGAGGAGGAGCCGGCGAGGTCGTGGTGGCCGGCGGTGAGGGCGGCCTCGGCAGCCTCCAGCAGCAGTGCCGGATCCTGCGCGAGGACCCCCTTGCTGAAGAGGTGGCCCAGGTGCGCGAGCGGACCGGGGAGCTCGCCGGAGCGCACCAGCAGGCGGTGGGCGACCGAGGCCTCCCCGAGACGCACCGCCTGCAGGAGGAAGAGGAGTTCGAGGCCCTTGCCGCCGAGTGCACGCTCGGCATTCGCGGAGCGCAGCATCGCCTGCGCGGAGCTCTCCTGGTCATCGAGCAGGGCCGCCGTGAGGACGCTGAAGTAGTCGACCATGCGGCCCGCGGGCCAGCGGTTGTGCCGGCCCCGGCGCCGCCCGTCGTCGAGATAGCCCCTGGCGGCGTCGTCCTGGCCGTCCAGCGCGTACGCGTACGCCGCGGCGGCCTCGGCCGCGGGCAGCATCCCCGACCGGTCCTCCATCCCCAGCTCGGCCATCGCCGGCAGGAGCAGCCGGAGTGCCTCCCGGCTGCGGCCCGCCCCTGCCAGCAGGATGCCCGCCAGACCCTCGGCCCATACTTCGTCCTGGATGTCGCGCTGCGAGGAGGAGACGCCGCGCAGTCGTTCGAGTGCCTCGTCGAGGCGGCCCGCCAGGGCGAGGGACAGCACGGCGCCGCGGTGGGCCTCCTCCTGATCGCGGGGATGGGAGGCGGCATACGGGCTCTGCGCCAGGACCTCGGCGAGCACATCGGCGCGCTCGTGCCGGCCTGTCGCGGCGAGGGCGATCATGAGCAGGCCCTTCGCGCGGACCGCCGCGGACGAGGGGTCGAGGATCGAGGCGGTCAGGCAGGAGGCATCGCGGATGACGTCCGAATAGCGCCCCTCGAGCAGCCCCAGTTCGAGGCGCAGGAGGGTCAGTTCCGCGCCCAGGTGCCCGCGGTCCTCGCCCTGCACGGCCGAACAGTCGGCTTCGCACAGGCGCAGCCGCTCCAGCAGCGCGTCGTCGACGGGGGCGTGGCGCAGCCTGGTGCGCGCGTCCTCCAGGCGCAGTGCCGTCCGGCAGGCCGGGGTCAGGTCGGGGTCCTGCAGGAGCGTGTCGATGGCGGAACGGACGGCACGGGCGTCAGCGTGGTCGAGGGGCAGGCGGGCGTATTCGATGACGCCGGCCGGGTGCTGCCGCCAGTCGTCGAGCGCAGCCAGGACGCGGCGCGCCGCGCGGGGAAGCGCGAGCTGGTTCGCATGCTTCGCCGCGCGCAGGAGGCGCTGGTCCGGGACCACGGCGCCCGCGTCGAGGAGCCACTCGGTGAGGACGACGTCGGAGGTGGGCGGCAGGTCCTCGCACCGTTCGACCTCGTCGAGGGCGTCGAGGATCGCCGGCTCCGGCGAGCGTGCCAGGGCGGTCCTGAACGACGTTGCGGCGAAAGGCTCCGCGATGACCGCGGTGGGCTCGTCGCCCCACTGCACGCGGATCAGCCCGCGCTGCTGGAGCGCGTCGACCTCGTCCCGGGGGATGTGGTGGAGGAGCATCCGCACGGGCAGTCCCTCGAGCACGGACAGGAGGGCGAGGGCCGTCCGCGCGACGCCGGTCGCGGCGTCGAGCGTGCTCGTCCCGATGCCTGCCCCCGGAACGCCGTTCCCGGGCCGCTCGTGGGACTGCGTCCAGATCCCGTCCCGGCGCCCCATCTGTCCGGTCTCGAGCGCCAGCGGGACCAGGGTGCGGAGATTGCCGGCCTTGCCGTCGCTCGCCCGCCACATCGCGACCGCCAGGGCGCGGGACACGTCCCCGCCGAGGACCTCCCGGAGCAGGTCGCGGGTCTGTTCGAACGTCAACGGTTCGATATCCACCCGCACCAGTACCTGGTTCCGCCAGAGTTCCAGGAACGGCTCGGGCGTGGACGGTATCTGCTCGGTGATGACCACCAGCCGTACGGACTCCGTCGAGGCGAGATGCGCCAAGGCCGTGGCGGACTCGGGGTCCAGGTCCTCCACGTTGTCGACGACGACGACGGGCCGGCCTCCGGGCATGCGGGTGAACAGGGTCTGGAGTGCGGTGAGCAGGACCAGGGGATTCCGGGCCACCTCGTCATCGAGGTCGACGAGGAGCACGGTCAGCGCACTGTAGGCCATGGGCGCGCCGAGGCTGGAACCGCGGATGTACAGGATCTGCTGCTTCGAGGACAGGGCGTTCACGGCGTGGCGGGCCACTGCCGTCTTGCCCTGGCCGGCTGCGCCCACGAGCAGCACGCCCGAGGACTCCGTGGCGCGGAGGGCGTCCGTGACCCGGTCCGTCTCGGCGCTGCGTCCTACCAGCGGCCAGGTGCCGCGCGCCACCACCTCAGTCATGGAAGGCACCGTGCTCACACGACGGCGCGGGCAGGGGCATGCCCGTACGAGGTGGCTCCCCTGTGTACGCGTGCTCCGTCATAGCTCATCCCCATCGACCGCATGACTGGGCTTCGGCTCCCCTGCCCGCCTCGGGAAGGGCCCGCCGCCTACTACGTTGGTCTCGCCGAATCATACGCGAGATCCTTTGGTTGTCTACCCGCACCGGTACTTTATGGGCCCCTCGGTACCCGCTCGTGATGCGCCGGACCCGCCGTCGCACCGCGCGCGGTACCCGCTCGGGAGAGCCGGCGCCTACGTAGTGGTCTGCAGGGGCTGGACGCCCAGCCCCTGCAGCTCCCGCACCAGGTCGGCCCGTCCGCTGATGCCGAGCTTCACGTAGATGCGGTGCAGGTGACCCTCGACGGTGCGCACGGAGACGCAGAGGGCCGCCGCGATGTCCCGGTTGCTCTCCCCACCGGCGACCAGGCGCGCTACGACGTCCTCGCTCCTCGTGAGATCCGTCAGGCGGCGCGCGCCTCCCGGGACCTCGAAGGACGTGCCGGTGAAGGGCGCGCCGTGCCTGCCGAGGCGCCGCGCCGCCGTCCGGATGTCGGCGTGGGTACCGGACTCCGCCTGGACGTCCCGGGCCCGCGCGGCTGCCTCCAGGGCGATCAGGGGGAGCCCGACGGCGGCAGCGCGGTCGGCGACCTCCCCGAGCGCGGCGCCGTCACGGGCACCGGCGGCCCTGGCGACGCCGGCGAGGATCAGCGCTTCGTCCCCCTGCAGGTCCGCGGCGACCAGGGCCAGGCGCTCGGTGGCCCCGGCCACACCGAGCAGGACGGCGAGCACGAGGATGTCCTTCTCGCAGGCACGGAGGTCGGGAGGCCGCACCTCGTCGACCAGTGCCGCGAAGCGCGTGGGCCGCTGAGGACCACGGGACTCCAGCGAGCCCGCGGCCGCGGCGAAGGCGCGGCCCATGATGCCGAGGTCGAGGCGCCCTCGGGGCGGTAGCGCCCGGAGCTCCTCGATCAGCGCCGTGGCCTGCTCCGTCTCCCCGAGGACCGCCGCCCCCCAGGCGGCCACCCCGACGGCGTAGGGCAGCAGGAGCTGCCGGTCCACCCTGCGCAACCGGGCGAGCGCCGGCACCAGGGCCTGCATGCCGGTCCTGAAGTCTCCCCGCCGGAGAAGCACGATGCCCCGCAGGGCCTCCAACGGGCCGAAGGGCAGCGTGGCGGTCTCCGCCTGCCCGAGCGCGGCGAGCGCGTGATCGGCCGCCCCGGCCTGTGCGAGGACGAGCACGTGCTGGGTCAGGACGTCCTCGGCGACGTGGGCGAACCGATAGGGGTCGGCGATGACGGCGTCGAACGCGGCCTGCGTGCACCGCGCCGCCTCGACCGCCCGGCCACGGAGGCCCAGGGCTCCGCCGCGCAGGGCGAGGGCGACGGCGCGCAGGTCCCCGAAGGGTTCCGGGTCAGCCGCGAGGAACCGATCCTCCGCCAGGAGCAGGTCCACGGCGGCGGGTTTCCCCTGATCGAGGAGGAGCTGCGCCCTCAGCAGGTCTGCTCCCACCGTGGTCCCGGCGTCGGCCGTGCCGGGCTCGACGTGGCTTGTCCGGACGGACTCGAGCAGTGCAACGACCTCGGAGGCGGGTGCGCCGGCCAGCCTCATCGCCGTGCCCTGCGCGACGACGACGGCCCGCACGGGCGCGACGTCGGCCGCGGCGTCGTCGGACCCGTCCTGCACACGGATCCCTGCCCCTGCATCCCGATCGGCGAGCAGCCGCACGGCCTCCGCCGGACGGCCCCGCGCGGAGAGCAGGCGTGCGCGTTCGACGGCGATGCCGGGCCCGGACCCTGCGGGGACGGCGTGCAGGAACTGCTCCGACGCCGCCAGCCGACCCAGCCCGGTGGCGACCCTCGCCGCGTCGAGGAGCATCGCCGCCTCGACGGGTGCCCCCGTATCGAGCGCCCACTCGAGGTGGCGGAGGCGGTGGCACCCGTACGGGGGGACGTCGAACGCGGGACCGCAGAGCCGTGCGCGTAGCAGGGCCTTCCGCCCGAGGGGCAGGACGGCCCGGATCACCTCGCCGTACAGGCCGTGGCGCAGCGTCAGATAGCGGGCGTCGGCCGGATGCGCGGCAACGAACCGCTGGTCGATCAGCGTGCGGACGGCCTCGCTCCCGGTCAGGCGCTCGACGTCGGCTGCGGGCACCGCGCCACCGAGCGCGAGGAGGTCCATGGCTGTGCGCTGGGCGTCGGGCATCGGTGCGAGGATCGACGCGACGAGATCGGTCAGAGCGCCGGCCGGCCGGGGTCGCACCGGGTCGACGTGCCATCCGTCGCCCTCCCCGGACTGCGCGCCGTCCGGGGCGAGGTGTCCGAGGACCGCCTTGAGCAGCATCGGGTTGCCGCCCGTGGACTCCCGGAGGCCCAGGAGGGCCCGGTGGCCCAGCGGCCCGGTTCCCAGCGGCTCAGTACCCGCCGGTGCCGGTCTCAGCGCGTGCTCCGCCACGGCGCGCAGCGTGGCATCGGTGAGCGGTTCGAGGTGCACCCGGTCCAGGTAGCCCTCGCCGGCGAAGCCGTGCAGCCCGGAGGAGGGGGTGAGGGAGTGGTCGGCGAACGCGATCAGCCGGACCACCCCCATGACCACGAGCTGCGTCAGCACATGTGTGCTCTCCTCGTCGAGGAACTGCGCGTCGTCCACCAGCACCGCGCAGGCACCGCCGCCGTCGGGTCTGTGCAGGCGCTGCCGCGCGGTGCGCAGGAGCGGGATGGGACTGGTGAAATCCCGTGCCGGGACACCGGCGAAGAAGTCGCCGAGGGCGCCGTAGGGCACCGAGTGCAGCGCGCGGGCTGCGCGCACCACGTGTCGGGGACGGGCGGCGGGGATGGCGCGCTCCAGCGCCCGGAGCAGGCAGGTCTTCCCCATGCCGGTCTCGCCGAGAACCAGTGCCCCCAGCCCGTCATCGCGTTGGAGGACGTCGAGCAGCGCGTCGACGACGGGTTGCCGGCACGGCAGCAGATCGTCGGTGCGGAGAAAGTTCACCGAGCTCCGACCTGGACGAGGTCGGCGAGTTCGCCGCGGGCGCTCACGTGGAGCTTGGAGAAGATCTGGTAGAGGTGCCCCTCGACGGTCCGGGTGGTGACGCCGATCGTCAGGCCGATGGCCCTGTTGTTCTCCCCCGCGGCGACGAGCTGTGCGACCTCCCGTTCACGCCGGGTGAGGCGTTCGAGCGCGGCGCCCAGCTCCATGTCCGTGGTGTCCCCGAAGAGCCGGCCGGCCCGCCGCTGGACGTCCCGGAGGACTCCACGGCCGCCGGAGAGCTGCGCCGTCTGCAGCGCCTGGGCCGCGCATTCCCGTGACAGGCCGCGGTCACCGGCGAGCGCCGCGCTCTCCATCGCCCGGGCGAACAGCTCCGCGTCCGAGGCGCCGACGGCCTTCGCGTACAGCGCACAGGCGGCACCGTAGGCTCCCTCGACGCGACCGGCCGCAGCGGCCAGGGCCCCGGCGGCCCGGGTGTTCCCGGAACGGACCTCGGCCAGCCGGTGCATCATTGCCAGCAGCGAGACCCCCTGTGTCTCGGCCGCCTGTGCGAGGAGGCGGAGCCGTGCTGCGGTCTCCGACCGCGGGTCGCGGGGCCCCGCCGACACCGCGCACAGATGGCTGACCACGGCGGTTGCGAGCCACGACGTCGGACGCCCGGCCTGTGCACGGGGCAGGTGGCCGATCGCCGCGTCCCCTGCACCGGTCGCGGCATGACTGTAGGCGAGCGCCGCCGACGCAAGCGGGAGGAGACCATGCGGGTCGAGCAGCTCGAGCTGCCGTGACACCGGTAGGAGGAGCGCGCGCGCCCGGTCGGGCCGGCCCTGCAGGGCCGCCCCCACCCCGGTGATGAAGTCCTGCACCGTGTCGTGCCCGCCCGCAGGCCGGGATGTGCGGGCGTCCGTCGCGGCGCCGGGCGCCGCGCTACCCGCGCTGTCGGCGCTGCCGGCCGCGTACTGGGCGGCCGCGATGCGCAGGCGTGTGACGTCGAGTACCCGCCGGCTGGTCGTGGACGCGGTGAGGCGCCCCTGCAGGACCAGGGCCAGCTCGGCGGCGGCCAGCTGTTGGTCCGTCAGCGCGAGGGCCTCGCACAGCAGCCCGTCACCGAGCGTCTCGTGGTCCGGGGTCCATCCCGTCCGGTCTGCGCCCTGCAGGAGCCTGACGACCGCGGCGTAGTCGCCGGTGAACGCGGCGTCCTCGGCACGTTCGAGGGTCACGTGGCCGCGACACTCCAGGAGCTGCCGTCCCGGACGCCCTACGGTCCCGGGCTGCCGCTCCGCGCGGGCGAGGTGTCCCTCGGCGTCGTCGAGCAGCGCCACCCGCACGGCAGGGAGGCCGCCGGTGAGTCGTGAGGTACGGCTGCGCAGCAGGAGGAGGGCTATCTGACTGGAGACGGACGTGCCGGCCATTGTCTCCGGGTCGTGCGCCAGCAGGGCCTCCGCCTGGTTGCCGTGGCCGAGATCGAGGGCGGCGGCGGCCGCTACCAGCCGGCGTTCCGGGTCCTCGTCGGTATGCAGGGAGGCCCAGAAGAGTGCCCGCTGATGGAATCCGAGGAAGGAGCATCGACGCGCCGCCCCGAGGGACAGACCGGCCGGGATCGGGAGGCCTGCGGCGAGCAGCCAGTCGGCGTGCAGCATCGGGTCCAGCCCCGCGGGATCGACCACGGGGCGACCGGGTCCGGCGGGATCGACCACCGCGGACCTGCCGACAAGCAGCGCGTGCAGCATCGCCGCCTCCCCCGCCGTCGTCTGTTCGCGGACAGCGGCCGCGAACAGCGCCGAGCGCAGGGACACGGTGCCTGCTCCCCCGCTGGTCCCGGTCTCGATGAGGGGCTGCAGGGCGTCGAGGTGGGCCGCCTCCGCTCCCGGCCGGAGCGCCGCTGACGACGACGCATCGGACGGTCCGTCGGACGGCGCACCGGTCGGCGCATCGGTCGCCACGTCGGGCCCGCTCGCGAGCTGCCGGACCGCGAGTGTGGGAAGCGAACCGGCGAACGCGAGCGCCCGCACGATCCGCTGCTCGCACTCGTGCAGGGCACCGAGGGTGGACCGGGCACTGTTCATCACGGCGGACGACACGACGATCCGGTCCGACGTGGCGACCCACGCCCCGCCCTGCAGGGTGATCCCCTGATGGGGCATTTCCTCGAGGGCGGCGGAGAGGTACCGGGCGTTCCCCTCACTGGAGAGCTCGAGCAGCTCGACAGCCTCCGCGGACACGGGCGCCCCCAGCGCTGCCGCGGCGATGGTGCGGATCTGCGGCCGCGTCAGGCCGGGGAGGTCGAAGCACTCCAGGTCGCCGTCGCGCCACAGGTCCGAGAACGAGGTGTTCATGGTCCGGAGCGATTCGGCGGCGATCAGCACGGACGCCGTCCCGGCGATCACGAGCCGGCTGATGACCATCGCGGACTCGGCGTCGAGGTGGGCTGCGTTGTCGATGGCGAGGATCACGGGGCGGCCCTCGGCCTGCTCCTCGAGGAGTGCACGGACACCCCGGATGATGGTCAGCGGATGCTGGGTGTCCTCGGACTCGAGCTCCGCGAGCAGGAAGGCGATCGCCCGGTAGGGCTCGGTGGACGCGCGTTTGGAGGCCCAGATCCGCACCATGTGGTGGGTTCGGGAGGCGCGGTGGGCGACAGCCCGGAGGACCGCCGTCTTGCCGCTGCCTTCCTCACCGAGGAGCACGGCGCCGATCCCGTCCGGAGCCGTGATGCGCCGCAGCACGGCGTCGACCAGGTCCGTCCGCGCCGCGAAGAAGGCCTGCTCTCCCTGTGAGCCCGCCGCGGGGGTCCCGGACAAGGGCGAGTCCGTGCTGACGAAAGCGTGCGTTCGAGACTCCACAGTGGTGCCGTCCTGTTCCCCAGAGAATGCAGCGAAAGACCTGCACTCACACTAGGAAGACGGCGTGCTGCTAGCACGAGTGGGACCTACCGAGGGTCGGAAACGGGCTACTCGTTTAACCCGCTCCGGGGATCGGAGAACCACTCGGAAACTGGGGCCGGGACTACGCAGACGGAGCCGGCGGCGACCCGACCCCCGTCTCCGCAGCCGGCTACTTCTGCGGGTGGAATTTCTGCTGGGCTTCGAGCAGGCCGTCACGGATGAGGAGTTCGACGGCGTCCGCGGCGTCGTCGAGCAGGAACGGCAGCTCCTTCTTCTCCACGGTGCCGAAGTCCTTCAGGACGAAGTCCGCGGCATCCTGGCGTCCGGGAGGGCGTCCCACGCCCACGCGCACCCGGTAGTAGTCCTTGGTGCCGAGGGCCTTGCTGATGTCGCGCAAGCCGTTGTGGCCACCCTCCCCGCCGCCGAGCTTGAGCTTCAGCGTGTTGAAGGGGATGTCGATCTCGTCGTGCACGGCGATCACATGATCCGGCGCCACGTCGTGGAAGCGGGCCAGGGTGGAGACCGGGCCGCCCGTGATGTTCATGTAGGTGAGCGGCTTCGCCAGGACCAGGCGAGGGCCGCCGATCCCCAGGCGCCCCTCGAGGGTGACAGCCTGCGCCTTGGACGACGTGAAGCGGCCGCTCATGCGGGAAGCGAGCAGATCGAGGACCATCTGGCCCACATTGTGGCGGTTGCCCGCGTAGCCGGGCCCGGGATTCCCGAGCCCGGCTACGAGCCAGGTGTCAGAGGACACCGATCCTTGCTTACTTCTCGTCGCTGACGACGGCGTCGGCATCTCCGGCGGTCGCGCCTTCGGCGGTGGCCTCGGTGTCGACGTCGGTCTCCTCGGTCTCGCCCAGGTCCTGGACGGTGGGAGCCATCAGGTTGACCACGAGGGTCTCGGGGTCGGTGAGGAGCGTGACGCCCTGGGGCAGCACGATGTCCGAGGCGTGGACGTGCTCACCGATCTGGTGGCCCTCGATGCTGACGGTGAGGGTCTCGGGCAGGTGGGTGGCTTCGGCCTCGACGAGGACCGTGTTGGCCTCGAGGTTGAAGACGACCTCGGGGGCGGGCTCGCCTTCGACGTGGATGGCGACATCCACCTGGACCTTCTCGCCGCGGCGCACGGTCAGGAGGTCGAGGTGCTCGACGATCCGCTTGAGCTGGTTGCGCTGGATGTCCTTGACGAGGGCCAGGTGGTCCTCGCCGTCGATGTCCAGGGTGAGCAGGGCGTTGGGGGTGCGGACAGCCAGGGTGGTCGCCTTGGCGGGCAGCAGGATGTGGATGGGATCCGCGCCGTGGCCGTACACGACGGCGGGGATCATGTTGGCGCGGCGGGCCTGGCGGGCCGAGCCCTTGCCGAATTCGGTGCGGACGTGTGCTGCGAGCTTCTGCTCGGACATGGCTTCTCCTGAAACGATTGCGGCTCCCCGCGCGGTTGCGGGAACACTGGGACGAGAGCCGGGGCGGAAGGAACACGCGAGTGGGGCAGTCGTCTAGAAACCAGTCGAGTCGCTAGCCACCGTCGATCACGGAGTACGACCGGATATCGTGCAATCCGGCCCGCTCCCTCGCCTAGGCATCGGCTCCATCGTACAGGACCGAGGACTGCCGGCTGTCGCCGAGCATCGGCCCTGCGGGGCGTCTCCATGATTCCTTAAATGGGAAGAGGCCAGCGGCAGCTGGGGACGGAGTCTTGGTCTCAGGAAGACTCCTTTGCCGCTGGCCCCGATCCGGGACCCGCTCTTCATGCGAGTAAGGGCCGAAGCCCTGCAGTTGAAGCTTCATCGGTTCAACAAATGCAACCCTACGCAGGTCATCGAGATCGCTCACCAGTGCTCAATACTCGTGTTCTTGGCGACACATACGCGAGTTGCTGATGCGCACCACTTAAAGAGGGCGTGCCGACTACGCAGAGTGCCCGTGGCGCTCAGTGCTCGTCGTCGTACGCGTTCATCTCACCCTCGAGCTCCTCACGGGTGGTGATGCCGAGTTTGCCGTAGATGCGGTACAGGTGCCCCTCCACCGTGCGCGTGGACAGGACGAGCGTCTCCGCGATGGCGCGGTTCGTGGCCCCGTTCGCCGCGAGCCTGGCGATCTCCCGTTCCCTGGACGTCAGCTCGTGGGAGCGGCGCAGGTCCCCCTCCTCGTGCGGCAGCACGCCTTCGAGCAGGGACTGACGGCGGCGGACGGCCCGCAGGGCCATGCGCCGGGCCCTGCCGTCGCCCTGCTCCTCGAACAGGTGCATGGCCGTCGCCGAGGCCTCCGCTGCGATGGGGATCTTCTGGAGTCCCTCCGCGCGGTCCGCCACCGCGAGAAGGGCGTTGGCGTCGTGGTCGGCCAGGGCATGCGCGTACCGGGAAAGGACCTGCGCCTCGGAGCCCTCGAACTGGTCGGCGAGTTCGGCGAGGCGCCACGCCCGCGCCGTGTCGCCGAGCACCGCGAGCAGTTCCAGCACGTCCTTCTCGCACGAGCGGAAGGAGGCGTCCTGCGCCGCCTCGGCCAGTGCCTCGAGCCCACGCAGGTCGCCGGCGCCGTCGGGCGCCCCAGTTCCCGCTGCGGCCAGGAACGCCCGGCTGAGCAGGAGCAGCGGGCGGCTGCCGACCGACGCCACTGCCTCGAACTCATTGTCGAAGGCCGCCGCCGTTCCGGACTCCCCCAAGGAATGCGCGGCCCACGCTGCGATGCCCAGCGCATAGGGCAGCAGCATCTCGGAGTCCACCTGCCGGAGGGACGCGAGGGCCGGCTCGAGGAGGTGCAGTGCGGTGCGGAACTTGCCCCTGCGCGTCTCGAGGACGGCCTCGAGCGCCGCCAGTGGGCCGCCCAGGTAGTCGAAGCTCACCACGGTGCGCTGCCGGTACTCCTCGAGCGCCTCCTGGGCGGCGGCGAACTCCCCTGCATGAATCAGGGCGCTGACGTACCGTGCCACGACGCGCGGACGCAGGTACTCGAGCTCTCCGCTGGAACGGTCCACCGCATCGACCGCTGCCCGGAGCTCCGCCAGGGCCGCGTCGCAGTGGCCGGACGATGCGTCGATCTCACCGCGGAAAAGCAGCAGGAGCACCGGCAGTGGAGACCCGGGCTCCATCCCCACGGGAGGGATCACGGTGTCGAGGGCATTCGCTTCGGCGTGGGCGGCCTCGAACTCGCCCTCAAGGATCCACCCGAACAGATGGAGCAACCGCAGTGCCTGACCGGCGGGCTCGGTCTGACCTGTCGGCTCATGTGCTTCGCCCTGCCGTTCGGCGCACGCGTCGGCGATCGTGTGGATGTCGCGCGGATCATCGCCCCGCTGGACGCACGCCAGTGCCTTCAGGACGGCGGCCTCTGCCGCGATGACGGGACCCGCCGGACCCGCCAGGACGTGGTCCAGCAGGTCGACGGCGACCGCGTATTCCCCGAGGGTGACCCGGACCCGTGCCTCCTCGACAGCGCCGGCGCAATCCTCCCCCGCCGCCCGCGCAGTGCGCGCGAACCGTAGGGCGGAGTCCGGGCTGGAGACGTGCGCCGCGGTCCGGGCCGCACTCAGGAGGACGGCCGGCGGCACAACCGCACCGCAGTCGAGGGCCCAGTCGAGATAGTCGATCATGCCCTCGGCCACGGCAGGCGGCACCGCGTCGTCGTCGAACACGCGGCGGCGCAGGTCCGCGCTACGCCCGGCGGGGACGAGCGCTCTGACGACGCGCGCCATCATGGGGTGCGCCACCCTGAACGGGCTGGTGGACGAACCCGGGGCGCGCAGGAGCCCGCGCCGCACGAGCTGCTGGGCCACCGTGTCCTCCGCGATGACCGTCAGCTGCGCCAGCGGGATGCCGCCGCTGAGCGCGACGACCTCGTAGGCGGTCCGCTCCTGCTCCGTGAGTTCCTGCAGCAGGGTCTTCGCGAGATCCATCAGCGGCGCGGAGGGCGGATGGAACCGCCCGGACAGGCACCACACGCCGTCGCGCGCCACGAGCTCGCCGGTGGTGGCCGCGTGGTCCAGCAATGCGCGCAGCATCAGCGGGTTCCCCGCGCTCTGCCGGGCGAGATAGTGGCCGGCCCCCTGGGACAGACGCCCGCCCTGGATCGCCTCGCACAGCGTGACGGCGTCCGCTTCGGAGAGCCCGAGGAGGTCCACCCTGCTGATGAAGCCGTCCGTATAGAGGGAGAACAGGTCTCCGGCCCGCGGCGGCAGGCCGTCGGAGAAGAGGACCACCTTGATGATGCGTGAGATGACGAGCTGGGTCAGGATGTGGCTGCTGTCGTCGTCGAGGTAGTGGGCGTCATCGACGACGACGACAGCGTTCCGGCCCTCGGAGGCTGCCCGGAAGTAGGCGACGAGGGCGCGGAGGGCGGAGAGGGAGGAGTCGAGCGTCTGGGGTGTCGCGTGGGAGAGGTAGGGGCCGAGTGCCCCGTACGGCACGTCGGCGAGGTTCTCCGTTGCCCGGACGAGGAAGAACCGCGTCTGGTGCGGGTCGACGTCGGTCATCAGCCGCCGAGCGAGCGCGCTCTTGCCCGTCCCGAATTCGCCCACCACGAGTGCGCCGTGCAGATTGGGATGGGACAGCGTCTGGGCGATGGCACTGATGGGGCGATGGACCCCCACGAGGGGGATCCGCCCGCCGTCGACGCTCATCCGAGTGGTGCCGGGAACAGCTCCGCGAGCTGGGAGCGGGAGGACACGTGCAGTTTCGAGTAGATCTGGTACAGGTGCCCCTCGATCGTCCGGACGGACACGCACATGGCCTCGGCGATCTCCCGGTTCATCAGGCCGCCGACCGCCAGTTGGGCGATCTCCGCCTCCCGCGGAGTGAGGCAGTCGAGCTGGGAGGTGGGGCCGTTGGCGTCCATGTCGGCCAGGACGCGCCGCGCCCGCTGCTGGACCTCGCGCACCGTCGACTTGTCGCCCAGGGCGCGCGCCGCGTGGAGGGCCGAGCGGGCGGCATCCCGCCCGAAGTTCTGGTCCCCGCCGGCGGCGGCGAGGTCCATCGCCTGCAGGAGCACCTCGGCGTCGCGGTGGCTCACACCCTTCGCGAACGTCTCGCACAGGTGCGCGTAGGGTCCCTGCACGCGGGCGGCGACATCGGAGACCTCCGCGAGGGCTCCGCTGCTGCCGAGCCGGACCGCGCTCGTGAACGCGGACAGCGCGAACAGGGATGCACCGCGTTCCCTGTCGCTCCGCCCAAGGGCCTGCAGTTGACGGGCAGCGTCCGGTTTCGCCTCACGCAGTCCGACACTGAGGAGTTGCAGCTGGGACGCGATCCGGCGCACCAGCCAGGGATCGCCCGCAGCGGGTTCCGCGTGCACCAGGAACGGGATCGCGGCCCTGATGTTGTCCGTGATCGAGTGGCAGTAGGCGATGGCCGTCGCGGCGAGGGGGAGCACACGCTGCGGGTCGCCGACCCGCAGTTGATCGAAGGCGGGCGCCAGCACGGCCAGCGCATCCTCAGGGGTCCCGTACCGGCCGCGGACGAGTCCCAGGGCCAGCTGCACGGCCGAACTGTGGAACATCGCCGCGCTGTCCGTGTCCGCCAGGTGGAGCCTGCGTGAGCCCTGCTCCCAGGAGCCCGTGGCGCTGTAGATCGCGATCAGGCGCAGGTAGGCGAGTTCCCGGATCCGGGACGGGACGTCGGGCTCCTGCAGGCGGTCCGCCAGCGAATCGGCGAGTTGCAGGGCCTCCAGCTGGTTCTCCAGCATGGCCCACGCCTCGCCCAGCAGGATGTCACCCGCGATGCCCTGCTCGGCGCGCAGTGGGACCCCGGCCGAGCGGAGGGACAGCACGAGATCCCGCGCCTCGGCGAACCGGCCCTGCAGTGAGGCGACCTCGGCGCGGGCGATCACGACGTCCGCCCGGAGCCGGGCGCGTTCCTCCGGGTCGAGGCCGGCCTCGGATTCCAGCCGTTCGTCGGCCTCGTCGAAGCCTCCCTCCACACCGCCCAGCCCGAGCCGGTGGCGCAGGAGGACACCGGTGAGGAGCAGTGGCACCGCGTCCGTCGCCGGCGCATCGTCGAGCAGTGGACCGATGAGCACCAATGTGTTGCCGGCGTCCTGGAAGCGTCCGGTGAATGTGAGTGCCCTGAGGCGCTCGACGGCGGCGGCGGCCGACAGGCGGTGCTCATCGCCGAGCTCGGCGTACGCGACGGCGTTGCAGTACCGGCCGGCCCTGTTGGCCGACCGCGCTGCGGCGAGGGCGATCCCGGCGGGGACCGGGCGCTGGCACTTCAGCAGCCATTCCGTATGTCGCTCCGGGTCGAGCAGGTCGCCGAGCCGGGCGCCGTCGACCCACTGCCCGTACAGCTCGCCGGCACGCTGCGCGGAGAGGGACGCGGCCGTGCCCGCAGCGATCACGGGGTTGTGGAACTCGACGAGCTCCTGGTCCGCATGCCTCACCCCGAGCAGGCCCGCGGTCTGGAGGGCGTCGAGGTCGGTACTTCCCGTGATGGCCTGTGCGACGGCGAGGGGCAACCGTCCCGCCAGCGCGACGACGTGGGCGATCTCCTGCTGCCCGGCGGGCAGCTCCTCGAGGATCAGCTGGGCCGCCTCGGCGATCTCGGTCGGGACGAAGGTGCTGCCCGGCAGGAGCACCCAGGTGTCCCCGTGCCGCACCACGCTGCGTCCGCGGACCGCCCGGATCGAGGCCTGCAGGAACCGCGCGTTCCCGCCGCTCATGCGGTACAGCAGCGCCGCGGCCTCGGCACTCACTGCTCCCTGCAGCTCGGCGGCCACGAACGCCCGCGCCTCCAGGGCATCGAACGGCGCGAGGTCGAAGCGGCGCAGGGAGCCGTCCCGCCAGAGACCGGCGAACTGGGGGTCGGCTGCGGCGAAGTCCTGCGCCGTCAGCAGCACGCTGGCGGTTCCTCCGAGCACGAGCTGCCCGATCAGTGCGGCCGAGGACGGATCGAGGTACTCGACGTTGTCCACGGCGAGGACCACGCGGCGCCCGCGCGCCTGCTGGTTCAGGAAGTCGGCGACGGCACGGAGCACCATCACGGGATGCTCGACGACGTCCGCCTCGAGTTCCGAGAGGAGGAAGTTGACCGGCCGGTAGGCCTGGTGCCGGAAGCCCCTGGAACCCCGGATGCGGAGGACGTAGAGGGTCTCAGCACTGGAGGACAGCACCTGCTGCACCACGGCGGTCTTGCCCACGCCCGCCTCCCCCACGAGGACGGCGCCGACCGATCCGGGGGCGGTCAGGGCCTCACCGACAGCCCCGAGGACATCCGCGCGACCGACGAAAGGAGGCGCGTCGTCCGGTGCGAGGCTCGGGCCCGGGCGTGTGCCGGGGCCGTGGCCCGGGATGGATCGAGCAGCTGACAGGCCCTGGACACTCGCGGCCATGGGACCACATCCTAAGTTCGAAGGGGGGTCGTTCGCCTCCGAGCCTAGGAAGAGTAGCGACGAGCTACACGAGTAGCACTTACGGGAGTTGCACTCCACCTACTCGAGTTTTACCCACAAAACTACTGTGCAACTACCTAAAATCGCTTGGGAAACTACTTGTCAGTGCGAGTAGCTCCCTGACCGTCGCGGCGCCCGCTCAGGAGTTGCCGTCGAACAGGCTGGTGACCGAGCCGTCGTCGAACACCTCGCGGATGGCCCGCGCGATCAGCGGGGCGATCGACAGCACGGTCAGCTGCGGGAACCGCTTCTCCGAGGGAATGGGCAGCGTGTTGGTGACCACGACCTCGCGGGCACCGGACTCTGCCAGGCGACGCGACGCCGGCTCCGAGAATACCGCATGCGTGGCCGCGATGATGACGTCCTTGGCGCCGGCGTTCTTGAGCACCTGGACCGCCCCGGAGATGGTGCCGCCGGTGTCGATCATGTCGTCGATCAGCACGCAGGTGCGGCCCTCCACCTGGCCCACGACCTGCTTGGAGACGGCCTGGTTGGGGACGGTCAGGTCCCGGCTCTTGTGCACGAAGGCGAGGGGGGCGCCCCCCAGGCGCTCCGCCCACTGCTCGGCCACGCGGACCCGGCCGGTGTCCGGCGAGACGACGGTGACGTTGTCGGCGTCGACCCTCGAACGGATGTAGTCCGCCAGCAGCGGGATGGCCATCAGGTGGTCCACGGGGCCGTCGAAGAAGCCCTGGATCTGGGAGGTGTGGAGGTCCACGGACATGAGCCTGTTGGCTCCGGCCGTCTTGTAGAGGTCCGCGACGAGGCGGGCGGAGATGGGCTCGCGACCCCGGCCCTTCTTGTCCTGGCGGGCGTAGGGGTAGAACGGCGAAACCACGGTGATGCGCTTGGCCGAGGCCCGCTTCAGCGAGTCGATCATGATGAGCTGTTCCATCAGCCAGTTGTTCAGGGGGGCCGGGTGCGCCTGGATCACGAAGACGTCCGTGCCGCGGACGCTCTCCCCCGACCGCACGTAGATCTCGCCGTTGGCGAAGTCGTAGGCCGAGACCGGCAGCAGCTCGGTACCCAGCCAGGAGGCGATCTCCTCCGCCAGCTCCGGGTGCGCGCGCCCCGAGGCCAGGACCAGCTTCTTCTCGCCGTGTGCGGTGATCTCGCTCATGCCTGGGTGCTCTTCTCTTCGGTGGGGGTGCTCGTGGGGGAGTCGGTGGAGGGGGTGCCCGCGGCAGCGGTGGCGGATGCTGAGCCGGAACGCTTCTGGGCCACCCAGCCGTCGATGTTCCGCTGGGCCGCGTCGGTCACGGCGAGCGCGCCCGCCGGGACGTCCTTCCGGACCACGGCGCCGGCTCCCGTGTAGGCGCCGTCGCCCATGCTCACCGGCGCGACGAAGACCGTGTTCGAGCTGGTGCGGACGTGGGAGCCGATGACCGTGCGGTGCTTGTCCACGCCGTCGTAGTTGGCGGTGATGTTGCCGCAGCCGATGTTGGTGTACTCGCCGATCTCGGCGTCGCCCGCGTACCCGAGGTGGGACAGCTTGGAGCCGCGGCCGACGGTCACGTTCTTCGTCTCGTAGAACGCGCCGATCTTGCCGTCCTCGCCGAGGACCGTGCCCGGGCGCAGGTAGGTGAAGGGGCCCACGCTGGCGCCGGCGCCGATGCGCGCGCCGCTGCCGTGCGTGCGGACCACGTGCGCACCCTCGCCGATGACGACGTCGGTGAGCGTGGTGTCCGGGCCGACGACGGCGTCGCGCGCCACGACGGTCCCACCGTGGAGCTGCGTGCCGGGCAGGATGGTGACGTCCTCCTCGAGGACCACTGTGGCGTCGATCCAGGTGGTGGCCGGGTCCACGACCGTGACTCCCGCGAGCATCCACTGCTCGACGACGCGGCGGTTGAGTTCGACGCCCAGCGCGGCGAGCTGGACGCGGTCGTTGGCACCCTCGACCTGCCAGCGGTCCGCCTGCACGACGGCGGCGACGCGCCCGCCGTCGGCCCGGGCGATGGCCAGGACGTCCGTGAGGTACATCTCGCCCTGCGCGTTGGAGGCATCGACCTGCGTCAGGGCCCGCCGCAGGACGGCGGCGTCGAAGGCGTAGATGCCGGAGTTGACCTCGCGGATGGCACGCTGTTCGGGCGAGGCGTCCTTGTGCTCGACGATCGCGAGGACGGTGCCGTCCTCCTCGTGGCGCTGGATGCGCCCGTACCCGGTAGGGTCCTCGAGGACCGCGGTGAGGACGGAGACGGCATTGCCCTCGCCGTGGTGGACCGTCACGAGCCGGCGCAGGGTCTCAGGGGTGAGCAGCGGGACGTCGCCGTAGGTGACGACCACGGTGCCGCTCACCGGGTTCCCGGTGCGTGCGTCGAGGCCCTCGAGCGCCACCTGGACGGCGCGTCCGGTCCCCGGCATCTCGTCCTGGTCGATCAGGACGGCGGCCGGATCCACGCTGCCGATGTGTTCGGCCACGCGGTCCCGTTCGTGGCGGACGACGACGGCCAGCTCCCGCGGCTCGAGGGCACGTGCGGCCCGCAGCGCGTGGCCGATCATGGAGACCCCGCCGATCCGGTGCAGGATCTTGGGGGTCCGCGACTTCATGCGGGTGCCCGCGCCGGCGGCGAGGACGATGACGGCTGCCGGGACGTCGGGGTCCCCTAGGTGCGTGGTTTCGTCCTGGTTGCTCACGAAGAAGCGCTCCTACCTGTAGGTGACCGGCGTGTGCGGCGGACTGGCCGATCCGGCCAGCGCCTCCCCCGTTCCGCCCATAGGATTCGAACCTATACTCCACAGCTCCAAAGGCTGGGGTGCTGCCATTACACCAGGGCGGACCGCGACGTGCTCCGGTGGGCCGGAGCATGTGCGCACGGTTATCTAGTTTGCCATGCCTGCAGGACTTTGCCACGACGGGTCCCGCGCCGGGCGGGGCTGTCGCCGGACGACCATTGAAGCCCCCGCGCGGCGGGGCTAGATTACGACCATGCGTCCTCCCCGGCCAGAGATGTCCAACGCCGTCCCGCCTCCCGTGCTCAGGGAGGCGACTCCTCCCCCGCTGGTCCGGTACGTGGGCGCACTGTGGCTCATGGGCGGCGTCCTCGGCGTGGCGGCGCTCGTCGTCGCCTACCTCGACCGCGACACGCACCTGGCCGGTCTCCGGGAGACCGCCGCGAGCATCGACGGCGCAGCGGACGCCACGCGGCTGGACCAGGTCGCCTCGATCGCCCTCTGGGGAACGCTCGCCCTGTTCGCGCTGGTCGTGGTGGTCGAGGTGGTCGAGGTGCTCCTCGTCCGACCGTTGATGCGCGGCGTGGGCCGCGTGCGCTGGGCGCTCCTCGTGGCGCTCGTGCTCGATGCGGGTGCTGTCCTGCTGGTGTTCGCCTTCCTCGGTGACGGCTCCTCGGGGTTCCAGCCCACGCCCCATCTGGCGGGTGTCCAGCTGGCGGTCGCAACCCTCGCGTTCCTCCTGGGCCTGCTCCCCCCGGCCTCACGCTGGTTCAGGGACGTGCGCCCCCCGCGCTGACGGTCACGACTGCGGGTTCCGGCTCGCTCACAGGGGTGGCCGGACCTGCACGGACCACCAGTTCCTCGCAGGTGCGCACCACGATCTGGCACGCCTCCAGGGCCGCGCGGCTGGTCAGCGGATTCTCGGCCAGCACGCGCCACCGGTGCAGCCGCCCGAGCGCGGCGGACCGCACGTCCCCGGGGTCGGGGGTCGGGGGCAACCCGAGTCGGTCCGCAGCGGAGGTGCCCGAGCCTCCGACCAGGCGCTCGGCGTCGGCCACCGCGGGTGCGGGCAGCGGGACGCGGCCGGCGCGCAGCGCGGAGAGCAGTGTCAGTTCGTTCATCTCGTGGGCTGTGGCCGTGATCCTCTCCACTCCGGCGTGCAGCCGCGCGGCGGCCTCCCGTGGATGCGCGGCCAGGATCACCTCGAGCCCGGTCAGTGCCGTCCGCACCCGCAGGGCGGTGGCCCGCGCGTGGAACTGCCGCGTCATGAGCGTCATCAGCTGGTCGAGCCCGCTGCGCCGCGCCAGCTCGTGGGCCAGCGCCGTCGCACTGCCCGTCCCGCCGCGTACCAGGGCGGCCCCCAGCCGGAGCCCGAACAGCCCGAAACGGTCGAGCAGGCGCGCCGCGTCCTCCGTCGAGATGCCGAGGTCCGGGCTTCCGGCGACGAAGCGGTCCGCCGAGATGAGGGTTCGCTCCCGGCCGGTCCTGTCCAGTGCGGCCAGCGCCACGAACACCTGGTACTCCGCCTGCCGCAGGGTCCGCGCGCTCTGGGCGAGCAGTCCGGCCATGGGGAGCACGTCGAGCACCAGCGACCTGAGGGACGGATCGGCCCGGTAGCGGTCGGCGATGTGGGAGGCGGCGATGAGCGAATCGAGCCGCCCCGCGCCCACTTCGTCAGCCCGCGACAGGACGGCGAGCGCGTTCACCGTGCCCGAGCGGGCGGCACTCGTGTCGTGGAAGGCCTCGAGGAACAGCAGGTCCGAGGCGTGGAGGTGCCGCATCAGGTAGATGACGGCGTCCGCCTCGGACGGTGCGTCCTCCGGGGTGAGAAACCGGGTGCTGCGCTCGGAGACGTCAGTGGAGAGCGAGGCGATGCCCGGGGTGTCGATCAGGGTCATCGCGCGGAGGTTCTCGGCCGGCCAGTCGACCACGAGGCGCGCCACCTCCTCGGCCTGCTGTCCGCCGAGGTCGAACACCAGCCGCCCCTCCACCCTGGTGATGGGCAGCAGCCGCGGCTCGCCCTCCAGCGGGTGCAGGGTGATCCGGGGCGTCGCCGCGTACCGGTACCAGGTGATGATCCGCGTACATTCCCCGGTGTCGGTGGGGGCGATCTCCTCGCCGATGATCGCGTTGAGGAGGGTGGATTTGCCGGCCTTGACCATGCCGGCGACGGCGACACGCAGCGGTTCACGCAGGCGCCGTGCATACCCCTCGAGCTCGGCACGCACCGCCGGGTCGTCGTCGTAGACCCGGAGGGCGTCCGCGAGGAGCGCCTCGACGGCGCCGCTGTCCCTCACGGGTGAGCTCCCGCCGCCACGACCCCGGTGGGTGTGCCGTGGGGATGCGGGGACAGCGGGGACTGCGTGGGCCCCGGAAGGAGGCGCCCGGCCTGCGCGTGCAGGCGGTCGATCGCGGCGAGCTGGGCCTCCAGCTCCTTGATGCGCGCCTCGCGTTCCTGCCGGAACGTCGACGCCGTGCGCTGCGCCGCCGAGACGGAGTCCGCCAGGGAGCGGTGGTGCTCCTCGGCGAGGGCACCGAAGTGGTCGCGGATCTCGCGCTGGACGAGCCTCATCCGGTCCTTGAGCTGCTTGCCCACCTGGAACACGACGTCGTCCATCTGGCGCCGCACCAGGGTCTTCGCCTCGCCCTGGCGGCGCTTCAGCCGGGCGTCCTTGTCCTCGCGGTACGCCTTGCGTCCGAGCAGGAGCCCGGCACCGACCGAGAGCGGGTTGATGAGCGCCATGCCGATGATGCCGGTCAGCAGGCCGAACATCAGCACACCGCCGTAGGACCCCCGCATGCCGATCAGGACCTTGCCTGCCGCGCTCACGCGTCCCGGGTCGAGGAACGGCACCTCCTCCACGGGGGCGAGGACGCCGTCCGTGCTGGAGACCTCCAGCAGCGGCAGCGGGACCTCGTCGAGCGCGAACAGCTCGCCCACCTGCTCGGCGAGCCATTGCGAGCGCTCGTTCGTCCACACGAAGGTGTCGGACACGGCGGAGGCCACGCGCTGCTCGAGCCACTCCGCGAACTGGTCCCAGACGAGCCCGGGATCCCCGTCGTCGATGGCGGCTTCGGCCTCCCGCTGGATGGACCGGAGCCGATCGCGGAGATCATGCTCCATGTCGCTGATGAGATCGGAGGCGCCGTCGTTCAAGGTGGTCTGCCAGCGCGAGGACCGTTTCCGCTGCTGGTCCGCCCGCTCCTTGGCGTCCTCGAGCTCGGCGAGGAGGACGGGCACGCCCTCGGGGTTCCTGAGCGCCTGCAGTTCGGCGGTGACCGAGAGGCGCAGGTGGTCGGCAGTGGACAGGAGGTCCTGCGCCACGGACTTCCGGCGCAGGGATTGGGCCTTGCCCACCACCTCGTTGCGGAGGTAGCCGATCAGGTCCGGGAACCCCGACTCGCGGTTCAGCTCGACATCCTTGTTCTGCGCCGCGAAGAGGCGGAGGTCGGAGGACACCGGGATCAGCGGGGCGGCGATCCCCGCCTCCGTGAGGTGGCCACGATCGAGGTCCGCGACGGCGCGCCACTGCGGATACAGGTCCGTCTTGGACAGCACGCAGCCGACGTTCGGGACGATCCGGGTGGCCTGCTTGAGGAAACGCAGCTCCGGCTCGGTGTACTCCTGGGAGGCATCCGAGACGAGGATCATGGCATCGGCCGTGGGCAGGGCGGTGAGGGTGGTCAGGGCGTGGGCCGACTCGAGGCCGCCCACCCCCGGGGAATCGATGATCGAGAGCCCGTCGGCCAGCAGGCGTCGCGGGAGGCGGACCTCCGCCGAGGCGAGGCCCTGCCGGTTCGCCGGGTTCCCCCGTTCGGAGACGAAGCCGGCGATGTCCGCGAGGGCTATCTCGCGACGCTCGACTGCGTCCTGGCCCGGCCCGCCGTCCTTGCGGGGCATCAGCACCGCCGCACCGGCGGGGTCGCCGAAGCCCACCACGGTGGGCACGGAGGTGGCGATGTCGTCGTCGACGGGGCAGACCGGGGCGTTCACGAGCGCATTGATGAGCTTGCTCTTGCCCTGCTTGAACTCCCCCACCACGATCACGCGGATGTCCGGATTGGCCAGGCGGCCCAGCGTCTGCTCCAGCCGCTGGCGCAGGTCGGCGCGGTCGCCGGTGGCGACCAGCCCCAGTCCGCTCTTCACGAGCGGAATCAGATCATCCATGCGACGCTCCCCGGTGAGTTGTTCCATGAGACCACGGGCAAGCCCGACGGGGACAGGTCCCCGTCGGGCTTGCCTCGGCTGTCCTGCGATCAGAGCGCCGGATCCGCGACGACGATCACGGGCTCGAGCTCGACATCCACCTCGTTGTCGACGAAGAACGCCGAGTCGTCGATGGACATGGACTCATCCGTCGAGTTGTCGGTCGCGGTGAACGAGTCCTCGATCTCGACCTCGGTGTTGATCGAGCTGTCCGAGGTGAACGAATCCTCGATCTCCACGTCGGTGTTGGTCGAGCTGTCCGAGGTGAACGAATCCTCGATCTCCACGTCGGTGTTGACCGAGCTGTCGGTGGTCGTCGTCGAGTTGTCCGTCGTCGAGCTGTCCGACGTGAACGAGTCCGTGATGGCGACGTCGAGGTCGGTGTTGACGGAGTTGTCGGAGTTGTCGGTGGCGGTTGCGGTCGTCGAGCTGTCCGACGTGAACGAGTCGGTGACCTCCACGTCGATCGAGTTGTCGGAATTGTCAGAATTGTCGGAGTTGTCGGAGTTGTCCGAGTTGTCCGTATTCGTCGTCGAGCGGTCGGAGTTGTCCGAGTTGTCGTTGTAGGAGTCCTCGATCGAGTTGTCCGAGCTGTCGTTGTACGAATCCTCGATCGAATTGTCGGAGTTGTCCGAGTTGTCCGAGTTGTCGGAGTTGTCCGTGTTGCCGATGGCGACGGTTGCTCCGTCGTCGGCCTGGACGTTGGTGGAGTTGTCCTGCGAGTGGTCGTCGGAGTTGTCCACCGAGTTGTCGACCCTGACGTCGCCGTCCGCCGCGACCGACCGGTCGCCGGAGGCGATGAAGGCGTCGTTGTCGAACCACTGGGTGACGTCGCCGTCGGCCCAGATGTTCTGGTTCACGGACTGGTCGGTGATGGTGTCGCGGTCGTCCACGGACGAGGTGTACGAGTAGTTGTTGACGATGTGCATCAGCTGCTGGACCGCGTTGCCGTGGTCGCTGTCGTCGTCGTCGCGGCCCGGGGCACCGTCGTCACCGTCGCGGCCGTCGTCGCCGTCGCGACCGGGAGCGCCCGGGGCTCCGGGGGCGCCATCGCGGCCGGGGGCGCCCGGCATGGCGGCTCCTCCTCCGCCGCCGCCGCCCGGGGCGACGTCGCCGGAGGAGTTCCCGCCGGTGTCGTAGCTGCGATCGAACGAGCTGTCGTTGCGGCCACCGAAGCTGACCGGTGCGTAGTCGAGGACCACGGGCATGACGGCGTCGACGTCGTCACTGCACACGTCCCCGAGGCCGGCGCTCGCCAGGACGGCTTCGGGGTCGCTGATGAATTCGCTGGCCGCCTCCTGGTCGTTGAAGAGGTTCATCAGGAAGTCGAGGAGGTCTGAGGCGAGAGTAGTCATGAGATGTTCCTTCGGTGAGGTCGGATCCGCCGGCGACTCTGCCGGCTTGTGTCAAACGTAGGAGCGGGGGTGGGGGCGGGACATCGGTAGTTCCACCCCTGACCGCCGGGGGGCGTTAGGGGTTTCGCCGTCCCCGATGAGGGGTACCCAGGGGGCTGGGGACCCGGCCCGACGGCGGAGGCGCAGCGGCGGAGGTGTCCCCGGGGGTGGTCTCGAGCGACAGGCGGAGCCGTGCCAGCAGGTCGGAGCGCGACGACGCGCCGAAGCGGCGCCGGATACGTGCCACATGGTGCTCGACGGTCCGCGGGGAGATGAAGATCTCCTCGCTGATCTCGCGGTAGGTCCGACCCTGCAGCACCAGGTGCGCGATCTCCCGTTCACGGCCGCTGAGTGCCGGCTCTCCCGCCATCCGCACTGCAGCACCCCGCATCCCGGCACCCGCCCCGGACGTGGCGGGACCTCGCGTCCCGGCATCTGGCCTCCCGTATTGCGGGCCCGCCGTGACGCGCGGGCTCGCGACGGCGGCGACGCCTGGATCCGGGCCCGACGGCGGGGCAGGCGCCACCGGGGCAGTCCCGACGTCGGGACGCATGACCCGCTCACGCGCCGGCCGCAGGTCGCGGGCGCAGGAGAGCAGCCGTGTCATGTCCTGGCGGTCGTCCGCCCGCGCCGATGCGTGGCCTGCCAGGCGCGCACCGTCCCACGCGAACCCCGCCACCGCGAGGCCCTGCGCCGCCGCCTCCACGGCATCGGTGTCGAAGCGTCCGGCGAGTACGGAGACCCAGGCCTTGCCGGCGAGCGCGAAGGTGGCCGCCAGGGGGTAGGCGGAGGACTGATGGACCAGCGCCGCCGCGTGCGGGGCGAGCTCGCCGGGGCGTTCGAGCAGGAGGGCGGCCCTGGCAGCGGACCAGTGCAGCGGGACGGACCACAGCGGCGGGTCCCCGAGCTCCGAGAGCAGCGCCCACGCCTCGTCGAGGTGGGGCCTGAGTGCGTCGGAGTCGCGGAGCCGGGCGGCCGCGACAACCAGTTCGGTGAGCGGAAGCACCGTGAAGAGGTCCACGGAGACGTGCAGCAGCGCCTCGCGGGCGCGCTGCCAGGCCTGGACGAGTGCCGCGCTGTCCCCGGCCCGCCGGGCCAGTCCCACCTCGAGTGCCTGCAGCAGGAGATGGTCCCGCGGCGTGAGGTGCTGGTGCAGTCCGAGGGCTTCGTCGCAGAAGTCGCGTGCCAGGGCAGGCTGGTCCATGAGCATGGCCGCCCAGCCACCCAGGAAGCACAACCGGGGGCGCAGCACCCGGCCGCCCTGCCCGCTCGCGAGCGCCGCCTGGATGACGGTGAGTGCGGTCTGGTGGTTGCCGGCCAGGAGTCCGACGGTCGCAGCGAGGCACCCGGGCAGTTCCGGGGCCGGGGACACCCTCCCGGTCGCGTTCAGGGTGTCGGAGGCGCGGATGAGGACGGGCACGGCGCCGGAGGGGTCCTCGCCGAGGGAGTGCAGGGCGCCCTCCGCGAGCAGGAGGTGCGCGACGTCGACCAGCGACGGTGACGCCGCCGAGGCCCCGCCCGAGATCATCACCCGGGCGCCCGTCACATCGCCCGTGGCGAGCAGGGTCACCGCGCCGAGGGCCTCGACCCCGGCCGATCCTGCTCCCGCCGCCCAGCGGTGCACGTCGGCCGCGCGCGACATCATGCCCCGGTGGGCCCAGAGCGCGGAGGCGACCCGCACCGCCCGCGCGGTGTCGGGGAGCGTCGGCTGCGCATCGGTGCAGCCGTGCCCGAAGTAGGTGTCGAGGATGCGGGAGGCGGCGTCGAGGTCGCCCGCGCCGAGCGCGGCCTCGGCCCGGCGCGGAGCGGTGCCCACGGCATCCGCTCCGGCAGCGACCGCGCGCTCGAGCAGGTCGAGGGCCGCGGCGGGATCGGTGCCCAGGAGCGCGGTGCCCTCCTGGGCCAGCACCCCGGCGACGCGGTCGTCGACGAGGCCGTCCCCGGCGAGCCGGCGCGCGAGCGTGCCGAGGGGCAGCGATTCCGAGCAGTAGAGGTCCACGAGGGCGCGCTGCAACCGGCGCACCTGGTAGGGGTCGGCGTCGCGCAGCATGGACGCCCGGAGTTCGGGGGTCGGGCGTCCGTCCGGCCGTACGAGGCCCGCAGCCCGCGCCTCGGCGGCCAGCTGTTCGGCGGGCACACCCTCGCTGTACAGCAGCGGAGGGGCGAGGCCGGGGATGGAGAATCCGATGCACAGCGCGAGGACCACCTCGTAGGTCGCGGCGTCCAGGGGCCGACCGTGGAGCGAGGGCAGACCTGTCTCCACGTGGTGGGCGGTCACGGTCACGACTCCGAGGCGACGGACGACGGGGTGGCTGGTTCGCTGGGCGGCGGAGCGGTCGGCGCAGGAGGGTCGATCGTGATGGTGGGCTGCGGTTCCGGATCGGCGGGAGGCGGAGGAGGCTCGGTGGGCGCGGGGTCCGCCGGTGGCTGCGTGGGGTCGGGGGGCTGCGGGGTGGGGTCGGAGGGCGGCGGCGTGACGGGATCAGGGGCCGGCGGCGTTGTCTCGGGCGGTGTCACCGGCGTCACCGGGGGCGCCTCGATGACGGGAGGTGCCGGCGCGGGCGTCGGCGAGGGGACGGGTGACGGCGGCGTCGGGTCGACCGGGCCGGTTCCGGGTCTCGGCGCGGACGAGGGCGGCGTGCCGGTGGACGGTGGTGCGGGCTTCGTGCCGCCCGCCGGCTTCGGATCCTGTGCCGCGGCCTCCTCCGGGGTATCGCGTGCCGGATCCGTTCGTTTCGCGGCCTCCGAGGAGGCCCCGGCGCCTTTCTCCCCGGCCGCGCCCGACGGGGTGGCCTGCCCTGCGTCGACCGGCCCGGTGCCGACCTTCTCCTCCGCCGTGTCCAGGAAGGTCCCGCCGTCGACGTCCGGCTCCAGGAGCGGCCCTACCCCGTCGCCGTCCGGCTGTCCCGGGGCGGCGGTCCGGGCTCCGGCGTCCGCCGTGGGCGCGGTTCCTTCGGCTGCCTCTGCCCGCTGGTCGCCGGACCAGGCCGAGAGCGCCGCGAACGGGTTCGGGGAGCCCGTGGCGGACGCCGTCGCGATTCCCAGCAGCGCCACGGCGGCGGCGACGGCCCCGACCCGCACCCCCAGCCGCCTCGTCGGTGCCATGGCTGCCGGACCGGCAGCCACTGCGACGGCGCGCGGGGCCGGCCGCGCGAACCCGGCCGCGTTGGTGAGCGGGACGGGCGCGGCTCCCTGCGGCCCGCCGGTCCCCTCGCCCGCCGTCGCGGCAGGTTCCTGCCCGCCCGAAGCGTCGTCCAGGGCAGAGGTGGCGAAGGCAGCACCGAGGGCCACGGAGGCCTTGGGGTCCACGTCGATGGCCAGGGGGCGGTCGAATTCCTCGGACAGGAGCTGGGCGACCAGCGGGATGCGTGACGACCCGCCGATCAGCAGGATCGCGGTGAGCTCCTCGGCACGCACCCCGGCGCTCTCGAGGGCGGCGCGCAGGGTCGCGACCGTCTCGCCGAGGGCCGGCTCGATCATCGCCTCGAACTCCGACCGGACGAGGCGGACCTGCGCGTGGGTCCCGGGCAGCATCACGGACACGGTGGCCTCGGAGTCGGAGGAGAGAGCCTCCTTGGCCTCCGCGCATTCCTTCCGGAGGCGGGTCAGTGCGACGAGGACCTCCGGGGTGGGCTCCAGTCCTGCCAGAGGGACGCCCGTGCTCTCGAGGACGTGGTCGAAGATCTCCTGGTCGAAGTCCGCCCCGCCGAGCCGCTCGAGCCCCTGGGGGGTGCCGAGGACCGCGAACGTGTCGGCGTCGGTCTTCCGGAGCACCGTCGCGTCGAAGGTCCCGCCGCCCAGGTCGTAGACGGCGAGGGTACTGCCCGCGGACACCTGCTCCCGCGAGGCGTACGAGAGCGCTGCCGCCTCGGGCTCGGTCAGCAGGACGACGTCCCCGACGCCCGCCTCGGCCAGGGCCTGCCGCAGCAGGGAGGTGCGGTGCTCGCCCCAGCCCGCAGGGTGGGTGAGGGTGACGACGTCGGGGGCTCCGCCCTCCCGCTCGGTCGCGACACCCACCACCCAGCCGACGACCGCGGCGACGAGATGCTGCGGGAGGACCTGCGCCCCGCCGATCATGAGGGGGACGTCGTCGCCCATGCGCCGCTTGAACTCCCGGGACACGCAGTCGGGCTGCGCCGCTCCCCTGCGTTCCGCCGCCTCGCCGACCAGCCGGGTGCCGTCCGCGCCGAGGAACACGACGGTGGGGATGGCTGCCGACCGGCTGCCGAGGGAAAGGGTCTGCGGCGCGCCGGGACCCTCACCGTCCGTCCGGAGGATGGCTGCTGCCGTGAAACTGGTTCCTACGTCGATGCTGAGACCGTAACTCATAGCTTCCCCACGTCGTGCTCGTCCTTGACCACTCGGGCCCAGCTAACAGGACGCCACACGACGAAACGAGAGTAGCTCCACGCACCCGGTACTTGTCTTCCCGATGCGATTACTTGGCCTGCGGGAACCCCTCCGACACAAGGATCGGCAAGCATTTCCTCAGGTTCGACAGTTTCTTGCAAGGCCGGGGCAGGACCTGTAGGCGCACCCCGGGAGTGTCGCTAGCCTCTGGTGAACTGGCCCGCACCAGCGGGATGGTCTCTCCAGAAAGCAGCACATGCTCCCCTCCCCCAGCCTGCCCGCGTGCCGCCGGGTGGCAGCCGCCGTCGTCGCCGTCGTCGCCGTCTCCCTCATCGCCTCGCCCGCCTCCGCCGCTCCTCCCACCGTCCGCGCGGACGGGCAGGCGCTCGCAGGCACCGTCCGGGGCGACGGCGTGTTCCTCGCCTTCGTGGATGCGCCCGCCGGGTCGAAGGTCAAGTTCAAGGTCGACGGCACCTACCTCGGCCAGGACACCACCGCGCCCTACGCGTGGCCCGTGACCGTGGGGGCCGGAGCACATAGGCTCGAGGTCCGGTGGGAGTCGCCCACCGGCCGACAGGAGAGCACCGTGTCCTTCTCCGTGGGCGCTCCCCGAACCGTAGCCCCGGCGCCCAAGCCGGCGCCCAAGCCCGCGCCCGTTCCGAAGCCCGCGCCCAAGCCGGCCCCCAAACCTGCACCCAGGCCGGCGCCCGCCCCCACGCCCGTTCCTGCCCCCGCCCCCACGAACGTCGTGCAGGTCTCGACGGCGGCCGGGCTCAGGTCCGCCCTCGCCGAGGCGCGGCCCGGGCAGGTCATCGAACTGCGGGACGGCCGCTACATCGGGGCCTTCAAGGCGTCGGCCTCGGGCAGGGCGGCCTCCCCGATCACCCTGCGCGGCTCCCGGGACGCGGTGCTGTCCAGCGGGTCGACGTCCTCCGGCTACGGACTGCACGTCACGGGGTCGCACTGGCGCATCACGGGGATGTCCGTCGCCTCCTCGGCCAAGGGGATCGTGCTGGACGGCTCGAGGAACACGATCATCGACGGCGTGGACGTGGGCACGATCGGCGCCGAGGCGGTGCACTTCCGGTCCGGGAGCTCCGACGGCGCCATCCGCAACTCCTTCATCCACGACACCGGCCTCAGGCAGCCCGGTTACGGCGAGGGCATCTACCTGGGCAGCGCGACCAGCAACTGGGCCAAGGGCGTGCCCGACCGTTCCGACCGCATCGAGGTACGGGACAACCGCATCACGAACACCTCCGCCGAGGGCATCGATGTGAAGGAGGGGACCACGGGCGGCGTGATCACCGGCAACACCTTCACCAATGCGGGCGGCTCCGGCGCCAACTTCGCGGACTCCTGGGTGGACGTCAAGGGCAACGGCTACCGCATCGAGGGCAATACGGGCTTCGGGACCGGGCTCGACGCCTTCCAGGTGCACTCGGTCCTCGCCGGGTGGGGCACGGGAAACACCTTCGGGGGCAACACCGTGCAGGGCGGGGTCCCCGGGTACGAGGTCTGGGTGCAGTCGGCTGCCCTCGGGACGGTCATCGCGTGCAAGCCCAGCGGCGCCGACCGCGGCCTGAGCAACATCGCCTGCCGGTAGTCCCGGGGAGCGCACGAGGGGCCGGGTGGGAGTTCGTCCCACCCGGCCCCTCGCGTCATGGCTCCTAGCCGACGAGCGTCGGCGTCTCGTCGCGGATGTCCGAGGCCAGTGCGACCGTTCCGGCCTGGGCGGGACGGCCGAGCGCACGGTACTGCCAGCCCTTCGACGTGTAGTCGTTCGCGTCCAGGGCGTGGCGTCCGTCCACGATGCGGCGGTGGTTCACGAGGGCGCCGAGCTCGTCAGGGTCCGCGTTCCGGAACTCCGACCACTCCGTGAGGAGGGCGACGACGTCGGCCTGGTCCACGGCCTCGGCCATGGATCCCACGTAGTTGAGGTCGGGGTAGCGGCGGTGCGCGTTCTCGTTCGCCTCCGGGTCGTACACGCTGACGATCGCGCCTTCCAGGTACAGCAGGCGTGCGACGTCGAGCGCCGGGGCGTCACGGACGTCGTCGGAGTTGGGCTTGAACGCAGCCCCCAGCGCGGCGACCCGCACCCCGTCGAGGTTGCCGCCGGCCAGCTCGCGGATGAGATCCACGGTACGCACGCGACGTCGGTTGTTGATGGAGTCCACCTCACCGAGGAAGCTCACGGCCTGCCCGACGCCGAGCTCCTCCGCGCGGTACTTGAAGGCACGGATGTCCTTGGGGAGGCAGCCTCCGCCGAAGCCGAGGCCGGGCTTGAGGAACCGGCCGCCGATGCGGTCGTCGAGGCTGAGCGCCTTCGCGAGGTGGTTGACGTCGGCGCCGGTCGCCTCGCAGATCTCCGCCATGGCGTTGATGAACGAGATCTTCGTGGCGAGGAACGAGTTCGCGGCGACCTTCACCAGCTCGGAGGTCGCGAGGTCGGCGACGATCACCGGGGTGTCGAGGTCGAGGACGGGCTTGAAGACCCGGCGGAGCTGCTGCTCGGCCCACGCGGATTCGACGCCGAAGACGAGGCGGTCGGGGTACAGGGTGTCCTGCACGGCGAATCCCTCGCGGAGGAACTCGGGGTTCCAGGCGAGTTCCAGTTCCGCCCCGAGCGGGGAGATGGACTGCACCAGCTCGGTGATGCGCGCGGCGGTACCGATCGGGACGGTGGACTTGCCGACCAGCAGGGCCTTGCGGTCGATCCGCGTGGCCAGGGCCGTGAACGCGGACTCCACGTAGCGCAGGTCCGCGGCCGCGGAGTCGGCGGCCTGGGGCGTGCCGACGCAGACGAAGTGCACGTCGCCGAAGGCAGCGGCCTCGTCGAAGTCCGTGCTGAAGCGCAGACGACCGGAGGCGAGGGCCTCCTCGAGCTTCTCGGGCAGACCCGGCTCGAAGAAGGGCACCTTGCCGCCGGACAGCATGTCGATCTTGCGCTGGTCCACGTCGACGCCGAGGACGTCGAAGCCCATGATGGCCATGCACACGGCGTGGGTTGCTCCCAGGTAGCCGGTGCCGATGACGGTCACCCGCGGTGCCGGCTCGTGGTTCTCGGGGGAAAAGCTCATGGTCGGTCCTTATCTGAAGTGGGGGAGAACTGGGGTGGGGTGCGTGGTCGGAGGGTCAGCCGGAGGTGCAGGGTTCATTGGACAGGCCTTCTCCGGCGTCGGAGGCCGTGTTGCTGCATTCGACGACGTTGTCGCGCACGGGCTTCAGCGAGAAGCCGAGGCCGGGTCCGTTGACCTGGGCCACGTTGTCGCGGAAGACATTCTCTGTGCCCCAGCCGTCCACGATCTCGTGGGTCTGGAAGCCGTCCTGCGGCGAGTTGGCGCCGGTGTTCCCGTCGATCAGCCAGCCGCGGCCCTTCACATCCACCCAGGAGTCGGCCTCCACGATCGCGGAGCCGTCGAAGGTGTTGGCGCGCAGGACGCCGTCGGCGGTCCCCTCCTTGATGTCAACGTTCTCCGAGGTGGTCCCCGAGATGGTGTTCCCGGCGATCTCGTTGCGGTCGGAGCGGTCGGGTTCGCAGTTGCTGATGTCGCACCAGTTGCTCTCGGCCGTGCCGATGTAGACGCCCTCGCCGAACTTGGGCTTCCGGAGGCCGGTGTCGCTGATCGTGTTCCCGAGGACTCGGTTGTCCGTGCTGAACTTCCGCAGGTGGATGGCCTCGTCGCCGATGGTGGTGACGGTGAGGCCCGTGATCAGGGTGTCGGTGGTCTGGTCGACCATGACGCCCTTCTGGCCGTTGCGGACCGTGAAGCCCTGGAGCACCCAGTGGGCGGAGTCCTCCAGGTGGAGGATGTAGCCGTCGTCCGTGGTGCCGCCGTCGAGGATGCTCTCCGCGGAACCGCACAGCATGATGGGCTGCTCGGCCGTGCCGGTCGCCGAGGCCGCGAAGTTGCCGGTGTAGACGCCGGCGGCGAGGCCGATGACGTCCCCGGGCTTCGCGGCGTCGAGCGCGTTCTCCAGATCGGTCGCGTCGGCCACGCGCACCGTGGCTTCGGGGCACTCCGCCGGGGTCCCCACCGGCGCGGGCGCCGACGGGGAGTCCTGCGCGGCGTCCTGGCTGCTGCGGGGCGCGGACTCCCGGGGGTCCTGCGCCGCGCCGTCGCCGTCCGACCGGTTCAGGCCGACGACCACGACGACGGCGGCCACCCCGATCGCCACGACGGCGAGGATGAGCGCGAGGAGGCCTCCGCGGCGCGTCATCGGGCGTCCCGGAGGTCGTCGATGCGCACGATGCCGGCGCTCAGCGCCGTCAGCGGGATCCGCTCCTCGTAGGGGTTGCGGATGGTACGGACGCGCAGGTGCCGCTTGCGGGTGAACGCGGTGGCCACGAGGAGGGCCCCGAGCAGCAGCCAGATGAAGGTCAGCGGCTGGAAGACCGAGTTCATGACGCTCTGGACGGTGGGGGCGGGGTGCCAGTCCAGCAGGTCGTTCTCCTCGACCAGCGCCCCCGTGGAGGTCTCGTCCCAGATCGCGATGGTGCCGTTGCCGCTGACGTCGTTGCCCGTGACCCGGGTGTCGGGCACGCTGCCCACGAGGGTCACGCCGTGGCTCGAGATGGAGCTCAGGGTGTTGCCGGTGACTGTCGCGGACGCGTCGCGCACGTACACGCCGGTGTCGGTGCCGGAGATCGTGTTCCCGCGGATGTCGGCGCGTGCGCCGGTCTCGCGGACGGCGATGCCCTGCTGCCGCTGGTCGCGGATCTCGTTGTCGATGATGCTGACTCCTTCTGCTGCGTAGTTCACGACGATGCCGACCTCGTTGCCGCGGATGGTGTTGCCCGTGACGCGCAGGTTGTCCCCGCCGCTGAGTTCGATGCCGTACCGGCCGTTGTCCGCCACCGTGCTCCGGACCACGCGGTTGCTGCCGTAGGTGACGACGGCGGTCCCGACGGCGTTGGGGCCGTCCGCGAGCGGCTGGCCGTCGAGCGAGAGACCGTTGCGGCCGTTGCCGCTCGCGGTGACGCCCTGCAGTTCCACGCGGGCGCTGGAGCGTCCCACGGCGATGCCGTCCACCGCGTTGTCCGAGGATGTCGTCCCGGTGATGGTGGCGTCCGTGACGGAGCGGTGGAGGACCAGGCCGTCCACGAGGCTGCCGGTGATCGCGGTGTCGCGGATCGCGACGTCGCGGGCATTGGTGATGAAGAGGCCGAACGCGTTGTCCTTGACGGTCAGGTGGTCGATGCCCGCGGTGACGACGCTGTAGTCGAGTTCCGTCTGGTCGGCCAGTGACTGCAGGTCCGCCTCGGGCAGCAGGCGGGCGCCGGCCGGGGCCACGGGATCCGCGGCGGCCGGGGCGTCCTGGAACGTCCCGGGCGTGTCCGTGCCGGTCAGGGCGAGCCCGCCCGTGTTCCCGCTCCAGAAACCGAGCGAGGACACCGTGGCGTACGAGAACGAGGCGTGGCCGCCGATGGCGCGGACGTAGGCGCGTCCGTCCGAGGTGTCGGTGTCCGCTCCGGAGCCGTCCCAGCTCGTGACCGTGACGTCGGACTGCTCGGTGCCGGCCATGGCGAGCGAGCCGCCGAGGGCCACGATCGAGACGAAGGCATCCTCGTCGCTCTGCATGCGCACCGTCACGCCGTCGTCCCCGCTGAGGGACAGGGTGGCACCGGGCAGCACCACGATGTTCTCGGTCAGCAGGAACGTCGACGGCGCCCGCTGCGTGAACGTGTCCGGGGCGAGCCCGAGGAGGTCGGCCGTGGTGTACGGCTCGGTGCGGGCCGGGAGGACGAGCGTGTTCGTGGACCCGGTGTCGAGGCGGTACGGTCCCGCGAGCCCGTCGACGCGCCAGCGGGCGGCGGAGGCGATGGTCCGCACGTAGACGAGGCGTTCCTCCTCGCTCTTCACGATGCGGGCCTCGCTGCGCGGGTCCCCCGTGTACAGCTCGCCCTGGACGTTGCCGTTGGCGGCGATCTCGTTGCGTCCGACGGCGTCCGCCGCGGACTTCTCCCAGACGTTCCCCGCGGCGAGGAAGCCGGCGCCGGCGAGGGCGATGATCACGAGCGCGAGGAGGCCGAGGAGGATCGGTTTCCGGCCGCTCATGCGACGGCCTGCCGGGTGTCGGACGCGGTGTCGGCCCTGGACTCGAGGCTCACGGCGTCCTGGCCGTCGCCGCCGATCTGGTCCGCGTGCCGGGTCAGCCAGCCCTGCTTGTTCATGGTGGCGAAGGCGTAGAGCTTGATGGGCAGCGCCACGAGGATCACCGCGAAGGCGAGCACCGGCAGGATCAGGATGTCCCGCGGATGACGGCGCAGGTGGGAGACCCCGCGGATGCCGCGGCCCAGCAGCAGCCAGCACAGCGCGGCGGCGATGCCGAGCACGGTGAAGTCCAGCCGGTTGAAGATGAGGTAGAACATGGTCAGGCCCATGGTCACCGGGGTGAGCAGGATCTGCAGGACGGTGACCTTCGTGATGAAGGGCGTGCGCCAGAGCCAGCCGGTACCGATGGCCGTGAGGTAGCAGCGGTAGGAGTTGCGGCTCCACCGCACACGCTGCTTCACGAAGGCGCTGAAGCTCGCGGGGAACATCGACAGGGCGCGCGCCGTGGACTGGTGCACGGTCTTGTAGCCGGACGCCAGGACGAGCCAGGTGAGGCGGCCGTCGTCGCCCGAGATGCAGCGCTTGCCGAGGAAGTATTCGTTCTCGAGGTGCTCGAGGACCGGCAGGACCGCGGACCGGCGGTAGACCGCGGTGCGGCCGGAGATGCACGGCACGGCGCCGGCGGCACCCATCGCCGGGACGTAGTCGAGGTAGCGCAGGTTGACGAGCCAGTCGGCGACACGTCGCCAGACGCTCGTCTCCCGCATGTAGACGGTCTGGTGCGTCCCCACGGCGCCGACGAGCGGGTCGATGAAGGGCATCTGGACGTTCCGCAGGAGGTCGGGCTGCCACCAAGTGTCCGAGTCCGTGAGGACCAGCACGTCGTACTGTGCGAGGCGGATCCCGGCGCCGAGCGCGGACCGCTTGCCCACGTGGTGGAACAGGATCGGCTTGATCGTCGGGTCCTGGAGCGCCTCGATCCGGGCGTAGGCGTCGAGGTCCTTGACGTCGAGGACGATGATGATCTCGTCCGGGCCCTGGGCGCGCCAGGATTCGAGCGCGCTCATCAGGATCTCGGGGTCCTCGTGGAAGGACGGGACCACCACGGACGTCGTGGTGCGATGCTCGGTGACGATCGGCTTCGCCCGGTGCGACAGGATGAACCGGTACAGCCAGAGCGCCCAGACGATCGTGCCGGCGACGGCCACGGGGAAGTACGGCGAGACCTCGGCCCAGAAGGCGCTCGGATCCGCCCCGTCGAGGCCGGTGGTCCAGGCGGACCACCGGGAGCCGAGGATGGTCAGCCCGACGTCGAGGGGCGTGCTGGAAGTGGCGGCAGGAGGAAGAGGGTACAAAGGAGTCCTTGGGCAGGCTGGAGCGGCTGGGTGGATGCACATCAGCGGGCTTGGGTCGCCAGGCAGCCTTGCAGTCGGACTGCGGTGCGGCGGGCGGGGGGCGGTCGCTGACTGATCCTCAGCTACCTTCTGATTCGACCCTAGGGCAGGCGGCTCGAGGGCCGGATACTCGTCTATTTCCCGAAAACCACTTGTGACGGGACGCACGGCTACTCGGCTGCGAGGGGGACGACAGCCTGGCGGCAGGGTCGTCGCTCCGCCCTCCGTCGTCCGTTCCGGGAGGTTGTGCCGGCACGCCGAAAAGGGCCGGGCGCCCGTCCCGGCGCCACAGCCGGGCGGGGACGGGCGCACGGCCCTACGTGTTCCAGGGGAGCCGAGTGTTACCGGACGGCGACGGGGCGATGACGTGGCCGTTACGCGCCACTACTTGCTTTCTCGGCGGTCACCCACCCACCGCCCGCCGGGGGTCCTTGCCCGGAGTCCGACGATGTGGGGCACATCACCGCCGGAATATTCCAAAAGACCCTTGACGGGCTACTCGCCGAGGATCTCGGCGGTCTCCATCCACTGCACCTCGAGGTCTCCGATCTCCGTCTGCAGCTCCTGCAGCCGGGCATTCAGGCCCGCGATGTGCTCGAAGTCGGCGTCGGGCCGTGCACCGGCGTCGCTCATCTGCTTCTGCGTCTTGTCCTTCTGTGCGTCCACCTTGGTGATCTGCCGCTCGATGCGCGTCAGGTCCTTGCGGGCCTGTCGCAGCTCGGCTTCGGACGTGCTGCCGCCGGACCCGCCGCTGATGGCCGGGGAGGCGGCGCTCCCCGTGGCGGTGAGCGGCCCGGCGGCGTTCCGCAGCTCGAGGTACTGGTCCACGCCGCCGGGCAGGTCGCGGAGCTTCCCGTCGCCGAGCAGCGCCATCTGGGTGTCGGTGACGCGCTCGAGGAGGTAGCGGTCGTGGGAGACCACCACGAGCGTGCCCGGCCAGCCATCCAGGACGTCCTCGATGGCGGACAGGGTGTCGGTGTCGAGGTCGTTGGTCGGCTCGTCGAGCATCAGCACGTTGGGCTCCCCCACGAGCAGCCGGAGGAGCTGGAGTCGACGGCGCTCGCCGCCGGAGAGCTCGCTGACCCTCGTCCACTGCTTCTCGTTGGTGAAGCCGAGCTGCTCCACGAGCTGGCTCGCCGAGACCTCCTTGCCGCCGACGGCGAAGACGCGCTTCTCCGCCTCGATGACCTCGATGACGCGGCTGTCGCTGACGTCGTCGAGCTCCCTGACCTCCTGCGAGAGGACGGCGGTCTGGACCGTCTTGCCCCTCTTGAGCTTGCCCGCGGTGGGCTGGATCTCCCCGTTCAGCAGCCGCAGCAGCGTCGTCTTGCCGGAGCCGTTGACGCCCACGAGCCCGAGGCGCTGGCCGGGAGCGAGCCGCAGCGTGACCTTGTCGAACAGCGTCCGCTCGGTGCCCTCGCCGTCGTCGATCGTCAGGCTGACGTCCTCGAGGTCCAGGACGTCCTTGCCCAGCCGGGACATGGCCATCTTGCTGAGGGCCAGCGAGTCGCGGGGCTCGGGGACGTCGGCGATGAGCTCGTTCGCGGCCTCGATGCGGAACTTCGGCTTCGCGGTGCGCGCGGGGGCGCCGCGGCGCAGCCAGGCGAGTTCCTTCTTGACGAGCTGCACGCGCTTGGATTCGATGACGGATTCCATGCGGTCCCGCTCGGCGCGTGCGAGGACGTAGGCCGCGTAGCCGCCGTCGAAGTCGTCGACGACGGCGTCGTGGACCTCCCACGTGTGGTTGCAGACCTCGTCGAGGAACCAGCGGTCGTGGGTGACCACGAGCATGCCCCCCTCGGTGGGCCGCCAGCGCTGCTGGAGGTGCCGCGCCAGCCAGGCGACGCCCTCGACGTCGAGGTGGTTGGTGGGCTCGTCGAGCATGATGACGTCGTCGTCGGCGATGAGCAGCTTCGCGAGGGCTACGCGGCGCTTCTGCCCGCCGGAGAGGGAGGACACCTTCGCGTGCCAGTCCACCTCGGAGACGAGGCCGCCCATGACGTCGCGGATCTTCGGGTTGGACGCCCACTCGTGGTCCGCCTGGTCCCCGACGATCGCGCGGCCCACCTCGAGGTCGCCGTCGAGCACGTCCGACTGGTCGAGGTAGCCGACGGAGACGTCACGCCGCTTGGTCACCCGCCCGGAGTCCGGGCTGCTGCGCTGCGCGAGGAGCCGCATGAGGGTGGACTTGCCGTCACCGTTGCGGCCCACCACCCCGATGCGGTCGCCGGCCTCGAGGCCGAGGGACACGTTGTCCAGGATGGTACGGGTGACGAAGGCGACGCTGAGGCTTTCGGCGCCGAGAAGGTGTGCCAAGGAGATACTGCTTTCGGTTGGAACGGTGGTGCGCGGTCAGGCCGCGAATTCGGTGGCGATCCGGGCCCCGTGGGCGGGACCGTGGACGGTCATCGCCTGCAGCCCCTCGGTCCCGAGGAGCGTTGCCAGTTCGGCCGCGTGGCCGGAACTCCGGGCGAGGAAGGCGATGGTGGGACCCGATCCGGACACGATCCCGGCGAGCGCACCAGCGGCCTTACCCGTCTCAAGGATATCGCCCAGCACGGGGGCGAGCTCGATCGAGGCGCGCTGGAGGTCGTTGTGCAGCAGCGGGGCCAGCCCGGGGGCGTCGCCGGCCCGCATGGCGCCGAGGATCGCGGGATCGATGTCCGGCTGCGGGTCCGGGTCGATGCCCTCGCGCAGACGGATCCCGTCCAGCGTGCGGTACACCTCGGGCGTGGAGAGGCCGTAGTCGGAGGTCACGAGCACCCAGTGCAGGGGGGTCTTGGAGATGGCCGGGGTCAACTGGTCCCCGACCCCGAGCCCGACGGCGGTCCCGCCGACGAGCGCGAACGGCACGTCGGCGCCGAGGTCCACGGCGATCTTCGCCAGCTCGTCGCGCGAGAAACCACTGCCCCACAGGGCGTCGCAGGCGAGCAGGGCCGCTGCCGCGTCCGCCGAGCCGCCGCCCATGCCGCCGGCGATGGGCACGCGCTTGGTGATGTCCAGGTGTACCCCGGTGCGCCCGGGGCTGACCTCGGCGAGGAGTTCGGCAGCGCGCACCGCGAGGTTGGTGCGGTCCAGCGGGATGGACTCGGCGGGGAGGTTGAGGGTGCCCTGGCCGTTGACGGTGACGCTGATGCCGTCCCCGTCGGTCTCCGTGGCCGTGACCTCCTCGTACAGGGACACCGCGAGGAAGACGCTGGCGATCCCGTGGTAGCCGTCCTCCCGGGGCGGGCCCACCTTGAGGGAGACGTTGATCTTGCCCGGGGCCCTGACGCGCACGGACCGGGCGCCGGAGCGCATGTCGACTGTTCTGCCCGAGGCCATACCCACCAACCTAACGCACCCGTGTTCCACGGCTCGTCCGGCGGCTCGTCCGGCGGCTCGTCCTCCGACCCGCCGTCGGCGTCAGGATCTGCCGTGGCGAAGGTCTTCCCAGCGTCCCTTCAGCGTCCCTTCAGGGTCCGTGGCGGACACTTGTCCTACCGACGCCGACCGCATCGATGGCCGGTCAGGGCTCGGACGATGGCGGGGGGCCGCATGGACGGGAGAGGACGCAGACACCTCCGGGTGGCGGTGGAGGTCGGCGCGAAGATGGCCGTCGGCATCCTGCTCATGGTGACCGCCGCCGACGGCGGCAGCCTCACCGCACCGGCGACCACGGGGCCGGTGGCGGGGAGCGCCACCCGGTCGCCCCGCACAGCGTGCACCGATCCGATCAGCCACGGGCCCGGCCTGCAGGTGCCGGATCCCACCCGGACGGCGCTGCTGATCGGCGACTCGCAGTCCGGTGGCGCGGCCGGCGTCCCCGCCGACCGGACCTGGACGCAGGCCGGGCTGCGCGCCGCAGGATACGACGTCAGGTATCTCGGGACAGGCGGCACGGGGTTCGTGGCCACGAACCGCGGCGGCGCGATGAACTACCCCTCGGCGCTGACCCGGGGACAGTGGGTCCTCCCGTGCGCCGATCCGGCGCTCATCGTCATCGAGGGTGGCGGCAACGACGCCGCCCGGGGCGCGACCGACGCGCAGATCACCGCCGGTGCCGACACGGTCGTGGCCACGCTCAGCCGGACCTACCCGTCATCGAGGATCGTGATGATCGGGACCCTGGCACGAGGAGCTGCCCATGGCGGTGGGAGGCGGACGGCGGTGGACGGCGTCCTGGGCGCCTTCGCCGCGAGCCACCACCTCCCGTTCATCGGCGTGGGTGACTGGGTGACCCGTTATCGGGCAGGCGACCAGCTGGCGGACGGGGTGCATCTCACCCAGGCCGGCCATGACCATCTCGCCGGCGTGCTGGGAACCCGTCTGGACGACATGCAGCTCACCCAGCCCGACCTCGCCCGCGCTCGGCCGCACGGCGGGTGATCCTGCTCCCGGCGGCCATCGGAGCGGCAGGGCGCAGGAGCACCCCCGGACGGCGTCAGGGAAGGGGCGCGGCGCCCGAGGCGTCCGCACGGGCCTCCGCGATGCGCGCGAACGCCGTGATGTCGAGGACCTCGCCGCGCGCGGTCGGGTCCACCCCGGCCGCCCGGAGGGCCTGCTCGGCCAGGACCGGGCTGCCGGCCCAGCCCGCGAGCGCCGCGCGCAGCGTCTTGCGGCGCTGGGCGAAGGCGGCGTCGATGACGGCGAACACCTGCTCGCGCGTCGCCGTCGTCACGGGGGGTTCCCGGCGGGTGAAGCGGACGAGGCCCGAGGCGATCTTCGGTGCCGGCCAGAACACGTTCATGCCGATCACCCCGGCCTTGGCCATGCTCGAGTACCAGGCGGCCTTCACGGACGGGACGCCGTAGGTCTTCGACCCGGGAGGCGCGGCCAGCCGGTCCGCCACCTCGTCCTGCACCATGACGAGGCCGTGGCGGAGCGATGGGAAGCGCTCGAGCAGGTTCAGGACCACGGGCACCGCGACGTTGTAGGGCAGGTTGGCCACGAGCGAGGTGGGGTCATGCGGCAGCGTGGTCACGCGCAGGGCGTCCTCGAGGACGACGTCGAGGGACGCGGCGCGGTCGGGACGCCACCGGGCAACGGTGTCCGGCAGCTTGCCGGCGAGGACGGGGTCGATCTCGACGGCGACGACACGCTCCGCGGCGTCGAGCAGGCCCAGGGTCAGGGACCCGAGGCCGGGACCCACCTCGAGCACGGTCTCGGCGGGGCCGAGGTTCGCGGCGGCGACGATCCGACGGATGGTGTTGCCGTCGATCACGAAGTTCTGGCCGAGGGTCTTGGTGGGGCGGATGTCCACCTCGGCTGCCAGGCGGCGGATGTCCGCTGCTCCGAAGAGGGGTGCTGGCGGGCCTGCGGCGGGGGGCGTGGTCACCCTGCCATCGTATCGGTCCGGCCGTGCGGGATCAGGCGAGGGACGCGGCGGGTGCCGGAGCCGGCGACGCCTGGTGGAACCCCTGGTCTCAAGGGGGGCTCCGGGCGCCGCCGACCCGCTGGGCGGTCTCCCGGCTGGGAGGGGGACCACCGGTCTGCCGCCGACTTCCGGTCTCAGGAGAAGGGCGGCCGGGAAGGCATCGCCTGCGCCGGTGCGACGCGGCGGGCAGCTCTGCCTCTCCACGAACACTACGGAGGCGCTCGTGGCCGGACACGCGTGCCGACCACCCGAGTGGACCGGGCGGACACTCGGGTGCTGTCCACCGGCCACCCGTTTCCGGGCCCTCCGGTACGGGCCCGCCCGTACCGGTCAGTCCCAGCTGCCGTAGACGGCCTCGGTGTTGGCCGTCAGCCGTGCGCACAGGGCGTCGAGGTCGGCATCGAGGATCCCTGCCATGGCGCGCACGGTGTACGGCACGGCGTAGGAGGCGTTGGGCCGGCCGCGATACGGGTGCGGGGTCAGGAACGGGGCATCGGTCTCGGTCAGCACGAGCGCCGGATCGGCCACGAGGAGGGCCTCGCGCAGGTTCGCGGCGTTCTTGAAGGTCACGGTGCCCGCGAACGACATGTACCACCCGTGCTCGTTGCAGGTCCTCGCGAGGTCCGCGTCACCCGAGAAGCAGTGCAGCACCACGCGGTCCGGCGCGGTGTCGGAGAGCAGTGTCGCCACGACGTCGTCGTGCGCCTCGCGGTCGTGGATCTGCAGCGCCCTGCCCAGCCTGCGCGCGATGTCGATGTGGCTGCGGAAGGACGCCAGCTGGCTGTCCCGGCCGTCCTCGCCGGTCCGGAAATAGTCCAGGCCCGTCTCGCCGAGGGCGCGGATCCGCGGCCCGGCGGCGAGCTGCTCGATCTCCGAGAGCGCGTCGTCGAGCCTTCCCGCGGCGGCGAGCAGCGGGGCCTCGTTGGGATGCAGGGCGACCGCCCCGAGGAGCCGCGGATCCTGGTCGACGACGGCGGCCGTGAAGCGCGAGGACGCGAGGTCCGTGCCCACCTGGACCGCCCCCCGCACGCCTGCGGCCCCGGCGGCGTCGAGGGCCTCGCCGATCGACACCTCCACCGCCCCCTCCTTGAAGTCGAAGTGCGTGTGGTTGTCGATCACGGGCACCGGCAGCGGCTCCGGCAGCGGGAGGTAGGCACCCTTGCGGCGCCGTCGGGCGGCCGGACCATCCCCCGCCCCGTCGGCACTGGCACCGTCGGCACCGTCGGAGGTCCCGGCATCCTCCGGTTCGCGGTAGGCGTGCGGTGTCTCCCCCACCGCGTAGGGGTGACGGACGGTCAGGGCGCTGGTACACATGGTCCACAGCCTAGTTGTGGTGCGGAACTAATCGCCCGGGAAGCAAGTTGAGCTAGTAACCTGTTGAATCATTCAGCTCGGTCTGTCCTGCCCAGCGCCGGAACGGCCGCGGCCGTTCCCTGCGTGTCGAGCGATCCCGGCCCTCCGGTACCGTTCGGCGCGGCAGCCGCACGCATGGAGGATAGCCATGGACGTCCAGCACAATATCGCCGAGGCGGCTGCGGACCCACGGCTCGCGGCGGCGCAGGACCCGGACGCCGCCGGCTTCTACGACATCGCCACGCGCATCCTCGACTCCATCCAGACGGTGATCGACGGCAAGCCCGAGGCCGCGCGCCTCGCCCTCACGGTCCTCCTGGCCCAGGGCCACCTGCTCCTCGAGGACGTGCCGGGGGTCGGGAAGACCCTGCTCGCGAAAACCCTGGCCCGGACGATCGACTGCACCGTGAACCGCATCCAGTTCACGCCGGACCTGCTGCCCTCGGACGTCACCGGGGTCTCCATCTACAACCAGGACTCCCGGCGGTTCGAGTTCCGGCCCGGCCCGGTCTTCGCGAACATCGTCATCGGCGACGAGATCAACCGCGCCTCGGCCAAGACGCAGTCGTCCCTGCTCGAATGCATGGAGGAGCACCAGGTGACCGTGGACGGACACACCCATCCGCTCGGGGACCCGTTCATGGTGGTGGCGACGCAGAACCCGATCGAGATGGAGGGCACCTATCCCCTCCCCGAGGCGCAGCGCGACCGCTTCATGGCCCGGATCTCGATGGGCTACCCCGACGCCCGCGCGGAGGCCGACATGCTGGAGACCCACCAGTCCGTGTCACCGCTCGCGGGCATCCGCCCGGTGGCCAGCGTGGCGGACATCGCCGGGATGATGCGGCAGGTCCGCGCTGTGTACGTCTCGCCGGCCGTGAAGGACTACACGGTGGCCCTCGGCCGTGCCACCCGCGACCACCCGCGGCTGCGGCTCGGCGCGAGCCCGCGGTCGCTGCTGCAGCTGCTGCGGGCCGCGAAGGCCGGCGCCGCCCTGGAGGGCCGCGACTTCGTGCTCCCCGACGACGTCGCCGCGATCGCCGACGCCGTCCTCGCCCACCGGCTGCTGCTCGACCGCAAGGCCACGAGCGCCGGGGAGACGGCGTCGACCATCGTGGCGGACGTGCTCTCCCGCGTCCCCGTGGCCCGGGAGGCGCCGCGGCGATGACACTCCCCCGTCCCGGTTCCGCCACCTAGCGCCCGGCGGCCTCTGATGAATCCCATCGAGAAACTCCCCTCGGGCTTCCTCACCGTGCGCGGCTGGGGGTTCGTCCTCAGCGCCGTGGTCGCCCTGCTCTCCGCGCAGGTCCTCGGCCGCCGGGACCTCCTCTATGTCGGTGTCCTGCTGCTCGCCCTGCCGCTGGCCTCCGTCGTCGTCCTCCGGCTCGTGAGACCGCGGTTCACGGTGAGCCGCCGGTTCCAGCCGCAGACCATGGAGATCGGCTCCACGACCACCGTCACGCTCTCCCTCACGGCGAGCGTCGCGGGTGGAGCGAGCATCGCCATGGAGGAGCAGCTCCCCCCGCGGTTCGGCCTGGCACCCCGGTTCAGCTACCCCTCCCGCAACCCGACCCGCGACGGCGTCTCGCTCTACGAGTACCGGATCCGCTCCGCCTCGCGGGGCGTCTACGAGATCGGGCCCGTCACGGCCGAATTCACGGACCCGTTCGGCCTCGGGAAGTCGCGCCGCGTCCTCGGCACGGCGGACCCGCTCGTGGTCACCCCCGCGCCGGTCGAACTGCTCGTCTCCGCGCTCGCCGGGTCCCGTGGCAACGACGGCATGGCCGCGACGCGACGCCAGGCCAACCCGAGCGACGACGACGTCATGACGCGCGAGTACCGGCACGGCGATTCCCTGCGGCGCGTGCACTGGGCCGCGACGGCGCGCCACAGCGAGCTCATGGTGCGCCAGGAGGAATCCGTCACCACGCCGCAGGCCACCCTGCTGCTGGACCAGCGGCACCACAGTTTCAGTACCGGATTCAGCGCTGTCTTCGGCGCCGACGCGGCCGGCGACAGCGCGCTGTCCACATCGCCGACCTTCGAGTGGGCCGTGACCGCCGCCATGTCGATCAGCGCGCACCTGCTCGAACGCAACTACGCGCTGCGGTTCCTGGACCAGCAGGGGGCGCCCGCGCTCCTGCACTCGCCCTCGGCACCGTTCCCGTCCGAGGAGGAGCACCACGGCCAGGGTGCCGTCGAGGGCATCGCCGAGGGACTCGCGGCACTCGAACTCGCCCCCGAGGCCGGGCACCGCTCGCAGGGCCACAACGAACACTCGGGCAGCACCGCCGTGCGGGCCGGCGAGGCGGCCCGCACGGCCGTGCGCCGCGTCCGCCGGAGAGCAGCCGAGACACCCCTGAAGAGCCCGCACGCCAGGACCCAGCACGCGGCCTTCGGCGACGACCTGCTGGACCGGCTCGCCGCGAACCGGCACCGCGGGCCGCTGATCGCGGTCCTCGGCCTGATCACCACGGAGGAGGCACGGGCCCTGGCGTCGGCCGCCGACTACGGGTCGCCGGCCTACGCCATCCTCGCCACCGAGCGGCCTGCCGAGTCTCAGCGGCAGCTCGACCTCCTGCGCGAGGCCGGCTGGCATGCCACGGCGGCCTCGCGCTCGGCCGGGCTGCCCGTCGTCTGGGCCGGCCTCGAACACGCCGTCGGCCCGCGGCCCGCGCAGGCCTCCCCCGCGGCGGGCCCGACGCCCCCGGGGCGTCCCTCCCGCGCCCCGGTCCCCGGGGGGCCGGCATGACCTCCACCCTCTCGCGTCCCGCGTCGACGCCGGCTCCCCCCACGCCGCGGCCGGTTCCCCCGACCGATCCCTGGCACTGGGCCGTCACGGGAGCCGCGCTGCTCACCGTGCTCGCGGCGTCGACCAGCCTCAACGGCGTCGTCGAACCGTGGACGTGGCTCCGCCCCGTCCTCCAGACACTCGTCCCCGTGCTCCTCGCCATGGCGCTGACCCGGACCCTGCGCCTCAGCGGCGTGCTCACGGCGCTGGTCGGCGTACTCGCGCTCGTCGGCGCCCTCACCGCGCGGTTCTTCCCGCAGCAGAGCGTCCTCGGCATCATCCCCGGGCCGGGAACCCCGCTCGAGCTGCAGCGCCTCCTCGCCCAGGCGGAGGAGACCGTCGTCTCCCAGGTCGCGCCCGTCCTGCCGGGAGCGGGACTCGTCCTGGTCCTGTGCGCCGCCCTCGGGCTCATCGCCATCATCATCGACATCTTCTCCACGACCATCCGCATGCCGGCGGCGAGCGGCCTCGGGCTCTTCGCGGTCCTGGTCACCCCCGCCGTCGTGAAGCCCGACGGCGTGGGGATGCCCGCCTTCGTGGCGACCGTCGTGGCGTTCCTGCTGCTTCTGGCCGTCGCGCAGCGCCGGGAGGACCGCCTCGCCTCGAGCGGCGCTCGCGCCTCCTCCGGCTTCGCGGGCCGGGCGGCGATCATCGGCGCGGCGGCGCTCGCCGTGACGGTGGCCCTGCCCGCGATCATCCCGGGATTCAACTCCGGGGCGTTCCCGCAGGGCGCCCGGGTCAACGTGTGGGGCAACGCCACCGGGCTGAACCCCGCGGTGACCCTCGGCAACGACCTCCGCAACCCCACGGGCTTCGGCCGCATCACCTACTCCACCAACTCCGACGTCCCCCTGTACCTCCGCGCGGTCACCCTCGAGGATTTCAGCGGCCGCCGCTGGGAACCCGATCAGCGGATCAACGACCGCGAGAGGGGCGTGGCCGAGATCGGCGCGGAGGCCGGCACGCCGGAGAACCCTCCCGAGAGCAGCACGGTGTTCACCCGCGTCACGACGCAGAGCTACGCGAGCCCCTGGCTCCTGACCCCCTATGCGCCCGCGGGCGTCACGAACCTCGCCGGGGCGTGGGCGTGGGATCCGGCGAACCTGTCCATCCTCGCCACCGACGGCGGGTCGACCGCGCGCCAGGAGTACCTGGTGCAGAGCCGTTCCGCCGACCTGACGCGCGAGGGACTCGGCGTGATCGGGCCCTCGGACGCCGATGCCGTCGCCGAGGTCTTCACGGCGCTGCCGGACGACACCCCGGAGATCGTCCGCACGAGGACCGCGGAGGTCACGGACGAATTCGTGAACCCCTACGACAAGGCCATCGCCATCCAGAGCTACCTGCGCGGCCCCGACTTCTCCTATTCGGTGGAGGCCCCCGTGGATGGCGGGTACGACGGCAACGGCATGGATGTGATGGCCCGCTTCCTCGAGGCGAAATCCGGGTACTGCGTGCACTACGCCGGCACGATGGCGGTCATGGCGCGTGCGGCGGGCATCCCCAGCCGCGTGGCGATCGGCTATACCCCCGGCAGCCCCACCGGCGACACCACGGAGGGCCCCCTGGGCACGGAGCTCCGCGAATTCGTCGTCGACTCCCGCAACGCGCACGCATGGCCCGAGCTGTACTTCGAGGGCGTGGGCTGGGTCCAGTTCGAACCCACGCCCTCCCGCGGCGTGGTGCCCACCTACGCGCAGCAGGCGTTCTCCCCGGTCGGGCCCCGGGCGGACGATACCGATGCGCTGAACCCCGGCGGCAATCCGGGCCCCCCGGACCCGTCGGCGTCCGCGACCGACCCCGCGGAGGAGGGTGTGCAGGCCGGGGGCGGAGCCGCGCAGGACGAGGCCCGGCCCGTGGCGGGTACGCTGGCCGGCTTCGGCCTGACCCTGCTCGCGCTCCTGCCGGTCCTCCTGCGGACGGCGAGGACCAGGGCCCGCCGCCGCACCGTCACCGTCGGCGAGGCCGCGGGCGGCGTCGGGGGCACGGGTGGCAGTGCTGGCGACCGTGCGGCGACCGCCGCCTGGGCCGAGACCACCGAGATCGCCGGTGACTACGGCTACGCACTGGAGCCCACCGACACGCCCCGCACCTTCGCCGGCCGGCTCAGCCGTGACGCAGGATTCGAGGGCGACCCCGCGACGTCCCTCTCCCGCCTGCGCACGGCCTACGAGTTCGAGGAGTACGCCGACCACGGAACGACCGGCCCCGCGTCCCTCCCGGCGTCGACCCGTGCACGGCGGGCTGCGCCGCGCTGGGACGACGTCGACACCGTCACGCGCGCGCTCCGCCGACGCAGTTCCTGGTCCACCCGGGTCCGGGCGAGGATGCTCCCGCAGTCACTGCTCAACCGGTTCCGGAGCAGCGGACGCCGCTGAGGCCCGCGCATCCGGACGCACGAAGGCCGGCACCGCGGGTGCCGGCCTTCGTGCGTGCCCGGAGGAGTTCCGCGTCCTAGGAGGCGTTGGGGTCCGCGATCCCCACGTACTGCGTATACAGGTACTCCTCGATGCCCTCCGCGCCGCCCTCGCGGCCCAGGCCCGACTGCTTGACGCCGCCGAAGGGTGCCGCGGCATTGGATACGACGCCGGCGTTGAGGCCCAGCATGCCCGTGTCGAGCCGCTCGCCCATGCGGAGGCCGCGGTTGAGGTCGCGCGTGAAGACGTAGGCGACAAGGCCGTACTCGGTGTCGTTCGCCAGCTCCACCGCCTCGTCCTCGGTGCTGAACGTGATGATCGGCGCCACGGGTCCGAAGATCTCCTCCTGCATGATGCGCGAGGAGCGGGGCACGTTCGTGAGGACGGTGGCCTGGTAGAAGTAGCCGTCGCCCGTCACGGGGGCGCCTCCGGTGACGGCGACCGCGCCGTCGCCGACGGCCGCGGTCACCAGCTCGTGGACCTTGTCGCGGCTCTTCCGATCGATCAGCGGGCCGAGCTTCGACGCGTCCTCCGTGCCGCGCGCCGGGGTCATACCCTGCATGCGCTCGGCGAGGGCGGCGGCGAAGCGGTCGGCCACCGATTCGTGGACGATGAAGCGGTTGGCCGCCGTGCACGCCTCGCCCATGTTCCGGAGCTTCGCCAGCATCGCCCCGGTCACCGCGGCGTCGAGGTCGGCGTCCTCGAACACGACGAACGGCGCATTGCCGCCGAGCTCCATGGAGGTCCGCAGCACGTTCTTGGAGGCTGCCGCGAGGAGGTTGCGGCCCACCGGGGTGGACCCGGTGAAGGAGAGCTTCCGCAGGCGCGCATCCTCGATGAGCGGCCCGGTGACATCACCCGCGGTGGTGGTGTTGACGATGTTCAGCACACCGGCGGGGAGGCCCGCCTCCTGCAGGACGGTGGCGAACAGCGAGGACGTGAGCGGCGTCAGGTTCGCGGGCTTGAGCACCATCGTGCAGCCGGCGGCGATGGCCGGCGCGATCTTCCGCGTCGCCATGGCCAGGGGGAAGTTCCACGGCGTGATGAGCAGGCACGGGCCCACGGGCTTCTTGCTCACGAGCAGGCGCGACTTCCCGTCCGGGGAGACCGAGTACCGGCCCGAGGTGCGCACGGCCTCCTCGGAGAACCAGCGCAGGAACTCGGCGCCGTAGGTGACCTCGCCGCGTGCCTCGGCCAGCGGCTTGCCCATCTCGAGCGTCATCAGCAGGGCGAATTCGTCGGCGCGCGCGGTGACCAGGTCGAAGGCCCGCCGCAGGATCTCGCCCCGCTCGCGCGGAGCGGTGCGCGCCCAGTCGGCCTGCGCGGCGACGGCGGCGTCGAGTGCTGCCATGCCGTCCGCGGGCGTCGCGTCCGCCAGCGTGAGCAGGGTGCGGCCGGTCGCCGGGTCCTCGACGTTGAAGGTGGCACCGGACGTCGAGGCCCGCCACTCCCCGTTGATGAGGAGCCCGGTGGGCACCTTGTCGAGTACTGCCTTCTCCTGGTCGGCGGTGACAGCCATTGTGAGCTCCTTCGCGAAGATTCGGGGCGCGCCCCGACGGGGGCATTCCCGCTCACGCTAGACCCGGCGGTGAACGGGTGTCCAGTAAGGGCTGCACCACGGAACGTCATTCCCTTTGGACGAGTGCACAGCACCCGGAGCGTCCGCGTCAGCGTGCGGCGATCACCGCGGCGTACAGCTCCCGCTTGCTGACGCGGGCCTCGGCGGCGACGGCCGCCACGGCGTCCTTGAGGCGCATGCCGCCGTCCATGAGGGAGTTCACCTGGGCCACGTGGTCCTCGGGCCGGGAGGGCGGCGCCTCCGGGGCGCCGGCGAGGACCACGGCGATCTCGCCGCGCACCTCGTTCTCCTGCGCCCACTGGAGGAGCTCGAGGAGGGAGCCGCGGATGACCTGCTCGTGCACCTTGGTCAGTTCGCGGGCCACGGCGGCCTGCCGGTCCGAGCCGAACGCCTGCTGGAGGGAGCGCAGCATCGCCTCGAGGCGGTGCGGGGCCTCGAAGAACACCATCGTGCGGCGCTCCGCGGCGAGGTCCGCGAGGCGTCCTGCCCGCACGCCCGGCTTGCGGGGCAGGAACCCCTCGAAGCAGAACCTGTCGGTGGGCAGCCCGGACAGTGCGAGCGCCGCGAGCACCGCGGACGCGCCGGGCACCGCCGTCAGGTCCAGGCCCTCGGCCACCGCGGCCTCGACCAGCCGGTAGCCCGGATCCGAGACCGAGGGCATGCCGGCGTCGGTCACCATCAGCAGGGTCGCGCCGTCGCGGACGAGGTCGAGGAGCTCGGGCGTGCGCTCGGCCTCGTTGTGCTCGTGGTAGCTGATGACCCGGCCCGTCACCGTGACGCCGAGCGCCTGCACCAGGCGGTGGAGCCGGCGTGTGTCCTCGGCGGCGACGACGTCGGCCGTGTGGAGCAGGCCGATCAGCCGCTCGGTCGCGTCCCCCATGTTGCCGATGGGCGTCGCCGCGAGGACGATCCGGCCACGGCCGCTGTCGTCGCCCGCCGTGCCGCGGTAGGCCGTGACGGGGGTCCTGACCTCGGCGTCGTCGGGCTGCTCCGCGTCGTCGGGCCGGTCGGCCTCGTGGACGTCGTCGGGCCGGTCCGCCTCGTGCGCCGAGGGGTCCTCCCGGACGGAGTCGGGGGCGTCGTCGTCGCGTGGCTGGTTCACTGCACCAGCCTAGCCCTCCGCGCGGCCACGCACCCCTCCGGGTGCGGAGCCCGCGCCTCCGCCGCCGGTAGCATGGCAGGGTGAGCCCCACCGCCGTCCGACCCCGACGGGACAGTCCGCAGCAGGCCGGGTCCTGGGTCCTCGCTCCCTCCCTCGCCTTCACGCGCGATGCGCTGCTGGCCCGCCTCATCGGCGCCGCGACCGCCGACGGGGCCCTGCGCTGGATCCTCCCGCTGGCCCTGGCCCTCCTCGGCGGGATCCTGCGCTTCGCCCGCCTCGGCGAACCCGGTTCCCTCGTGTTCGACGAGACGTACTACGTGAAGGACGCCTATTCGCTGCTGCAGTCGGGCTACGAGCGGGAATGGCCCGAGAACGCGAACGACTCCTTCAACGCCGGTACCCCGGACGTGCTGCTCAGCACCGCCGACTACGTGGTCCATCCGCCGGCCGGCAAGTGGATGATCGCGTTCGGCATGCTGCTGTTCGGCTCGGACAATGCCTTCGGCTGGCGCTTCTCCGCTGCCGCCGTCGGGACCCTCTCGGTGCTCCTGCTCGCCGTCGTGGCCCGGCGGATGTTCGGCTCGGCGCTGCTGGGGGCCGCGGCCGGGCTGCTGCTCGCAGTCGACGGCCACCACCTGGTGCAGTCGCGCACCTCGCTCCTGGACATCTTCCTGAGTTTCTGGCTCCTCGCAGCGTTCGCGGCGCTCCTGGCGGACCGCGACGACGGACGACGGCGCCTCGCCGGTCGGCTCTCCGCGCCGGCGCACGCGGGCGGCCTCTCCCCCGCACGCCTGGCGTACGGGCCGTTCCTGGGCTTCCGCCCGTGGCGCCTCGCGGCCGGGGTGTGCCTCGGGCTGGCGCTCGGCACCAAATGGTCCGCCCTCCCGTACCTCGCCGCCTTCGGCCTGCTGACCGTCGCCTGGGACATGAGCGCGCGGCGCATCGCCGGGGTGCACCACTGGGTCCTCGGGGCAGCACTGAAGGACGGCCTGCTCGCTTTCGCCTCGCTCGTCCCCGTGGCCGCGCTCACCTACCTGGGGACGTGGACGGGCTGGTTCCTGTCCTCGGACGCCTATGACCGGACCTGGGCCCGGCAGAACCCGTCGGAGCAGTGGGGCTGGCTGCCCGACGGGCTCCGTTCCCTCGCCGAGTACCACCGCAGCGCCTACACCTTCCACCAGGGCCTCGGCTCCGACCACCCCTACGAGGCGAGCGCCTGGTCGTGGCTCGTCGTGGGCCGGCCGACGTCGTACTTCTACGAGAAGCCGTCCGGCTGCGGGGCGGACGCCTGCTCGCAGGCCGTGACCGTGCTCGGCAACCCGCTCATCTGGTGGAGTGCGGCACTGTCCCTGGTCGTCCTCCTGTTCTTCTGGCTCGGGCGCCGCGACTGGCGCGCCGCGGCCATCCTCACCGGCGTCGCCGCGGGCTACCTGCCCTGGTTCCTCTACCCGGAACGCACCACCTTCTACTTCTACGCCGTGGCCTTCGAACCGTTCCTCGTCCTTGCCCTGGTCTACTGCCTCGGCCTCGTGCTCGGCGGACCCGCCGCGGACGGCGCCCGGCGGCGGACCGGCGTCGTGCTGGTGGGTCTCTTCCTGGCCGCCGCCGTCGCGCTGTCGGCCTACTTCCTGCCCATCTGGACCGCCGAGGTCATCCCCTACGACCAGTGGCGCGCCCGCATGTGGCTGCCGAGCTGGATCTAGGGCCGCGGCCCACCCTGACCCCTCCCCGGAGGCGCCGGTTCCCATCGGACGTCACCGGAACGAAAGCGAGCCATCGTGCGCGAAACCATCACGGAACTCCTGGTCGACCTGCCGTCCACCAGCAACACCACCGACCTCCTGCTGCGGACCCACGACGCCGATCCGGGGCGGGCGCTGTACGCACTGCGGTCGGGGACGCGGTGGCAGGACGTGTCGGCGGCGGAGTTCCTGCAGCAGGTGACCCGCCTGGCCAAGGGCCTGATCGCATCCGGCGTGCAGCCCGGCGACGCCGTCGCCGTGATGTCGAGGACGCGCTACGAGTGGACGCTCGCCGACGTGGCGATCTGGTTCGCCGGAGCCGTCACCGTCCCCATCTACGAGACCTCCTCCGCCCACCAGGTCGCGTGGATCCTCGAGGACGCACAGCCCGCCGTCGTGTTCGTCGGGGACGGGCCGACGACCGGCGTCGTCCTGGACGCCGCGGCCCGGGTGGGCCGCACGGAGACGACCTTTGTGGTCCGGCTGACCTCCGGGCCGGTCGACGGCACGGCGACCCTCGCGACGCTCGGCGAGGCCGGCGCTCGGGTGTCCGACGACGCACTCGAGGCGGCGCGCTCTTCCCGCGGCCTCGACGATGCAGCCTCCATCGTCTACACCTCGGGCACCACCGGACGGCCGAAGGGCTGTGTCATCACGCACGGCAACTTCGCGCTGTTCGCCGTCAACACCCTGGAGTTCCTGCCGGAGTTCCTGAAGCAGGAGAACGCACGGACCCTCATGTTCCTGCCCCTGGCCCACGTGCTGGCGCGTGCCGTGCAGGTGGTGTGCTTCACCGGTGGCATCACCCTGGCGCACTCCGGCTCGGCGGCGCAGCTGCTCGAGGACCTGACGACCTTCAAGCCGACGTTCCTGCTCGCCGTCCCGCGCATCTTCGAGAAGATCCACGCCACGGCGGGCAGGCGTGCGGCGGAGTCCGGCACGGGGCGGCTCTTCGCGGCCGCCGAGCGCACCGCCGTCGCCTACTCGAGGGCGGTGGACGCACGCGGCCGGGGTGGGCGCGGCCCTTCGCCCGTCCTGCGCGCATCGCACGCGGTCTTCGACCGGACCGTCTACCCCCGGCTGCGGGACGTCTTCGGCGGCGAGGTCGCCTACACGGTGTCCGGGGCCGGTCCGCTCAGCGAGCACCTGACGCACTTCTTCCGCGGCGCCGGGATCATGGTGCAGGAGGGCTACGGCCTCACCGAGAGCACCGCACCGTGCACCGTGAACACGGTGTCCCTGACGCGCGTCGGATCGGTCGGCATCCCGATGCCCGGCACCAGCGTCCGGCTCGACGACGACGGCGAGGTGCAGGTGAAGGGTGCGGGCGTCTTCGCCGGGTACCACCACGACGACGCCGCGACGGCGGAGGCCTTCACCGGGGACGGCTACTTCAGGACGGGTGACCTCGGCTCGCTCGACGAGGACGGCTTCCTGACCATCACCGGGCGCACGAAGGACCTGATCGTGACCGCCGGCGGCAAGAACGTGGCACCCGGACCCCTGGAGGAGAAGCTCCGGGAGCACGCGCTCGTCGGCCAGGCCGTCGTCGTGGGTGAGGGCAGGCCGTTCGTCGCGGCGCTCATCAGCCTGGACCGTGAGGCGCTCGGGCCCTGGGCGGCCGCCCACGGCAGGGCCGGTCTCACCGCCGGGCAGGCGGCCCTGGATCCCGACGTCCTCGCCGGCCTGCAGTCCGCCGTCGACGTCGCGAACGCCACCGTCTCGCAGGCCGAGCAGATCCGGAAGTTCACCGTGCTCGACATCGAGTTCAGCGTCGAGTCGGGGCACCTGACGCCCACCCTCAAGCTGAAGCGGGCCGCCGTCGTCGCCGACCACACCCGGGCGATGGAGGAGCTCTACGCCGGGCGGTAGCCGCCCGGTGTACGGCTAGGAGGCGTCCAGCGCCTCGCGGTTCCGCGCCTGCGCTGCGTCCTGGGCCATCATGGAGCTGTCGCGGCGGGCCTTCGTGGGCCAGGTGAGGACGAGCGTGAGGAGCGTCGCCGCGAGCACGAGGGCGGCGACCGTCACCGCGGAGTCCGTCCAGAACTGCTCGGGGAACAGCCGGATGAGGGTGTCGTCCACGCGGAAGGTCCAGGTGCCGTCGGCGAAGAACAGTGCATGGACCTGCGTGAAGAAGGTCTCCCAGGCGAGGACCGCCAGCACGGTCAGGACGACGATGCCGACCAGCGTCAGCACGGCCCCGGAGAACAGTGCGCGCCGGATCCCGCCCCTGTAGTGCCGCGCGAGGTAGATGCACGCGAGGACGGCGAGGACGAAGAGCACGAGGGCGATGAAGAAGGACAACCCGAGGACGCCCTTCACATCCGCCATGTGGCCGACCTCCGAGTCGAGGAACAGCGGCTCGCCCTCGGGCGTCACCAGTCCCCCGAGATAGCGCGGGGGCGCGAAGTTCAGCACGTAGTCGAGCGCGTACGAGCCGTAGGTCATGCGGTCGTCCAGCGAGAACCCGTACTGGTCGGCGGGGAACCCGGGCCGGTGGTACTCGAGCCACAGGAACGACGACGTCGCAACGGCCCGGATGGCGGCCGCGACCACGATGATCGGGAAGAACAGGGCGACGACGACCTGCAGGAAACGCGGGAGGGCGGGTTTTGCTGCGGCCGCCTGGTCCCTGGCCGCGGCACGCCTGGCGGCTTCGCTGTCCGGCGGGCGCACGGAGAGGGCCGCCGTATCCGTCGACGGTTCCGCACCGACCGGCGCGTGGCTTCCGCTCCCCGAAGCGGGGACCGCGCCGGACGACGGCGATGCTGCCACCGCTACGGCGGCAGCCCGCGGTCCGGCGGGGTCCTGTGCGTCGTCGGGCCGACCGGCGGCCTCCGGCTGACCGGCAGCCGACCCGCCCGACGGCGTGTCGTGGTCCGCATCGACGCCTGAGAGGTCCGGGAGGACCGCGGCGTCCCGCATGGGGAGGTGGTGGCGCTGGGCGATGGCCGGGCGCGGCTCTTCGACGCGGTCCGTCCTGGCGGCGCCGTCCTCGGTCGTACCGGATCCGGCGCCGGAATCGGCAGCAGCGGACCCGGCGGCGTCGGCCTCCGTGTCGCCGACCTCGGCAGCAGCGGACCCGGTAGCGCCGGCCTCTGTAGCACCGGCCTCGGTGGCACCGGACCCGGTAGCGCCGTCAGTCTGGTCCTCGACCCGGGCAGCGCCGGGAATCCCGGAGTCCGCCCCGACCGCGGCCGCGTCGTCGCCCACCCCGTGCTCACGGGACGCGCCGGAAGCGCTCGGACGGGTGTTGTCGGTCTCTGCCACTTCGCTGTCTCCTTGATGGGTGCCGCCGGTGACTGCATCCGGCGTCTTTCGACCCTAGCGGGCGTTCGGGTGCCCGGCCGGGAGGCTCCCCGCATGCCGGCCGCACACCGGGTCAGGCGGTGACGACGGCGTCTCCCCGGTCCACGACACCGAGGTCACCGCGGTGCCCGGCCGCGACGGCGCGCCGTCCGAGGATCAGCGTGTACGCCCAGTAGGCGGCGAAGACCAGGAATCCGAGGGTGAGGCGCAGCCACGGCGGCAGGCCGCTGGGCGTCACGAACCCCTCGACGAGTCCCGAGACGAGCAGCACCAGCACCAGCCCGAGCGCGACCGTGATCAGCGCGCGGCCCTCCTCCGCGAGGGCTGCGGCACGCGGCCTGCGCCCGGGCGCCACCCAGGCCCAGAAGATGCGCAGCCCCGCGGCGGTGGCGATGAAGATGGCGGTCAGCTCCATGAAGCCGTGCGGCAGGATGTAGACGAAGAAGACGCCGAGACGGTCGTACTCCGCCATCATGCCGGCGGCCATCCCGATGCCCTGCGCGTTCTGGTACAGGATGAACACCGGCCAGATACCGGTGACGCCGAACGCGACCGCCTGGAGGGCGATCCACGCGTTGTTGGTCCAGACCAGGCCGGCGAAGGACGCGGCGGGATTCTCCGAGTAGTAGTTCACGAAGTCCTCCTCGACGTACCGCCGGAGCTCCTCGTCCGTCCCGAGCGCCTGGATCACCCCGGGGGTGTCCACCACCCAGAGTGCGTAGAGCCAGGTCACCGCGATGAAGAGCACCCCCACCACCGCCGTGAGCCACCGGATGCGGTAGAACGCGGCGGGCAGGGAGAAGGCGAAGAACTGCGCGATGTCCTCCATGGTGTTGGACCTCGCACCGGTGAACCGGGTCCGCGCGCGGGAGAGCCTGGTCGACAGTGCCCCGGACAGCGCGCTCTCGGGGTCCACGGACCGGATGATCGACAGGTGCGTGGACACGCGCTGGTAGAGCACCAGCAGTTCGTCCGACTCCGCGCCGTCGAGCCGGCGCCGGCCCACGAGTTCGTCCAGGCGTTGCCAGTCGCTGCGGTGCACCGCGATGAATGCGTCCACGTCCATGGCCCAACCCTATAGTCACGGCGTCGTCGCGGAGCAGCAGCGGCACGACGGCGCTACGCTGCATGAGGGGAGCACGGACCAGCAGGATCCGTCACCAGCTGGTCAGGGGGACATTCATGAGTTCGGTCGTCACCGGCGAAGCAGTCGTCCTCGAACTGAAACCGGCCGGATTCGCCGCCCGCGGACTGAGTGTCATCATCGACATCACCGCCCAGGTCGTCCTCGCGATCCTCCTGCTGCTGCTGATCGGGAACGTCTTCGGCGGAGTGTTCGACGAGGCGTTCACAGCGGCCCTCGTCCTGGTCGTCGTCGTGCTGCTCCTGCTCGTCCTGCCGGTCACCGTGGAGACCCTGACCCGCGGGAAGTCGCTGGGCCGCCTCGTCATGGGCCTGCGGATCGTGCGCGACGACGGCGGGGCGATCCGCTTCCGCCACGCCTTCATCCGCGGCATGCTGGCGATCCTCGAGATCTACATGCTCCTCGGCTCGCTCGCGTTCCTCGTCTCCCTGTTCAACGAGCGCTCCAAGCGCCTCGGCGACCTGCTGGCCGGGACCTATGCCATGCGGGAGCGGGTGGTCGCCAGGCCCCGGGCCGTGGTCGTCATGCCGCCGCGCCTCGAGGCCTGGGCAGCGACGGCGGACATCGGCCGGCTACCGGACACCCTGGCCCGCCGGATGTCGCAGTTCCTGGCGCAGGCTCCGCGGCTCACGCCGTCGGCCCGTGCCTCGCTCTCCCTGGACCTGGCGGCGGAAGCCAGCCACCACGTCTCCCCCGCTCCCCCGGCGGACACCCACCCGGAGGAGTTCCTGCACGCCGTCATCGCCGCGCGGCGGGACCGCGACTACGCCGCGATGATGCGCCAACGCGAGCGGACGGAGTCGACGGCGAGGAGGCTCCACACCCTGCCGTTCGGCGAGGGGGCAGGGCGTCCGGGTCACAGTGGACCGGACCACCCTAGGGCTGGTTGACCCACTCGTCCCACGGGACGTTCCAGTCGCCGAAACCGTCCCAGACGTACATGGGGCCGTAGTCCGTGTTCAGGATCTGCACCACGTCCCCGGTCCCGAAGGTCTCGTAGAAGTACTCGGCGCCCTCGGGCGACATCCCGATGCAGCCGTGGGAGACGTTGAAGTTGCCGAGGGCCACCTGCGCGGCGGGCAGCGCCTCGTGCACGAACGCTCCGCCGTTGCTCAGCCGGCTCGCGTGGTTGACGACCGTCGGAGGATAGTAGGCGGGGTCACCCGGCTCCAGCCCGATCGATTCCGCCGTGAACCGGGTGCTCTTGTACTGCTCCATCACCACCATGTAGCCCTCGGTGGAGGGCCAGTCCTCGGTGCCGAGGGTGATCGGGAACGTGGCGTCGAGCTTCCCGTCGAGGTACACCTTCATGGTCTTGGTGGCATTGTCGGCGACGGCCAGGCGCGTGCCGTGGGTCTTCACGGTCCTGGTCGTGTCGCCGTTGCCGATCATGCCGTTGCCGAAATCGACGCCGAACAGTCGGGACTGGACCGTGATCGTGCTGTTCGGGGCCCAGAACGTCTCGGGGCGGTAGCGGGCCTTGGTGTCCGAGAGCCAGTAGAAGGCGCCGGCCTGCTTGCTCGTGCTGGTGACGGTGATGGCCTTCTCCACGGCGTCCCGGTTGGTCACCGGTTCGCTGAACGTGAACTCGAGCGGCTGGCCCGTGCCGACGGTCGAGCCGTCCAGCGGGTACATCGCGGCGTCGGCCTCGTTCGCGGGTTCGACCGTCCGGAAGGTGGAGGTGCCACGCCGGGTCTCGCCGGCGGCATCCCGGGCCGTGTAGGAGAACTCGTACTCGGTGTCGAAGGCGAGGCGGTCGGTCGCGGTCCAGCGCGCGCCGTCGTCGGAGAAGGTGCCGACAACGGGTTGGCCGCCCGCGCGCGGCGCGAGTTCGACGGCGTCGAGCGTCGCCCCGGTCACCGTCACCGCGGCCTTCGTGGCCGGGTTGACCGAGAACGCCTTGTCCGTGGGCGTGAGGCCCACCGTGTACTCGCCGGCGGGCGCGGCAGCCTGGGTCGCCGCAGGGGCCGCGTCGCCGGCCGCCCCGGAAGGGGATGCCGATGACGGCGACTGGGGGTTGTTCCACGGTGACGCCGTCGCGATGCCCACGCCGCCTCCGACGGCGACGATCGCCGCAGCACCGATGGCCGCGATCTTCCAGCCGTTCCGACCCGCTGCGGCCCTGCCCGATTTCTGCTTCATGCGCATGCGTCCAGCCCTTCCACGTCTCTGCCTGTGAGCGACTGTACGTGACGTGACGCGCCTCACCGCGCAGGCCGCACACGGTGTCCGGAACGGAATCGGCTGCCGCCGGTGCCCGTGCGGGCACCGGCGGCAGCCGTGTCGAAGGGTCCGCGTGCTCCCTAGTAGCGGTACTGCTCCGGCTTGTACGGACCGGCGACGTCGATGTCCAGGTATTCGGCCTGTCCCTTGGTCAGCTCCGTGAGCTCGACGCCGAGTGCGTCCAGGTGCAGGCGGGCCACCTTCTCGTCGAGGACCTTCGGGAGGACGTACACCTCGTTCTCGTACTCGGGGTTGCCTTCGGCGTCGTCCTGCTCGAACTTCGTGTACAGCTCGATCTGGGCGATCGTCTGGTTGGCGAACGAGTTGCTCATGACGAACGAGGGGTGGCCCGTGGCGTTGCCGAGGTTCAGCAGGCGGCCCTCGGACAGCATGATGATCGAGTGCTGCTCCACGCCGGCGGCCTCGTCGGCCGGGATGACCCACTCGTGGACCTGGGGCTTGATCTCGATCTTCTCGACGCCGGGGATGCGCCCGAGGCCGGCGATGTCGATCTCGTTGTCGAAGTGCCCGATGTTCCCCACGATGGCCTGGTGCTTCATGCCGGCCATGTGGCGGGCCATGATGACGTCCTTGTTGCCGGTGGTGGTGATGAAGATGTCGCCCTGCGCGAGGACCGACTCGAGCTTCGCGACCTGGTAGCCGTCCATCGCGGCCTGCAGTGCGCAGATCGGATCGATCTCCGTGACGATCACGCGGGCGCCCTGGCCGCGCATGGCCTCGGCCGCACCCTTGCCGACGTCGCCGTACCCGCAGACGACGGCCACCTTGCCGCCGATCAGCACGTCGGTGGCCCGGTTGAGGCCGTCGGGCAGCGAGTGGCGGATCCCGTACTTGTTGTCGAACTTGGACTTGGTGACGGAGTCGTTGACGTTGATCGCGGGGAAGAGGAGCTTGCCCTGCGCGGCCAGCTGGTAGAGGCGGTGCACGCCCGTGGTCGTCTCCTCGGTGACGCCCTTGATGCCCGCGGCGATCGTCGTCCACTTCTGCGGCTCGGACCCGATCGTGGAGCGGACGGTGTCGAGGAACACGGTGTACTCGTGCGAGTAGTCGGCGTCGCCCTCCTGCGGGTTCGCGGGCACCGCTCCGAGCGCCTCGAACTCGGCTCCCTTGTGCACCAGCATGGTGGCGTCCCCGCCGTCGTCGAGGATCATGTTCGGGCCGAGGCCGTCGGCCTGGCCGGGCCAGGTGAGGATCTGGGTGGCGGTCCACCAGTAGTCCTCGAGGGACTCGTTCTTCCACGCGAACACGGGCACGCCGGCGGGCTCCTCGACGGTGCCGGTGCCGACGACGACGGCTGCGGCCGCCTCGTCCTGGGTGGAGAAGATGTTGCACGAGGCCCAGCGCACCTCGGCGCCGAGGGAGGTCAGCGTCTCGATGAGGACGGCCGTCTGCACCGTCATGTGCAGGGAGCCGGCGATGCGGGCTCCGGCGAGGGGCTGTGCGTCGGCGTATTCCCGACGCAGGGCCATGAGCCCGGGCATCTCGTGCTCGGCCAGGCGGATCTGGTGGCGGCCCGCCTCGGCGAGTGAGAGGTCGGCAACTTTGTAGTCGAAGGTCATGGTGTCCTGGTCCTTGGAGGTTCGGGAGGCTGTGGAGTAGGCGGTGCGGTCGGCCGTGTCAGGCGCGCGCGCCGCCCTCGGGTAGTTCGCGGCGGAGGAGCACGGGGATGCCCTCATCGAGGGAGTAGGACAGGGGAACGCCGTCGGGCCCCGGTGAGGAGGACCTGAGGACGCTGCCGTCCTGGACGAGCTTCGACCCGGTGACGGGGCAGCGGAGGACGTCGAGCAGTCGGGATGGGAGGTTCGCCACGGGGGAACCCTTTCGCTCGGAAGGAATGGGGATTCTGCTCCCAAGTCTAGCGCGGGCGCCTTCTCCGGCCTCAATCGGACGATCCGGCCGGGCAGGGCCCGACGAGGTCCCGGAGGGGCGCAGGGCGGCGCCCGTCAGGGTTCCGGCAGGATCCTCAGGTGGCCACGCCGGGGGCCACTGACGCCGATCGGGGGTTCCATGGGGGCCTTGGTGCCGCGGGGTCCGACCGGCGGGGCCTCCACCGGCTCCGCGGCAGCCTCCCGCACGGCGTCGGCCAGCGCCAGCAGGTCGTCGGAGTTGTGCTCCGGCGCGGCGTCGGGGAGCGTCAGGCGGACCACCTCCCAGCCACGGGGCACGGTGAGGCGTTCGGCGTGGACGGCACAGAGATCGTAGGTGTGGGGTTCGGCGTAGGTCGCGAGGGGGCCGAGGACCGCCGTCGAATCCGCGTAGACATAGGTCAGCGTGGCCATCGCCCGGCGGGCGCAGGCCGATCTGGAGCATTGACGGAGTGATCCCACGATCGGCAAGCCTACCGGGGATCGGCCGGGCGGGCCGCCGTGACGCGCCCCGGGGACCGCGCCGCATCACGGATCCGGCCGCGCCGGGCGTCGGCGCGGGAGTGCGTGCATGCGGGGCAGTCGAAGGCATAGAGTCGTTCCATGCAGGATGCTCCTACACTCTCGGTGAACCTGACTGATCCGGCGGCCGCGGAAGAGCGTCCGGCGCGGTCGTTCTACGAGCGCCGGCGCAATCGTCGGGGGCGCGGCATGCGCGGCGACGCACTCCCGCAGTACCTGCCGGGTGCGCGGTCGCGCTCGGAGCAGTTCGACGACTGGGTGATGGAGTCGGCGCAGCGCCTCGAACGCCTGTGGGGCGAGCGCATCCAGGACGTCCAGATCGTGGTGCAGGAGATCCCGGACGGCCTCGAGGACATGACGCCGGAGTCGCTGAGGGGACTCCTGGGATCGTGCTCCCCCGCCTCACCGAACCGACCGGCGGTCATCACCATCTACCGGCACCCCGTCCTCATGGCCGCCCGGAGCGTCCTGTCCGTCAACGAGCTCGTGCACGACGTCGTCGTCGAACAGGCCGCCGAACTCATGGGACTGGCTCCCGAGGCCGTCGATCCCGCCTACGGGCGCTCCCAGGCCTAGCAGCCCAGGCGGTCCCGCAGCGTCCGGACGCAGCCCCCGCTAGTACCCGAGGTCCACCGGGATGCTCTGCGGGCCGGTGGCACCGGCCGGGACGCCTGCCACGGAGATCCCGCTCCTACCCCCCGGCAGCGTCATGACCTGCGCGCCGTACACGGGGTCCCCGGTCGCATCAATGACCACGCCGGTCGGCGACCGGCCCAGGGACGACGACGGCACCGTCACGGACGTGCCGCCCGCGATGCCGATCATCACCGGCTCGCCCAGTGCGCCGTCGGCCAGGACCGGCGTCAGGGTGATCTCTCCCCTGCCGCTCGGCGCGCCCAGGACCAGGGAGGAGTCCACGCCCTCGGCCAGCGCCACCGCATGATCGCTGCCCAGGCGGACAACCGCCGGGGCTCCCGCGAGATCCACCGGTTCGCCGTCGTCGGTCCCGCGGATCACGCGCGCGGCCGCCACCACCGAGACGTCGGAGGTGACGGCGACCGTGTAGTTCCCCTCCGGGAGCGCGTCGAGGGGGACACTCGTGACCGAACCCGCCGGGGCCCTCACGACTCCCCCGCCGGGCAGGTCCACGTCACCGTCCGGGCCGAAGACCCGGATGTCCAGCACGGCGTCGCTCGCTCCGGGGACGAGCACCTGCAGCTCGGGTGAGGCGGTTCCGTACCCCTCCTGCTCGCGGATGCGCCGCGCCGTCGCCGCGTCCTGGACGACGACGCCGGGCACCACCTGGGTCAGTCCCGCCGGAGCGCTCGGCGAGAGGAGGTCCACCCCGCCGGGCGTCAGGCCGCGCAGGACGCTCTGCTGGATGACGCCGGTCACACGCCCGCCGTCGCTGCGCACGCGCACTGCCACCTGCTCCTGGTTGCCGGCGAGCGCGGCCAGCACGATCCGCCGGGTCTCGCCGGGCGCGACCAGCTGGTCGCGCGTCCCGGCCGCTTCGATGGGACCCTCCGGCCCGTGGAGCTCGAGCGACACGGCGGCGGGCGTGCCGGTGGGGTTGGTCAGGATCAGGACGGAGGACTGCCCGACGGTGGTCGCGGCGCCCAGGAGCCACAGATCGCTGGACGGCACCTGGCAGCCGGTGGCTGCGAGCCCGCGGAGGTCCCCGTCGGTGGCGGTGTAGGTGGCGGTCGCGGCGGCCACCGGGGTGAGCCCGCCCTGCGGCTGGGCGCGGAGGACGGTCGGCGCGTCGACGGCGATCCCGCGGGTGACGCCCGCGACGCGGTTCGTCAGGCCGTCCTCGCCGCTGCTGGCGGGGCTGTCCGCTACCAGGGTGGACCCGGGCGTGAAGTCCCGGATCAGCGACAGCGGCTCGTCCCCGCCGACGGGCAGGAGCGCGCTCCCCGTCACCGTGGCGCCCAGGTCGCTGAGCACGACCCCGGACACGGTGGTCTTCGCGCTGGCCGACGCGGGGCCGAACTCCGGGTCGGCGCCGTCTCCGATCGACTCGATCAGTCGCGGCGGTGCAGGACAGACCGCGGTGTAGTCACCGGCGGGGACGGCGGCTGCCGGGATCCCGACGTCGGTTTCTGGGGTCGCGGGCAGGGCGGACGGGATGCCTCCGGAGGCGATCGCCGCTGTGGCCGCGAGGAGGACGACGCCGGTCGCAGCACCGAGGGCGGTGCCGAGGCGGCTGGGTGCCCGCACGCCGGCCGCCCTGTCGCGCGCCACGGCGCGCGCCGCCACAGCCGTCTCCGCGGCGTGGGTGGTAGCCGGGACACCCGGGGCGTGGGTGGTATCGACCGCGTGGGCCGCCTCCGTGGTGCGCTCCCCGGATGCGCGCTCCTCCGCCGGACCCTGCGGCGCGGCGTCCTTCGTCGATCGGTCGGTCTTCCGTCCCCAGCTCACATCGAACCGCTTCCACTGGTCGCCGGCTGCGGGCGGGCGCCGTCGCCGTCCAATTCGCCGTCAAGTCCGTCCTCGAGTCCGTCGTCGATCGGGTCGGGCCCCCGGCCGGCTCCGGACCTGCCGGGCCCTGCGCCGTCGGGGCCGGGACGCTGCGTGGGCTGCCGCGACGGGCGGCCCCCGCCCGGTCGCACGGCCACGGGCCGGGACGGGATGGGGACGGCGAGGAGGAGCGTCAGTCCGAGGACGAGGGCTTGGAGCCCCTCGGACCAGGGCTGGTAGGCGCTGGTGTAGGAGAGGTCCACCGTGCCACCCGTGGCGGGCAGCACGAAGGACTGCTGCCACCCCTCGGACACGGGTGCGAGCCTCCGGCCGTCGAGGCTCGCCTGCCATCCGGGGTCGGCCTCCTCCGCCAGGACGAGTCGCCGGCCCTCGCCGCCCGCGGGGACCGTTCCGCTCGCGTCCACCTCCGAGGACGGGACGACGTCCTCCGTCCGGCCCTCGGCGTCGACGACCCGCGCCCGGGCCGTGAGGTCGACGGCGTCCTCCGTGCCGCCGTCGGGCGTGGCCGGAGTGACGCGCCAGAGGCGCCCGGCCTCCGTGTCGCCGACGGCGGTGAGGCCGGGCACGGAGTCGATCCGTCCGCTGAGGAAGTCCCCGGCGGCGTCGGCCTGCCGGAGGACGACGAAGCCGACACCGAGGTCGCGCAGGTCGCCGCGCGGATCCGCCCCGGTGGCTCCGACGATCACGGCGACGCTCGTGCGGAGGAGCCGCGCGGACTCGGTGTCCTCCTGCAGGGTCACCTGGCCGGTGCCCTGCAGGGTGCGGGCGGCGTACAGCGGGTTGAGCGCGTCGAGGGTGGTCCCGGCGCCGCGCGTCAGGGCGGCACCGACCCTGTCGTCGTCATCGACCGTGATGACGAGCGTGCGGGTCCGGTCCGGGCCCGTGCCGCGGTCCGCCGCGGTGGCGGGCAGCGGGCGCTCGGCCACCGGATCCACCCCGATCGTCGTGCCGAAGTCCGTCGTGCCGGCTCCGGCGGGGGGTACCTCGTCGGCGGGGCTGTCGGGAAGAACCACCGGCTCGGCGACGGCTGCGGGAGGGCCGGCCGGCCCGGGGGCGAGCCACAGTCCGAGGCTCAGCAGGGGGCCGATGGCGAGCGTCGCGCCTGCGGCGATTCGGAGGAGCTGCCGGCCCGCGCGGGCCGGGGCCGCAGGTGCACCGGCGTCCGGGCGGCCCGGCAGCCCCGAGAGCGCGGCGGCGAGCAGGCACAGGGTCACGGCCGAGACGAGCGGTCCGGGGAACGCCGTGACCAGGGCCGAGCCGTCCGCGGCGACGGGGACCAGCGGGGTCAGCACGCCCAGTGCCAGCGCGAGGATCGCGAGCAGCCAGAGGGGGCGCACGAGGGTGCCGCCGGCGCCGGGTCGGAAGAGCGCGACGGCGGCCAGGACGATCACGGGCCCGCCGACGGCGATCGCGGCGACGAGCGACCAGGGGCCCGGCCCGAGGAGGCCGGCCGCGGCCGGCGCGAGCATCGGGTCGAACCGCACGGGGAACCCGAGGAGCTGCTGCCAGGGCGCGGCCGGGTCGAAGGCGAGCGGCACGCCGGGATCGCCGAGGAGCCCCCGGGGGTCCGGCACGGCCGAGAGGACGTACGGCAGGTACAGCGCGACGACGGGCAGCAGCGTCCACCACAGGGGGCGCGCCCGCTTCCCGCCGACGATCAGGGCGACGACCAGCCCGGCCACGGCGAAGGCGCCGAGGGAGGGCGCCGAGGCCGAGGCCACGGCGAGGACGAGCCCGGCGGCGGCGCCAGCGGTCCAGCTGCGGGTCCCGTTGATGCCCGGTCGCAGGATCCCGTCCGGCACTGTGCGGGAGGTCACCGCGCCCCCGACCGCCCGGACGACCCCCAGCAGGGCCAGGGGAAGGAGGATGTGGGCGAGCAGCGCGCCGAGGCGGCCCTGGCCGAGGGCCACCTGGAGGGCGGGCGCCGCGCCCCAGAAGAAAGCAGCCCAGAGGCGCAGCCCGCGGGACCGCGTCAGGGCGCCGGCCGCGAACCACGCGGTCAGGCCGGCGAGGGGAAGCGCGCAGACCAGGGTGACGACGACGGCCGTGTTCGCCGAGCCGAGGCCCAGCAGGGAGAGCATCCACAGAACATAGGCGAACGGCGACCCGTGGGCGGGGAACCCGGTCCCCAGGCCCACCCACCATGCCGTCGCACTGTCCCAGGCGGCCCCCGGGGTCGCGGCGACCGGCAGCAGCGCCCCGCCGGCGACGGCCGGGGCCCCGACAAGGCGGTGGAGGCCCAGGAGCGCGGCGGCGAGCAGCACCACGACGGCGAGGACCGCCCCGGACCCGATCCAGAGTCGCGCCGGGGTGGACAGTGCGGCGAAGTCGTCGTTGCTGTCCCCCGACGGGATGTACTCCTCCGCCCGCTGCAGCGCATCCTGACCGGTGGACGCGCCGCGCGAGGTGAACGCGTCGATGACCGACCGGCGGTGGGACCACACCTCGCGGCGGGACGTGATGAGCGGGCGCACCACGGACCGCGGGCGGCGTCGGCTCCGGGCGGCGGAGCGGCGGGACCGCCAGAGGTGGAACGGCCGGCCGACACCGGCGAGGCTGCCGAGCAGCTGGCCCGTGCCATGCGCCGGGTCCTTCGCGAGGAGACCGAGGAGCAGCCGGGCCAGGCCGCCGAGGACCGCGCCGACGGCGAGGAAGGGCACGGACGGGGCGGCGGCGTGCTTGAGCCGCAGGTACACCTCGGCGGCCCGCGCGCCGTGCGCCGTGGACACCGGGTGCGGCCTGGACCGCGCGTGACGCAGCACTGCCCTCGGCACCACCACCACGCGGTGGCCTGCGAGGCGGTTCCGCCAGCACAGGTCGACGTCGTCGCCCACGCCGTGGAGGGCCGGGTCGAAGCCGCCGAGGGCGTCCCACACGTCCCGGCGCACCAGCATCCCGGCGGAATTGACGGCGAAGACGTCGCTCCGCGCGTCGTACTGCCCCTGGTCGTGCTCGTCGACATCGATCAGCGTGAGCCGCTCCGCCCACCGGCTGACGGACAGTCCGACGTCCACGAGTTCACGGCGATCGTCCCAGGCCACCTGCTTCGCGCCCGCCACGGTGACCGACGGGGCGCGCTCGACGGCGAGGAGCAGTTCGGCGAGCGCCCCGGGTTCGGGTGCGGAGTCGTCGTGGAGGAGCCACAGCCAGTCGTGGTGGCCCTCCCCGGACCCGCGGTAGGGCGGTATCTCGGCGACCGCGGTCCGCACGGCGGTTCCGAACCCCGCCCGGGCGGGAGCTCCGACCACGGGGCTGCCGGCCGGGAGCAAGAGCTGGAGGAGGGACGCCGAATCGTCGGTCGATCCGGTGTCGACACCGACACAGAGATCGGCCGCGCGGGTCTGGCGTCCGAGGGCTTCCAGGGTTGCCGGAAGATACTCGCCATCGTCGTGGGCTACGACGACGGCGGTGACGCGGAGGTGCTGCTGAATCAGACTGCTCGCTTCCGCAACCTGCGGCGCTCCCGCTCGGACAGACCACCCCAGATACCGAAGCGCTCGTCGTTCTCCAGCGCGTACTCGAGGCATTCGGACTTCACGATGCAGGAGCCGCAGACCTTCTTGGCGTCGCGGGTCGAGCCGCCCTTCTCCGGGAAGAAGGCCTCGGGGTCGGTCTGCGCGCACAGCGCGTCAGCCTGCCAGGACAGTTCGCCGTCGTCGTCGATGTTGCCCGGCGCGATCGGGGACCCGATCCAGGTGGGCCTGCCGGCGGGCGCCGACTGCGGCCGCGCGTCCTCCTGCACCTCGGGCAGGGCCGGGGAGAACTCGGGGGCGAGGCCCGGAATAACGAGGAGGCTGCTGGGGCCGTCGACGTCGGGAAGCTGCGTGAGTGTCTCGTGGGCGGTGAGGAATGCCGTCGCCTGGTCCCCGAACGGGGAACGCGTGCCTTCGCGGTAGCGCTCGCCGGCCATCGGATCGGCAGGATCGAGGAACCAGTCGGCGGGAACGCCCCGTGAGCCGTAGCGGGCCGAAGCCTGCGCCACGATATCCGGTCGTTCCTGTGTGCGTTCTGCCTGCCCCATGATCAGCCTTCCCGGTGTCGCCGTTCCAGCATCAGCTCGGGTCGACCCTCGCGCCCGGCTGCTGGAACAGATCCGTTGCCCTAATTACACGGGTGTAAGACGATTTTCGTCAAGCGGCGGGGTGAATCTTATAGAGTCGGAGCCGGACAATCACGAGCGCCACGCCGCCTGGACTACCTGTCTTCGTCGGCGCGTCGGCGCGTAGTCACTACTTGTATCGACGCGGAAAATCGACCATCGAGGCGGAAGAGGCCCATCATGCCACAGACACCAACACAGCTCCTGACAAGGATGCGGTCCGTCAGTCCCACCTCCCCGCGCCTGGTCTGGCACGGCAGGGAAGGCCGCATCGAGCTGTCCGGGCGCGTCTTCGACAACTGGGTCGCCAAGAGCTCGAACCTCCTCGTCGACGAGCTCGACGCCGCCGGCGGGACGACCGTCGCCGTCGACCTGCCGGTTCACTGGAAGACGCTCGCCCTCGTCTTCGCCTGCTGGCAGGTGGGCGCCGTCGTCGTCCTGGAGGACGACGACGTCCGGTCCGCCGCGACCGTCGGCACGTCCGCCGACGCCGACATCGTGCTGTCCTCGCAGGCCGGCGTGGAGGTGGACCCGCCGCGACTGCTGGCCTGCGTGGCCCTCGGCTCCCTGGCGCTCCGATGGGACGGGACGCTGCCCCGGGGGGCGGTCGACTTCGCGGCCGAGGTGCGGTCCCACGGCGACGTCTTCCTCGACGCAGCGGACGATCCCGGGGCGGCGTCCGCTCCCCTGGTCCGCACCCCCGGAGGAATGCTGACGGCAGCGGACCTCGTGGACACCCTGGCGCTGCCGGGTGGTCACGGGCGGGGCAGGGACTCCGCTGCCGGAGCCGCCACCACCGATACCACCAGCACCACCTATACCGATGCCGGGTCGCCGACGCTGCTCCTCGAACCCGGCGTCGGTCTGCTGCGGGCCCTGTCCGCGGCGCTCGCGGTGTGGGAACGGGACGGGGCACTCGTCCTCGTGGAGGACGGCGTCCCGGTCACCGATCGGATGCTGAGCGGCGAGAGGGTCACTGACCGGCTGGGGACTGCCTGACCTTCTCGGCCCCGGGGGCCGTCGCGGCTGGGTCCGCCGGGTCGGCCTGGCCCGCCTGCGGATGGACGAGCTCCTGGTCGTGGCTGAACTCCGGGTCCTCGTCGAGTTCGACGTTGAACACCCAGAACCGGTAGGCGACGAAGCGGACGAACGTGGCGAGCACGGTGCCGAAGACCCCGACGATGAACAGCGGACCCGGCTCGATGACGTCGAACACATACTTGGCGACCCAGACGCAGCCCGCGGCGATGCCCATGCCGATCACGTTGATGAAGACGAACATGGCCAGTTCGCGGGCCGGGTTGGGCTGGCGGCGGCGGCGGAAGGTCCAGTAGCGGTTGGCGACCCACGCGAAGATCGTCGCTATGCCCGCCGAGACGAAGCGCGCCTTGACCTCGCTGCCGCTCATGGGCCCGTGGATCAGGTACCAGTACAGGCCGTTGTCGATGACGAAGGCCACTCCGCCGACCGCCCCGAATTTTGCCACCTCGCGCCAGAAGATGGAGGCGAGGCCCCTGATCCGATCCATGAGTCCTGCCACTGTCAACCTCCGTGGTCCGATACGAACGCCGGTACCGCAGGGCATGCTCCCGGCGGACCTGCAGGACAAACCGCGACGGGGCCAGCAGAGCGAGCAACCCAGGCTGACCTTTGCATGGCGCGTTTCGAGCCATTTTACGGCCTCTTCGCGGCCACCCGTCCCCCACCGGGTTCGAAAACCCCGGTGGCGGTCCGACGACTCCCCGTGAGACACGGCCCGGACTCCTCCGTCCGACCCGCCGGATGGCCGGGTCCGGCCGCCCCGTGGTTACCCTGTAGTGGTGACTTTTCCCGTGATAGGCGTCATCGGCGGCGGCCAGCTCGCCCGCATGATGGCCGGCCCCGCCGTCGAACTCGGCCTCGAACTCCGCGTCCTTGCAGAGGGCCCCGACGTGTCCGCAGTGGCGGCCGTCGCCCACTCGCAGGTGGGCGACTACCGCGACCGCGAGACGCTGCGTGCCTTCGCCGCGGGGGTCGACGTCGTCACCTTCGACCACGAGCACGTCCCGGGTGAGCTCCTCGCGGAACTGGCGGGCGACGGCGTCACCATCCACCCCTCGCCGGCGGCGCTCCGGCACGCCCAGGACAAACTGGTGATGCGGCGGGCCGTGGACCGGCTCGGCCTGCCCAACCCGTCGTGGCAGGCGGTGACGGACCCGTCCGACGTCGTGTCCTTCGCGGCCTCGACCGGGTGGCCGGTGGTCCTCAAGACACCCCGCGGCGGATACGACGGCAAGGGGGTCCTCGTGCTGTGCGACGCCGCGGCCCTCGAGTCGGCCCGGGACTGGTTCACCGGCGGCGAGCTGCTGGTCGAGCAGTTCGTCCCGTTCAGCCGTGAATTGTCCGTCCTCGTGGCCCGGCGGCCGTCCGGGGAGGCCGTGGCGTGGCCGGTGGTCGAGTCGATCCAGGTGGACAGCGTGTGCGACGAGGTGATCGCCCCCGCCCCCGCCCTGGCGGACGATGTCGCCCGCGCCGTCACCGCTGCAGCGCTGCATCTCGCCGAACGCCTCGACGTCACCGGCGTCATGGCGGTCGAGCTCTTCGAGACCCCCGGGTCCGGACCGGGCTACCTCATCAACGAACTCGCGATGCGCCCGCACAACTCGGGCCACTGGACCATGGACGGCGCCGTGACCGGCCAGTTCGAACAGCACCTGCGTGCCGTGCTCGACCTCCCCCTGGGATCGACGGCCCCGGTGGCGGAGCACGCCGTCATGAAGAACATCCTCGGCGGGGTGAACATGGACATCTACGCGGCGTACCCGGCGGCCCTGTCCTCAGGACCGTCCGCTAAAGTGCACTTCTACGGCAAGGACGTGCGTCCCGGCCGGAAGATCGGCCACGTGAACGCGCTGGCGGCCCGCGGGGAACCGCTGGCCGACGTCCGCGCGAGGGCCACGAGGGTAGCCGCGACACTCCGCGACGGCACCGGGACACCCTCCACCATCCAGGAATGACCGAAGGGAATGCAGTGACGAACGCCCAGGTAGGCCTCGTGATGGGCTCGGACTCCGATTGGCCCGTCATGGAAGCCGCAGCGGCTGCACTGGCCGAGTTCTCCATCCCCTACGAGGCGGACGTCGTGTCCGCGCACCGCATGCCCGACGTCATGATCGAGTACGGCCGGAGCGCCCACGAGCGCGGACTCCGGGTCATCATCGCCGGCGCCGGGGGCGCCGCCCACCTTCCGGGCATGCTCGCCTCCGTGACGCCGCTGCCCGTGATCGGCGTGCCGGTCCCGCTGCGCTACCTCGACGGCATGGACTCGCTCCTGTCGATCGTGCAGATGCCGGCCGGCGTCCCCGTGGCCACCGTGTCCATCGGCGGCGCCCGCAACGCGGGACTGCTCGCCGTGAGGATGCTCGCCTCCGGCACGGACGAGCAGGCGGCCACCCTGCGCCGCCAGCTCATCGAGTTCGCCGGGGCGCTCCGGCGGACCGCCGAGGAGAAGGGCAGCGCCCTCCGCTCCCGCATCGCGGAGTCGACGGCGGCCGACGCATGATGACGGCGACGCGCACCAACGGCCACGGAGCGCGCGGCGCCGGCACCTCCACCGATCCCGTGCGGTACCCGGAGTCCGCTCCGCCCGCGGTCCGCACCAAGCGCGCCTTCGTCCTCCTCGCCCTGACGCTCGTCCTGCCGGGATCCGCGCAGACCGTCGCCGGGGACCGGCGCCTCGGGCGCAGGGCGCTGCGCACCACGTTCGCCTGCTGGGCGCTCCTGCTCCTGGGCATCATCCTCGCCGTGACGGACCGGAGCCTCGTCGTCGGCATCGTCACCCACCGCTGGTGGTCGCTGCTGCTGATCGCCGTGCTCCTCGGGATCGCCGTCGCGTGGGCACTGCTCTTCCTGAACACCCTGCGCCTCATCCGCATCCCCCTGCTCGACCGCGGCATGCGCCCCGTCGTGGCAGGCGCCCTCGCAGTACTCATGGTGCTCACCAGCGGATCCCTCGCCTATGGCGCCTACGTCCTCGGGGTGGGCCGCTCGACGGTCGGCTCGATCTTCCAGTCCGGACCGGCCTTCGACCCCGTCGACGGCCGGTACAACTTCCTCCTCATGGGCGGCGACGCCGGGGAGGACCGCACAGGCCGCAGGCCGGACAGCATCTCGGTGATCAGCGTCGACGCCGAGACGGGCGCCACCGTCACGTTCAGCATCCCGCGCAACTTCCAGAACGCCCCGTTCTCCGAGGACTCCCCCCTCTGGGAGGTCTACCCCGACGGCTACAACTGCGGCGACCCCTGCATCATCAACAGCCTGTACACGGACGTGACGCAGAACTACACGGACCTGTACCCCGAGGCCCAGGATCCGGGCGCCGAGGCGATGATGGACGCTGCGAGCGGTGTCCTCGGGATCGAGGTCCAGTCCTACGTCCTCGTCGACATGAACGGCTTCGAGCAACTGGTCGACGCCATGGGCGGGATCCGGATCGACGCCGGCGGCTGGGTCCCCATCACGGCCGCCGAGATCCCCGGCACCGATCCGATCCGCCACTACCCGCCGGACGGCTGGATCAAGCCGGGCGTCCAGACCCTCGACGGCTATCACGCCCTGTGGTATGCCCGGAGCCGCGAGTTCGTCACGGACTACGACCGCATCGCCCGCCAGCAGTGCGTCCAGCAGGCCATGATCGCCCAGCTGGACCCGGCCACCCTTTTGAGGCGGTTCCAGTCGATCGCCGCCGCCGGCACACAGATCGTCGAGACGGACATCCCGCAGGACCAGCTGGCCGGCTTCGTCGACCTCGGGCTCAAGGCCCAGGGCCAGGAGACCCGCCGCCTCACGATCGGCCCCCCGGACTTCGGCACACCGGCGGAGAACTTCGTCACCTATCCCGACATCGACCTCATCCATGCCCGGGTGCAGGAGATGCTCGCGGTCGGTGACCCCGCCGCGGGCGGAGCCCTGCCGCTCGAGCGTGCGGGACTCGTCGCACGGGTCCCGGAGCAGACCGTCGACGACGGCATCACGGAGGAGTACCTGCAGGAACTCGCGACGATCGGCGACGACCTGACGCTCGGCCAGCTGCTGTCCGACAACGGGGAATGCTCCCCCGCCTGACCCCGCAGTGGCCGCCTCCCGACGATCAACCCGACCATCCCAAGGACCTGACGATGTATCTCCTCGACAACACCCTCCGCCCCTACGCCTGGGGGTCGGACCACGCGATCGCCGACCTGCTGGGCAGGGAGCGGTCGGGCGGGCCCGAGGCGGAGCTGTGGATCGGGGCGCACCCGGACTCGCCCTCGGTGGCGCTCGGTCCGGGCGGACCGGACGAGGCGCCCGACGCCGCCGCGAGCCGTGCGGGCGGGCGCCCGCTGGACGAGCTGATCGCGGAGGACCCGGAGCACCACCTGGGCGCCGTAGTCGCGGCGGAATTCGGCCGGCTCCCCTTCCTGCTCAAGGTCCTCGCCGCGGAAACCCCGCTCTCGCTCCAGGTGCATCCGACCCTCGAGCAGGCCCGGGAGGGCTTCGCCCGCGAAGAGGCCGCCGGGGTGGACCGCGCTGCGGCGGGACGCAACTACAAGGACGACAACCACAAACCGGAGATGCTCCTCGCGCTGACGCCGTTCGAGATGCTGTGCGGCTTCCGGCCGGCGGCGCAGGCGCGGGCCGTCGTCGCGATGCTGGCGGCGCAGATCGACGCCGCCGGCCTCGCCCTCCCTCCCCTGGTCCCGCTGCTGCTCCAGGATCTGGCCCAGCCGGAGGAGCGCACCGCCCTGCGGTCGGCCTTCGAACGGCTGATCGCGGGCGGCACGGATGTCACGGAAGCGACGGCGGCGGTCGTGGCCGCCCTGGCCTCCGGCGCCCCGACGGCGCCGTACGAGGCGGAGCTCTCCACCGTCGTGACGCTCGACGCGCAGTACCCGGGCGACTCGGGGGTGCTGATCTCCCTGCTGCTCAACCGCGTCTCGCTGGCGCCCGGGGAGGCCGCCTACCTCCCGGCCGGCAACGTCCACGCGTACCTGCACGGGCTCGGCATCGAAGTCATGGCCTCCTCGGACAACGTCCTGCGCGGCGGACTCACGCCGAAGTTCGTGGACGTGCCGGAGCTGCTCCGAACCATCTCCTTCGAGGCCGTCGGCGTGCCGACACTCGGCGCCGAGACGACGCTGCTGGGACAGGAGGTGTTCCGGCCGCCCTTCCGGGAGTTCCAGCTCCAGCGCGTCCAGCTCGAACCCGATGCCGGGCCCGTCCCGCTGGCGCAGGAAGGGCCCGCAGTGATCATCGTGGTGTCGGGCTCCGTGCTGCTCGACTCGCCGAAGGGCGAGCTGCGGCTGGAACGCGGCGACAGCGCCTTCCTGCCCGCCGCGGAGGCGCCGGTCAACGCCCACGTGGTGTCCGGGGCCACGGGCCCCGCCCTGGGCTTCGCCGTCACCACCGCCCCGGGACGCTGAGACCATGGACCACTTCCTGCAGAGCCCGCAGTGGGGCGCACTCCAGCGCGACCTGGGACGCACCGTCCATGAGCACTCGGGTCCCGGCTGGCGCTTCCTGGCCATCGAGGAGAGCAATCCCGCCGGGCCACTGCTCTACGTCCCCTACGGTCCGATCGCCACCTCCCCGGCCGCCTTCGACGCCGCACTGGCCGCACTGACGGACCTGGCGCGCAGCAGCGGCGCCGTGTTCGTCCGGATCGAGCCGGTGGATGCAGGCCTCGCGGATGCCGACCCCGCCGCGTTCCTGCGCACGCGCGGCCTCCGGCCGGCCCCGGCCAACCAGCAGCCGGAGCTCACCTGGATCGTGGACCTGGACCGGGACTTCAAGGACGTCCTCGCGGACATGAAGCCGGTCAACCGCAATCTGTACCGCAACATCCACAAGAAGGGCGTGACCTTCCAGTCCAGCCAGGACCCCGCGGAGATCGCGGTCCTGCTGCGCTTCCTGCACCTGACGTCGGCGCGCAACGGCTTCAAGCCGCAGAGCGACGACTACCTGACCCAGGTGGCCCGATCCCTCATGCCCGCCGGCGCCGCGACCCTCTTCATCGCGGAGCTCGACGGCGCGCCGATCGCCGCCGCCCTCGCCTACGACTCGGCGGACACGCGGACCTATGCCCACGCAGCGCTGGACGACGCCCACCGGAAACTCAGTGCCGGGATCCCGCTGCTGGTCACCCTCATGGCCGATGCCGCGGACAGGGGACTGAAGCAGGTGGACCTCTGGGGCGTCGCCCCCGCGGACCACCCGGACCACAAGTGGGCGGGCTTCACGGCGTTCAAGAAGTCCTTCGGCGGCCGCGAGGTCGCCTACCCGGGGACCTGGGACCTGCCGGTGCGCAAGCTGCGCTACCGCGGCTACGAGCTGGCCCGGGCCGGGGCGCAGGCCGCCCGCCAGGGCCTGCGCGCCGCACGGACACTGCCTGCCCGGCTGCGCACCGCGGTCCACCGCTGACGCGGAGGCTCGTACGGCGGCGCGGCCCCTGTCCCGGCGGCTCGTACTTCGCAGGACAGCCGGCCCCGGCGGCTCGCGCGGCGCGGCCCGCTAGTCCCGGACGCGCGCGTAGGTCTCCCACTTGTGGGCCTGGTGCTCGCCGTCGACCACGCGGATGGTGCCGGACTTCGAGCGCATGACGATGGACTGCGTGAGGACCTTGTCCTTGCTGTAGCGCACGCCGCGCAGCAGGTCGCCGTCGGTGATGCCCGTGGCCGCGAAGTAGCAGTTGTCGCTCGTGACGAGGTCGTTGGTCGACAGGACGCGGTCGAGGTCGTGCCCCGCGTCGAGCGCCTTCTGCTTCTCCTCGTCGCTGGTGGGCCAGAGCCTGCCCTGGATGACGCCGCCGAGGGACTTGATGGCGCAGGCCGCCACGATCCCCTCGGGGGTCCCGCCGATGCCCATCAGGGCGTCGACGTCGGTCCCCTCGCGGGCCGCGGCGATGGCCCCGGCGACGTCGCCGTCCATGATGAACTTGGTGCGCGCGCCGGCCGCGCGGATCTCCTCGACGAGCGGCTTGTGGCGGTCGCGGTCCAGGATCATCACGTTGAGCTGGCTGACCTTCTTGTTGTTCGCCTTCGCGATGAGATGCAGGTTCTGCTTGACCGGCAGGCGCAGGTCCACCATGTCGGCGGCTTCCGGCCCGGTCACGAGCTTCTCCATGTAGAAGACGGCGGACGGGTCGAACATCGAGCCCCGCTCCGCGACCGCGAGCACGGCGAGCGCGTTGTTGATGCCCAGCGCCGTCAGGCGGGTGCCGTCGATCGGGTCGACGGCGACATCGCACTCGGGACCGCTGCCGTCGCCCACGCGTTCACCGTTGAACAGCATGGGGGCCTCGTCCTTCTCGCCCTCCCCGATCACCACGATGCCGTTGAAGTGCACCGTCTGCAGGAGGGACCGCATTGCGTCCACCGCGGCGCCGTCGGCCAGGTTCTTGTCGCCGAACCCTACCCAGTGACCGCCCGCGATGGCCGCGGCCTCCGTGACGCGGACGAGTTCGAGGGCGAGGTTCCGGTCCGGTTCCTTGTCCCCGACGGCCAGGGCCGGTGACAGGGTCGAGTACTGGGCATTCGTAGCGTTCTGGGACACGTCTATCCTCATCGTCGAAGGTCATCGGCCAGGATGCGGGCGTACCTGTCCGGTGGTGTCATCATAGGCGCGCGGACGGCGCCGCGCCCGCCCATGGCGCATCCGTGCTGCACCCCGGGCACCCGCCCGGTTAGGTGCCGCGGCCGGCATCAGCGAAAATGGAGGGGTGAGCGATCAAGGCGACGAGCGGACCACCCCCGGGACACGACCACGCTCCGGGGACGGGCGGGACGAGGCCGAGCAGCCGGCCGCGCAGGCGGTCGAACAACCGTCCCCGCGCCCGGCCGACGGCGCCCGGCTCGCGGAGGAACTGGACGCCGACGCCCCGCCCATCACGCTCACGCCGAACCAGGCCAAACGCGCCAGCTCCACGGCCCGCGGCATGCTGATCGCCACCGGCGCGACCATCGCCGTCGTCCTCCCGGTCTACTTCCTGAATCCCACCTACACCGCGGAGACCTACCGGCGCGACATCGACGTCGAGACCGTCGCGCGCCAGGCCGCGGGCGACGCCGGCTACCTCCCGGCGTCGCCGGCCCTGCCGGAGGGCTGGTCCTCCAACTACGCACGCTGGGTCACCGGACGCAGCGACGCCGTCGATTTCTGGGAGGTCGGGTTCCTCACCGCGGACACCGGCTTCATCCAGCTCACCCAGACCGACGACGCGAACCCCACGTGGACGGCCCAGCGCGTCGGCGACGCCCAGGTCTCGGGCGCGCGGACCATCGGCGGGATCGAGTGGGACCTCCTGGACGCGCCGAACGGCGACACCGTCCTGACGTCCGAGGTGGACGGCGTGACGGTCGTCCTCAACGGGGAGGCCTCCCTCACCGAGTTCGACACCGTGGGCGAGGCCGTCGTCGAGGACATCCGGCAGAACGCCGTCGAGGAGGCCGAGCGCCTGTCATCTTCGGCCGCGGACGGCTCCTGAGGGCCGGAGACAGTACAGTGGGCGGCGTGACCCAGCAACTGACCCCCGCCGCTGCCTGGCTTCGACTGCAGGAGGGCAACGCGCGGTTCGTGGCCTCCGACGTCTCGCACCCCAACCAGGACGCCCTGCGCCGCACCGCGCTCGTGAACGACCAGAACCCGTTCGCCGTCATCTTCGGCTGCTCGGACTCGCGCCTGGCCGCGGAGATCATCTTCGACCTCGGCCTCGGCGACGTCTTCGTGGTCCGCACCGCCGGGCAGGTGATCGACGACGCCGTCCTCGGCTCGCTCGAGTACAGCGTGAGCGTGCTCGGCGTCCCGCTGATCGTGATCCTCGGTCATGACAGCTGCGGTGCCGTCACCGCGACCATGAACGCGATCGAGACCGGCGACATGCCCACGGGCTTCCTCCGCGACCTCGTCGAACGAATCACCCCGTCCGTCCTGACCGCGCGGCGGGCAGGGATCAGCGACGTCAACACGACCGTCATCGAGCACACGAAGCAGACCGCCCAGCGGCTGGTCGACAGCTCCCGCGTCATCTCGGACGCCGTCGAGGACGGGGCGGTCGCCGTCATCGGCGTCTCCTACCGCCTCGACGAGGGCAAGGCCGTGCTGGTGTCAGGATTTGGCGCACTGTAGAGCCAGCAGTGAGAATTGCGGCATGACTCCAACGCCTGCAGCCAGCCCGGAATACCGCATCGAACACGACACCATGGGCGAGGTGCGTGTCCCGGTCGACGCCCTGTACCGGGCGCAGACGCAGCGGGCCGTCGAGAACTTTCCCATCTCCGGCACCACCCTCGAGCGGTCGCACATCGAGGCGCTCGCGCGCATCAAGAAGGCCGCAGCGACGGCCAACGCCGAGCTCGGCGTGCTCGACGAGGAGCGTGCGCGGGCCATCGAGGCGGCGGCCGAGGACGTGGCGTCGGGCCGGTACGACGGCGACTTCCCCGTGGACATCTACCAGACGGGCTCGGGCACGTCCTCGAACATGAACGCGAACGAGGTCATCGCGACCCTCGCGAGCCGCGCACTCGAGGCAGCCGGGAGCTCCACCTCGGTGCACCCGAACGACCACGTCAACGCGTCGCAGTCCTCGAACGACGTCTTCCCCACGTCCGTCCATGTCGCCGCGACGTCGGCGCTCGTCAAGGACCTCATCCCGGCGCTGGCGCACCTCGCCGAGGCGCTCGAGCGCAAGGCCGCCGAGTTCAGCACCGTGGTCAAATCCGGCCGCACCCACCTCATGGACGCCACCCCGGTCACGCTGGGCCAGGAATTCGGCGGCTACGCGGCCCAGGTGCGCTACGGGATCGAGCGCATCGAGGCCTCGCTGCCCCGGGTGGCCGAGGTGCCGCTGGGCGGCACCGCCGTCGGCACCGGCATCAACACCCCGGCCGGCTTCTCGGCGCGGGTCATCGAACTGCTCGCCGAGGACACCGGGCTCCCGCTCACCGAGGCACGCGACCACTTCGAGGCGCAGGCCAACCGCGACTCCCTCGTCGAGGTCTCGGGCATGCTGCGCACCATCGCTGTGTCCCTCACGAAGATCCACAACGATCTGCGCTGGCTCGGGTCCGGCCCCAACACCGGCCTCGGCGAGATCGCCCTCCCGGACCTGCAGCCCGGCTCGTCGATCATGCCCGGCAAGGTCAACCCGGTGATCGCGGAGGCCGTCATCATGGTCTGCGCGCAGGTGGTGGGCAATGACGCCACCGTGGCCTGGTCCGGTACCAACGGGGCGTTCGAGCTGAACGTCGGCATCCCCGTGATCGCCCGGAACGTCTTGGAATCCATCCGCCTGCTGAGCACCTCGACGCGCGTGTCCGCCGACCGCATGATCGACGGCATCACCGCGAACGTCGAGCGTGCGCGCTTCCTCGCCGAGGCGTCCCCCTCGATCGTCACGCCGCTCAACAAGTACATCGGCTACGAGAACGCGGCGAAGATCGCGAAGAAGGCCGTCGCCGAGGGCCTCACGGTGCGCGAGGCCGTCGTCGCCCTCGGGTTCGTGGAGCGCGGCGAGCTGACCGAGGAGCAGCTGGACTCGGCGCTCGATGTCCTCTCGATGACGCGACCCCCGCAGGCCTGACCCGCAGCGGTCCCCGGCTCCGGGAGGGGCGTACCCGCCCGGGTGCGCCCCTCCCCCGTGTCCGGGACGCATTATTTTGCACTTGAAGGTTTCGAGTGCAAATATATACTCCGTGACTGAGAGTGCAACAGACGAGGCCCCCGGGCTCCGGGAGCGCAAGCGCCGCCGGACGAGGGCCTCCGTCGTGTCGGTGGCACGGCGGCTCACCCTCGAGCACGGCCTCACCGGATTCACGGTCGAGCAGCTGTGTGACGAGGTCGGTATCTCCCGGCGCACGTTCTTCAACTACTTCCCGTCGAAGGAGGATGCCGTCCTCGGGCATCCCGACGAGGGCCTCCCGCAGGCGATCCTCGACGCCTTCATCGACTCCGGCCGGACCACACCACCCCAGCCCCTCCTCGACGCCCTCGCCGACCTCTTCGCGGCGTTCGGCAGCCGGATGGCGATCACGCGGGAGGAGTACGAGGCGATGTCCGCCGTCCTGCACCGTGAACCGCACCTCCTGGTGAGGATGGCCGCCCGGACCGAGTCGAAGTCCCAGCTCCTGACCGACCTCATCCTCGAGCGGGAGGGCCTGCCGGCGGACTCCCCGGAAGCGCGCGTCGCCACCTTCGTGCTGGGCGGCCTGGCCCGCAGGTCCTTCGACGAGTTCTTCGCGGAGGGCAACCCCCTCTCCTACGGGGAGGTCTTCCGGCGGAACATCGACGCCCTGCGCTACCTCTTCCCTTCCCCTTCACCCTCCCCTTCCCCGGAGGCCGCCGGCGGCCTCCCCGTTCCCGAGAACCAGGACACAGCATGAGTACAACGACGGCGCAGGACGGCGCGCTCCTCCTGACGCAGAGACGCATCTGGATCATCTTCTCGGCGCTCATCGCCGGGATGCTGCTCTCGAGCCTCGACCAGACCATCGTCTCCACCGCCATGCCCACCATCGTGGGCCAGCTCGGCGGCGTCGAGCACCAGGTCTGGATCACGACGGCGTACCTCCTCGCCACCACGATCGTGATGCCCATCTACGGCAAGTTCGGCGACGTCCTGGGGCGCCGCAACCTCTTCCTCTTCGCCATCGCGCTCTTCACGGTCGCCTCGATCGGGTGCGCGTTTGCCACGGACTTCTGGGCGTTCGTGATCTTCCGGGCCATCCAGGGCCTCGGCGGCGGCGGCCTGATGATCCTGTCGCAGGCGATCATCGCCGACATCGTCCCGGCCAACGAGCGCGGCAAGTACATGGGCCCCCTCGGCGGCATCTTCGGCCTCAGCGCCGTCGCCGGGCCCCTGCTCGGCGGCTACTTCGTGGACCACCTCACGTGGAACTGGGCGTTCTACATCAACATCCCCATCGGTATCGCCGCCTTCGCCATCGCCTGGTTCACGCTGCGGCTGCCGTCCAGGAAGGCCACGAAGCGCATCGACCTCCCCGGCGTCGTCCTGCTGTCCATCGCCACGACCTGCCTGATCTTCTTCACCGACTTCGGCGGCGACGCGGCAGAGGGCTGGACCTCGCCGCTCACCTGGGCATTCGGGGCCGGTATGGTCCTGGCCGTGGCGGCCTTCATCATGGTCGAGCGCCGCGCCGAGGACCCGATCATCCCGCTGCACCTCTTCCGCAACCGCACCTTCGTGACCAGTACCGGCATCGGCCTGACGCTCGGCCTCGGCATGTTCGCCGCGCTGGCGTTCATGCCGACCTTCCTGCAGATGGCCTCCGGGACGTCGGCCGCCGTGTCCGGGCTGCTCCTCGTCCCGATGATCGTGGGCCTCATGGGGACGTCGATCTGGTCCGGCATCGCGATCTCCCGCACCGGCCGGTACCGCAAGTACCCGATCGTCGGCGTCTCGATCACCCTCGCGACCCTGGTCTGGATGTCCACGCTCACGGCCGCCACCCCGATCTGGGTCATCTGCACCATGCTGTTCTTCTTCGGCGCGGGGCTGGGCCTCATCATGCAGGTGATCGTCCTCGTGGTGCAGAACGCGGTGGCCCCGACCATGGTCGGCGTCGCCACCAGCACCAACAACTACTTCCGCGAGGTCGGTGCGTCGCTCGGCGTCGCCGTCTTCGGCGCCATCTTCACGAGCCGCCTCTCGGAACGGCTCAACGGGACATTCGCCTCGTTCGGCGCCAGTCCGGAGGCCGCGGGCCAGGCAACATCCACCCTCGATCCGGCCGCGCTCAACGCCCTGCCGGACCAGGTGCGCGCCGCCGTCGTGAGCGACTACGCCGAGTCGCTGGCGCCCGTGTTCCTCTACCTCGTGCCGTTCCTGGCGATCGCCCTCGTCCTCGCGCTCCTGCTGCGGGAGATCCCGCTGTCGGCGACATCGGGCATGGTCGCGCGCGGCGAGGCGATCGGCGGCGAGGAAGCCGTCCGCCTCGAGCGCGAACGCGCTACCGGCCCGGGCGGCTCCGCGGGCCAGGCGCCGACCACGACGGCGGGCGCACCCACCGGGTCGTCGGAGCATTCCGACGCCTGAACCGTCCGACGCCCGGCCCGAGCGGCGGCCGGCCCGTGCGCGCTGCCGACCCGAGCGGCGTCCGGCCCGAGCGGCGGCCGACGCGTGCGCGCTGCCGGCCCGTGCGCGCTGCCGGGACGGTCAGGACAAGAAGCGGGCCACGCCGTCGAAGGCTGCGGCCCCCTGCACCAGGCCAGGTGCCGGGGGCTGAGGTGGGGCAGGGCCTCCAACGCGAACCAGCGGACGTCGGTCGACTCGTCGTCGTTGACGCGCGCAGTGCCGCTGACCCATCGGCACCGGAAGTCGAGGGTCAGGAACGTCGCCACGTCGCCGTTGGGGTAGGTGATCGGCCCCACGACGTTCGTCCCGAGCAGGCACTCGACTTCGACGATGACGCCGGTCTCCTCCTCGACCTCGCGGCGCAGGGCCATCGCCGGCTCCTCGCCGGGGTCCACCATGCCCGTGATGATGGCCCACGCGCCGTTGTCTGCCCGCCGACCGAGGAGCACGCGCCCGTCGTCGTCGAGGACCACGCCGCCCACCCCCGGGAGCCAGAGGGGGTCGTGGCCGATCTTGCGGCGCAGTGCGATGACGAAGTCCGGGGTGGGCATGATTTTCAGCGTAGTACAGCGAGGCCGAGGGCTGCCCCCGCGATGAGGAACGGCCCGAAGGCCACCGACGAGTGGAGCGTCGCCCGCCGTACGGCCAGGAGCATCAGGCTCCAGGTGCCGCCGAGCACGACGGCGAGGAACGGCCCCCACCAGAGTTCGTCCCGACCGGCGAAGCCCAGGTAGAGGCCCAGGAGTCCCGCGAGCTTCACGTCCCCGAGACCCAGCCCCCGGGGGTGGAGCAGGTGCAGCGCCGCGAAGGCGACCAGGAGAACCGCTCCCCCGCCCAGCATCCACGGGATCCGCTGCCAGTCCCCCGCGGTACCGGCGGCAGCCCCCAGGAGCAGGATCGCGGCGGGATAGGACGGCAGGACGATGCGGTCCGGGAGCCGGTGGGTACGCCAGTCGATGATGCTCAGCCGGACGCCGACGACGGCGAACCCCGCGAGCGCGGCGGCGAGGAGGACGAAGGCGGCGGGCTCCCTGGCCAGGTAGTCGGAGAGCAGGGCGGTCACGGCTCCAACCTACGCGACGGCCCTGATCCGGCGGTACGGCGACGGCTAGACTGTGGAAATGTCGGCCCACCACAGTTCCAGTCCCGAGGAGACGTTCCGCTCGCTCTGCCGCTCCTCGCCCTGGCGCTGGGAGACCCTGCGGTTCACCATCACCTGGCGCGCGCCGTCGGAGGCGGGCAGCGACACGGCCCCGCCGCTTCTGGCGTGGCTGCGCCGGCCCGCGGCGCTGCGCGTGGAGGCCGCGGACGGCACGCTCCTCCATTCGACCACCGGCAACGAGACCTCCCGCGACGCGATGTACGTGAGCGCCACCCGGAAGTCGTGGCTCCTCGCACCGCGCCTCGTGACCCCCGTGTACGACGACGCCGGGTTCGTGCGACGCCGGCCGGAGGCCGCCTACGGCGAGGCGGTCTTCGGCGATCCGCGCTGGTCCTCGATGCTCGACCCGGTGGAGCTCGCCGGCAACGCACCCGTCGCGATGCTCTTCCCCGGGGCCAACCGGGTCGAGGTGGAGGATCTCGCGGAGGAGGTGTTCGCCGGCCGCCCGGTGCTCGCCGCGACGCTCACCCCCAACGCCGGCTACACCGCGACCGCACCCGACCGACCCCTGATCGGCGAAGGGCGGACGCGCGTGCTCATCGACGTCGGCACGGGGGTCTGCGTCTCCACGACCGCGCTCGACGGCCCGACGCGCGGCGCCGGCCACGACCTGCAGATCCTCGGCGTGGACGAGTACCTGACCGACGACTACTTCCGGGCGGCGCCGCCGGAACTGAGCGACGTCAGCCGGCATGTGCCGTGGATCGTGAAATGACCTAGGTCTCCGTACCTTCCAGCAACTCCGTCACGAGGGCCGCGATCGGCGAGCGCTCCGACCGCGTGAGGGTGACATGCCCGAACAGCGGGTGCCCCTTGAGGATCTCGACGACGGCCGCGATGCCGTCGTGGCGTCCCACGTGCAGGTTGTCGCGCTGGGCGACGTCGTGCGTGAGGACGATCCTGGAATGCTGCCCGATGCGGCTCATGACCGTCAGGAGCACGTTCTTCTCGAGGGACTGGGCCTCGTCGACGATGACGAAGGAGTCGTGCAGGCTGCGGCCACGGATGTGGGTGAGCGGCAGCACCTCCAGCATGCCGCGGTCCAGGACCTCCTCGACGACCTCCTGCGACACGAGCGCGCCGAGGGTGTCGAAGACCGCCTGCGCCCAGGGATTCATCTTCTCGTTCTCACCGCCGGGGAGGTAGCCGAGCTCCTGGCCGCCCACGGCGTAGAGCGGCCGGAAGACCACGACCTTGCGGTGCTCCCGGCGTTCGAGCACCGCCTCGAGTCCCGCGCACAGGGCGAGGGCGGACTTGCCGGTGCCGGCCCGGCCGCCCAGCGAGACGATCCCCACCTCGGGGTCCAGCAGGAGGTCGATGGCCAGGCGCTGCTCGGCGGAACGACCGTGCAGCCCGAAGACGTCGCGATCGCCCCGCACCAGGCGCACGTGCTTGTCCGCCCCGATGCGCCCCAGCGCCGAACCGCGCGGCGAGAGCATGATGACACCGGTGTTGACCCGCTGCTCGGCGGCGGCCGGCGTGAAGACGGCCTCGTGCCGGTACAGCGCGTCCATCTCCTCGACCGTGGCGTCGAGTTCCGCGACGCCGGTCCAGCCGGAATCCCTGACGAACTCGCTGCGGTACTCCTCGGCCCGGAGTCCCATCGCGGAGGCCTTGACGCGCAGCGGCAGGTCCTTGGAGACCACCGTGACATCGCGCCCCCCGACCGCGAGGCTCTTCGCGACCGCGAGGATCCGCGAATCGCTGTCGCCGCTCCTGAACCCGACGGGCAGCACGTCCGGGGACACATGGTTCAGTTCGACGCGCAGCGTACCGCCCTCATCCCCGAGGGGGACGTCACGGTCGAGGCCGCCGTGGGCCACCCTGAGGTCGTCCAGCAGCCCGAGCGCCTTCCGGGCGAAGTATCCGAGCTCCGGATCGTGCCGCTTGCCCTCGAGTTCGGAGATCACGACGATGGGCAGGACCACCTCGTGTTCCTCGAACCGCAGGATGGCCCGGGGGTCCGACAACAGGACCGAGGTATCGACGACGTAGCTGCGACGGTGGGCCGATGCACCGGTCGGTCGTGCGGTGGTGGGTGTCGCCACGTGGACTCCGCTCCGGGGTGGACGCACCCCGAATTCGTAGGGTCGGGGCACGGTACGGATCCGGGCACCCGTCGATGGCTCGACCCTACGCCTCCGGTCCGTGCGGCGACGATCGGAGCCGCCGTGTCGGGCGTGAAGAACCGGTGAACTCTCAGGAGCCGAAACGGCGCTGGCGTCGGCCGAAGTCGCGCAGGGCGCGCAGGAAATCCACGCGGCGGAAATCGGGCCAGAGGGCCTCGCAGAAGTAGAACTCGCTGTACGCGCTCTGCCACATGAGGAAGCCGGAGAGCCGCTGCTCGCCGGAGGTGCGGATGACGAGGTCCGGGTCCTGCTGGCCGCGCGTGTAGAGGCGGGCGGAGATGTGCTGGTCCGTCAGCTCCTCGGCGAGCGTCTCCAGGGACATCCCCCGGGCCGCTGCGTCCCCCATGAGCTCCTTGACGGCGTCGACGATCTCACGCCGCCCCCCGTAGCCCACCGCGACGTTGACGTGGATCCCGTCGATGGTCGACGTGGACGCGGCGAGGTCCACGAGCTTGCCGCTGAGGTCCTCCGGCAGCAGGTCGAGGGCGCCGACCGGCTGCACCCGTACCCGGTTGCTCTCGCCCAGCCGGTCCAGGGTGTTCGCGATGATGTCGAGGAGCTGGTCGATCTCCTCCTGGGGGCGGCCCATGTTGTCGGTGGAGAGCATGTAGAGGGTGACGACGTCGACGCCGAGTTCCTCGCACCAGCCGAGGAACTCGTGGATCTTGTCCGCGCCGGCCTGGTGGCCATGGCTCGTCGGAGCGCCGGCGAGCTTCGCCCACCGGCGGTTCCCGTCCACCATGACACCGATGTGGTGGGGGATCCGCTCGGGCGCGAGGTTGCGTTGCAGCCTGCGCTCGTAGAAGCTGTAGCCGACTTCGGGGAACTTCCACGTCACGCCCGGCAGCACCTCCTGAGTCCATGGTCCGGCGGGGGCCGGAACTTCGTCGCGACGGAACGCCCGGCGCTCCGCATACCTCTTCCTACCGTACCGGCAGTCGCCTCACAACGGCCTGCGCCGATGCTGTCCAGGGGTTGCGGGTGCCTCACGGGCAGCGGTCCGCACGCATCGCCGTGGGCTAGAATCCGGGCTATGACCCCGCGCGACCAGGCCCCCCACCCCCGCCCTTCGGACCCCGCCGGCAGCCGCGCCACGGCGTTCGAGGACACGGTCGGTTCGGTGGCCGGACCCCTCGCGGACGCGATGGCGAGCAAGCCGCTCTGGCGGGGGTGGATCCATGCGGTGGCGACCCCGCTGGCGGTCGCGGCCGGCATCGTCCTCGTGGTGCTGGCGCCGACGCCGGGGCTGAAGATCGCCTCCGCCATCTACGCCTTCACCGGCGTGCTGCTCTTCGGGGTGAGCGCCGTCTACCACCGCGGCGACTGGAGCCCCGGGGTGAAGGTGGTGCTCAAGCGCCTCGACCACACCAACATCATGCTGGTCATCGCCGGGTCCTACACGCCCCTCGCCTGGGCGCTGCTGCCGCGCGGCAAGGCCGAGACACTTCTGTGGATCATCTGGGGCGGCGCGATCGCCGGCGTGCTGTTCCGCAACCTCTGGGTCGATGCCCCGCGCTGGCTGTACGTCCCGATCTACGTGGCGCTCGGCCTCGGCTCGGTGTTCTACATGCCCGACTTCTTCCGGGCCGACGTCGCCGCCGCCGTCCTCATCTGCGTGGGCGGCGCGCTCTACATCACGGGCGCCGTGTTCTACGGGATCAAGCGTCCCAACTTCTCGCTCCGCGTCTTCGGGTTCCACGAGCTGTTCCACGCCTTCACCGTGGCGGCCTTCGCCGCGCACTTCATCGCGATCATGCTCGCGGTCCTGAACCCCGTCCAGGCCTAGCGGTTGTCCGGTCCGTGCTTCCCTCCGGGCATGGGCCGCCCGGTGTCGTCCTGGCCCGTCGGCCGCCCGTCGGCCGCACCGTCGGGAACGCCGTCCGCCGCAGCGCCGGGCCCGGCGTCGCGCTGGGCACGAGCCTGGTCCACCTCCGCGGTGTAGCGGACGCGGCGGATGCGCTTGGTCATGTCGCGGATCAGGAGGATGACCAGCACGACGACGAAGAGGGTCGCCAGGAACCCGAGGGTCCCGGGCGTCACGGACGCGGGGTCCAGCCCTGGTTTCAGCGTCGGATCGCCCGACGGCGTCATCGTCGTTGCAGCCAGGCTGAGGTCAAGGAACACGCATGCACCACTTTCGAAGCTCGCAGCGGATCACGGTGACCGCCGCCTGCAATTCTACGCGGGATAGAACTGGTGGACGGACCCCGGGGGTCCTACGCGTCGGCGGTGATGCCCGCGAAGAAGTCGTGCTCGGGCACCTGCGACGCCACCCGCGAGGTGATGAGCGAGTAGTCCTCCCACGGCCACACCCTCTGCTGCATCTCGACCGAGACGGCGAAGAAGAAGCCCTCGGGGTCCACCTGGGTGCGGTGCGCGAGGAGCGCCCGTTCGCGGTGCCCGAAGAAGTCCCCGCAGTGGATCTGCGTGGTGGTCGCGTGGGTGGGAGCGGACGGCTGGTGCCCCTCGGCATCCGCCTCGAGCCACTGCGCGATGCGCTCGGCGTACGGGGACTGCAGGCCGGCATCCTCGAGGGCGAAGTGCAGGGCGCGGAAACGCTCGGGGTTGAACGCGCGGTCGTAGTAGAGCTTGGACACGCTCCAGGCCTCGCCCGTCCTGGGGTAGCGCCCCGGGTCGGCCGCCGCGTCGAACGCCTCCACGGCGACGCGGTGGGCCATGATGTGATCGGGGTGCGGGTAGCCGCCGTTCTCGTCGTAGCTGATGATCACGTGCGGACGGAACTCGCGCACCAGCTTCACGAGGGGCGCGGCCGCCCGCTCGAGCGGCTGCAGGGCGAAGCACCCCACCGGCAGGTCGGGCAGGGGGTCGCCCTCGGGCAGCCCCGAGTCCTCGAACCCGAGCCACCGCTGCTGGATGCCGAGCTCCGCGGCGGCGCGGGCCATCTCGAGCCGGCGGAGGCCGGCGAGGTCGCGCCGGCCGTGCGGATCGTCGTTCATCGCCGCATTGAGGATGTCGCCGCGCTCACCCCCGGTGCAGGTCGCCACCATCACCTCGGCTCCTGCCGCCACGTAACCGGCCATCGTGGCCGCACCCTTGCTCGACTCGTCGTCCGGGTGGGCGTGTACCGCGAGGAGGCGGAGACCCTCGCGGGACTCGAGGGGCTGATCCTGGGTTAGCAACACGCGCTCCTGGCTGTTCGGGGGGAGGTTCGGGTGGGAGCGGCCGGAAGGGGCCGCCGTCGACGGACGGTAAAATGGGAGCGTGAGCTCCGCCGAAACGCCAACACCCAGAGTAGCCAATCGCTACGGCACCCCCAAGCCGAAGAAGCCGATGGGGCGCATCCGGATGCTGGTCGTCGCCCTGGTCCTCGCCGCGGTGGCGGCGATCGCCGCCGTCGCCCTCACCACCGGCAGTCCCCCGGTGTCCTCGAAGGACGTCGGCTTCTCGCTCGTCTCGGACGAGCTGGCCAGCGTCGACTTCGAGGTGACGAAGGACCGATCGGCGACCGCGCAGTGCGCCGTGCAGGTGCTCAGCGAGAACTATGCGGTGGTCGGCTGGAGGATCGTGACCATCGGCCCGAACAGCGCCGAGGAGGGCGCCAACGACGGCGGTACCACGGCCCACCGCACCGATGTCCGGACCGATTCGCCCGGCGTGTCCGGCGGCGTCAACGCCTGCTGGGTCGTGGAGGACTGAGCCGGACGGCCCGGCTTCTTGGGTTCTGGCCCTCCCCCCACTAGAATGATGTGATACGTATCGCCCCGCTTCACCGGCGTACCGGCCACCCGGTCCCACGAGGCGGGGTGTTTGCTTGCCGGTGACCTCGGCTGCACCGCCGGCCCGTCGAGTGACCATGAGCCCCGCCGTCCTGGTGGCGGCCGTACCGAAGGAGTTACCCCGTGTCCACCAACAGCGCCCCCGCGGCCTGGCTCACGCAGGAGTCCTACAACCGGCTCAAGAGCGAACTGGAGCACCTGTCCGGTCCCGGTCGTACCGAGATCGTCGCCCGTATCGAGCAGGCCCGCTCCGAGGGCGACCTCAAGGAGAACGGCGGCTACCACGCCGCCAAGGAGGAGCAGGGCAAGTCCGAGGCCCGCATCCGCCAGCTCACGCATCTGCTGGAGAACGCGCATGTCGGCGAGTCCCCCGCGGACGACGGCGTCGTCGAACCGGGGATGATGGTGTCCGCGAAGATCGCCGGGGAGGTCGAGGACTTCCTCCTGGGCAGCCGCGAGGTGGCCGGTGACACGGATATCGACGTCTACAGCGAGAAGTCGCCCCTCGGCGCGGCCATCCAGGGGACGAAGGCCGGCGACACCGTCACCTACGTGGCGCCCAACGGCAAGGAGATCACCGTCGAGATCATCTCGGCCACCCCGTACGTGGGCTGACGATCCGGCCCCACCGGTCGGCTACGAGCCGATCCCGAAGCGGTCCGCCCTCCCGGGGGCGGGCCGCTTCCGTTTGAGCAGGAACGCGGCGAGGATCCCCCCGCAGGCCCCGAACAGGTGCGCCTGCCAGGAGATGTTCGAGCCGATCGTGGGCAGGACGCCCCACAGGATGGAGCCGTATGCGGCGAACAGGACGACGGCGAGCAGGATCTGCTTCCAGTCCCGGTTGTAGAAGCCGCGCGTGATCAGGTAGGTGAAGAGGCCGAACACCACGCCCGAGGCGCCGACGGTGAGCCCGCCGCCGAACAGCCACGTGCCGATGCCGGAGGCGAGCCAGCTGATGCCGATGGCCGCGACGAAACGCCGTGCACCCTCGAGGAAGGCCAGGAACCCGAGGACCAGCAGGGGCAGGGTGTTGCTGGCCAGGTGCTGGACGCCGCCGTGCAGGAGCGGCGCGAAGACCACGCCGTCGAGCCCGTCCACGCGGCGGGGCGCGATCCCGAGGGTCCTGACCAGCAGGTCGCCGAGCCCGGCGTTGACGAGGAACACCGCCCACATCGCGGCGACGAGGCCGACGACGGTGATCAGCCCGGCCTGCGCCCGCCGGGCGAGGGGCTGCTCACCCAGGGCACTCACCCCTGGACGACCATGGGCTGGAAGCCCTCGGCGCGCAGATTGCTGAGGACCTGCTCGCAATGCTCGTCCCCCTTGGTCTCCATGTTGATGGTGATGGCCACGTCGCCCATGCTGATCGATCCGCCCACCCGTGTGTGGTCGACCCCCGTCACGTTCGCGTCGGACTCCGCGATGATCCGCGAGATGGTGGCGAGCGAGCCGGGGCGGTCGTCGAGGAGCATGCGCACCACGAGGTAGCGTCCCGCGGCGGCGAGGCCGCGCTGGATGACCTTCAGCATGAGCATCGGGTCGATGTTGCCGCCGGAGAGCACCACCACCGTGTTGCCCGGGTCGGCGCCGTCCTCCGTCAGCTTGCCGTCGAGCAGGGCCGCCACACCGACGGCACCGGCCGGTTCGACGACCATCTTCGAGCGTTCCAGCAGGAAGATGAGCGCCCGGGCGAGGGAGTCCTCGCTCACCGTCACGACGTCGTCCACGAGCTCCCGGATGATGGAGAACGGCAGCTGCCCCGGCCGGCCGACGGCGATGCCGTCCGCCATGGTCGAGACCTTGGTGAGGGGCACGAGGGCGTCCGCGGCGAGGGACGGCGGGTAGGCGGCCGCGTTCTCCGCCTGCACCCCGATGATGCGGATGTCCCGCCCGAGCTCCTTCGCGCGCGCCTTGACGGCGACCGCGACCCCGGCGAGGAGCCCGCCGCCGCCCACGCCGATGAGGATCGTGTCGACGTCGGGCACCTGCTCGAGGATCTCGAGGCCGACGGTCCCCTGGCCGGCCACCACGTCCACGTCGTCGAAGGGGTGCACGAACACCGCGCCGGTCTGGTCGGCGTACGTCCTGGCCTCGGCGAGCGCCTCATCGACGTTGTGGCCGTGCAGCACCACCTCGGCGCCGTGTCCGCGGGTCGCGGCGAGCTTCGGGAGGGCCACACCGAGGGGCATGTAGATGCGCGCCGAGATGCCGAGCCGCGCGGCCGCCACCGCCACGCCCTGCGCATGGTTGCCGGCGGACGCCGCGACGACGCCGCGGGCGCGCTCGGCGTCGGTCAGTTTCGCCATCCGGTTGTAGGCTCCGCGCACCTTGAAGGAGCCTGCGCGCTGCAGGTTCTCGCACTTGAAGGACACGGTGGAGCCGGTGAGCCGTCCGAGGGCCCGCGACTGCTCGATGGGGGTCCGGGCGATGACGCCGTCGAGGGTCCGGTGCGCGGCCTCGACGTCGGCGAGGGTCACCGCGAGCTCGGTGGTGGAATCGGTGGGGGGAACGATCGCGGGCTCGAGCACGCCGGTGGTGCCGGCGCTCGCCGTCCCTGGGGTGAAGTCGGTCGTTGCTACGGTCTGCTCGGTCACGGGGAGGTCTCTTCCTGGGGGGCTGGCACCGTCGATACGGCGGGTGGGTCCGGGGTGCTGGCCGGTGACGACGAAGGCTGGTGCTCCGCCGTGACCGGCCCGCTAATGCCGGCCCTTCCCCCCTGGGGCCAGCCCTGCCGGAGCACGACCTCGTCGTGCTCCCAGGCCCTGTGCGAGATGTACCGTACGGAGGCGTTCAGGACTGCCAGGATCGGGACGGAGAACAGCGCTCCGGGGATCCCGGCCACGATCGTGCCGCCGGCGACGGCGAGGACCACCGCGAGCGGGTGGAGGGAGACGGCCGGCCCCATGACGAGCGGCTGGAGCACGTGTCCCTCGACCTGCTGCACGAAGAGGACGATCGCGAGCATGATCAGGGCGTTGACCCACCCGTTGGCGACGAGTGCGAGCAGGACGGCGACGGAGCCGGTGGCCAGTGCGCCCACGACGGGGATGAAGGAGCCGAGGAACACGAGCACGCCCAGGGGCAGCGCCAGGGGCACCCCGATGATGGCGGCCCCGACGGCGATGCCGATGGCGTCCACGCCCGCGACGAGGATCTGGACGCGCACGTAGCGCGCCATGGACAGCCATCCCGTGCGCCCGGCGCCGTCGACTGCCGCCCGTGCGCGGACCGGCGCGAGTCCGACGACGAACCGCCAGATGCCGGGGCCGTCGAGCATGAAGAAGATCAGGGAGAACACGGTGAGGAAGATCCCGGCCGCGATGTGCCCCGCAGTGGATCCGAAGGAGAGGGCACCGCTGAGGATGGACGCGCTGTTGTTCTGGATCGCGCCGCCGAGGTCCTGCAGGTACTGGTCGATCTGCGTCGCGGTGAGCTGCAGGGGCCCCTGGGACAGCCAGTCCAGCAGCTGCTGCACCCCCGCGACGGCTTCCCCCCACAGGCTCGCCATCCCGACCGTGAGCTGCTGGCCGACGAGCAGGAGGGCGCCCGCGATGATGCCGAAGAACCCGACGAGCGTGATCGCGACTGCCAGGCCGTTCGGGACGCGCCGGCGGTGCAGCGCGATCTTGAGCGGCATGAGCAGCGCGGCGAACAGGCCCGCGATCATGAGCGGGATGACGAGCACCGAGATCCAGGTGAGGAGGTAGATCAGCACGCCCCCGACGACGAGCACGAGTCCCAGCCGCCAGGCCCAGGAGGCGGCGATACGCAGGGCGAAGGGGACGTCCGACCGGTCATCCGTCCGGGGGGCACGGGGCGTGGCCGCGGGCCCGCCCTGCGGCGGTCCGGGAAGGGTCACAGCACCGCGGCTCACAGCGCGCTGCAAGGCGCGCTGGGGTTTCGCTCCGCGGAGACGCTGCATGGCCCAATCTTTCCATAGAACGCCCGCGCGCCCGCTACCCGAGAGCTGGCAGTATGCCCCATCGGGCCGAGAACGACGCCCCCGCGTCGAGCCACCGCAGGCCCTCCCCCGAATTGAACGCATCGGCCGGGGCGGTCATGGGCTCGATGGCCACGGCCCTGTCCACTCCGGGATAGACGGTGCTCACGTAGACGTGGGCGTAGGCGAAGGACGCGTCGGCCCAGAGGGTGACACGGCGGCCGTCCGGAGCGGCCAGGACGTGCTCGTGTCGCCCGTCGACGGTGGCGAGTGCCGTGAAGGCCGTGTCGAACCGGATGTCGCCGATCCGCCGGCCGTTCCGGAGGTCGTGCTGACCGGTGACCCCCACCCTGCCGGTCGGGATCGACCGGTCGTCGGTCTCGAACATCTCGTCCGCCAGCAGCGTCAGCGTCAGCTCGTCCGTGGGCACGTCGGAGATCGTGAGGTAGGGGTGGGCGCCCAGCGCGAAGGGCGCGGCGTCCGGGGAGAGATTCGTCAGCTCCTGGGTGACCGTGAGCTGCTCCTCCGTGAGCTCGTAGGTGGCGCGGTGGAGCAGGTGGAAGGGATAGCCGTGCTGGGGGAAGATCTCGGCCTCGAGGACGGCCTGGGAGGGACCGATGTGGACCGCCCGATAACCGGTGTTGCGGAGGAGTCCGTGGATGGCGTTGCCCCTCGACGGCTCCGTGATGTCCAGGCGCTGCTCCCTGCCGTGCAGCGACCAGCGGCCACCGGCCACGCGGTTGGGCCACGGGGCGAGGAGGATGCCACCGCCTCCCGCGGGGATGTCGCCGTCGCCCCACGTCTCGGTGACGGCCACGCCGTCGCACTCGTAGGAGCGCAGGGCAGCCGCGAGGCTGGCGATCACGACCGTCGACGAGCCCGCCCGCAGGGTGTGGTTGATGCCGCTCGCCAGCCGAGGAGTCGCCGATGCCATGCAGCGATGCTACCCGCCGGGCCCGTCCCGGCATGTCCTGCATCCGGGTGGAGCCAGCCCCTATGATAGGTTTTGTGCGTTTCAGTGCGGACTCGTTCGGTTTCCGTCGCTCCTCGCTCGTTTCCCGTTTCCCGTTTCCCGTGTCCGCCAGGAGGGTCATGCTCGCAGCAGAACGCCACGCGGCGATCCTCGAGCGGCTCTCCGGTCAGGCGGCCGTGCGGGTCAGCGGGCTGGCGATCGCACTCGGCGTCTCCGAGATGACGGTCCGCCGTGACATCGACATCCTGGAGGCCCGCGGAGCACTGGTCCACGTCCACGGAGGAGCCGTGCGCCCGGGCACCCTCAGCTCGGTCGAGGCGGGCTTCGACGTCAACCGGACCCGGGCGGGCGAGGCGAAGCAGCGGATCGCCGCCACGGCCGTGTCCCTTCTGACCCCCGGCATGACGGTCTCCGTCACGGGCGGCTCCACGACCTTCGCCCTCGCCCCCCTCCTCTGCCGGGTCCGGGGACTGACGGTGATCACCAACTCGCTCCCCCTCGCGGACGAGCTGTTCAGGCTGAGCGCCGGCCCGCTCTCCGACGGCGCCCCCAGGGTGCTGCTCTCGGGCGGCGAGCTCACGCCGTCGAAGGCCCTCGTCGGCCCGCTCGCGACCGGCACCCTCGCCGCCCTCCGCGCCGACCTGTGCTTCATGGGCGCCCACGGCGTGGATGCCGCCGCGGGCATCACCACGCCCAACCTCGCCGAGGCGGACACCAACCAGGCGTTCGCCCGTACCTGCGGCAGGCTCGTGGTGCTGGCGGACGCGACCAAGATCGGCGTCGTCAGCCTCGCCCGCGTCGCGGCGCTCGACGCCGCGGCCACCCTCGTCACCGACCGGCATCCCGGCGCCGACTACGCCGCACTCACGCGCATCCTCTGCGACCCCCTCACCGACCCCCACCTGGAAGAGCGCCCATGACCCTCATCACCCCCACCCGCCTGTCCGACGGGCGCGAGCTGATCTACTTCGACGCGCAGGAGTCCAGTGCCGCCCGGCACCGCGACGCGGCCGCCACGCGTGACGAGCGCGAACTGCCGGCGCGCGGACCGGCAGGGACCGCCCGGTACGACGCCCTGACCGGCGAGTGGATCGCCGTCGCCGCGCACCGCCAGTCGCGGACGCACCTGCCGCCCGCGGACCAGTGTCCGCTGTGCCCGACGACGACCGCGAACCTCTCCGAGATCCCGGCCTCCGACTACGAGGTCATCGTGTTCGAGAACCGCTTCTCCTCCTTCGGCCCCGACCTCGGCGACCTGCCGGCCGCCCCCGCGTGGGGTACGACGACGACGGCGTACGGCCGGTGCGAGGTCGTCGCGTTCGACTCCGCGCACGAGGGCTCCTTCGGGTCCCTGCAGCCGGAGCGCGCACGGACCGTGATCGACGCGTGGGCCCAGCGCACCGAGGCACTGTCCGCGATGCCCGGCATCAGGCAGGTCTTCTGCTTCGAGAACCGGGGGGCGGACATCGGCGTCACGCTGCTGCACCCGCACGGGCAGATCTACGCCTACCCGTTCATCCCGCCCCGCGCCGCGACCCTCGCCGCGAAGGCCGCGGAGTTCTTCGAGGCCTCCGGCGGACGGCAGACACTGATGGGTCACGCCCTCGCCGCCGAACGGGACTCCGGAGAGCGCATGGTCATCGAGGGTGAGCACTTCAGCGCCTTCGTGCCCTTCGCCGCCCGCTGGCCGCTCGAGGTGCACCTGGTCCCCCACCGGCAGGTCGCGGACATCGCGGGCCTCACGGGCGAGGAGCGCGACGAGCTCACGATGGTCTACCTCGAACTCCTCGGACGGCTCGACGCCCTCTACCCCACGCCCACGCCGTACATCGCCGCCTGGCAGCAGGCTCCCATCGATACGGTGCTCCGACCCTCGAGCTACCTCCACCTCCAGCTCACCTCTCCCCGCCGCGCCGCCGACAAGCTGAAGTTCCTGGCGGGTTCCGAGGCGGCCATGGGCGCCTTCATCAACGACACCACCCCGGAGAAGGTGGCGGAGGCCCTCCGCAGCGCCTCTCCCGCCACAGCCCGGAAGGACCAGGCATGAACTCCACCCCCCACGATCTCGCGGCCGCCTTCACCGACCGCTTCGGCCGCGAACCGGACGGCCTGTGGTCGGCCCCCGGCCGCGTCAACGTCATCGGCGAGCACACCGACTACAACGACGGCTTCGTCCTCCCCTTCGCCATCAAGCACTCGACGACGGTCGCCGTGGCGGTGCGCCCGGACCGGATGGTGCGGGTCGCCTCCACCTTCGCGACGGACGGCGATCCGGTGATCGCGGACCTCGACACCCTCGAGGAGGGCAGCGTGGAGGGCTGGGCGGCGTATCCCCTCGGCGTGCTGTGGGCCATGGAGCAGTCCGGCTACCGCTGCCCCGGCATGGACATCCTCGTCGACTCGTCGGTCCCCGTCGGCGCGGGACTCTCCTCCTCCGCCGCGCTCGAGTGCGCAGTCGCCGTCGCGGCGAACGACCTCTCGGAGGCCGGCGTGTCCCGCCGGGAGCTGGCCGCGATCGGGCAGCTCGCCGAGAACCGCATGGTCGGAGCGCCGACCGGCATCATGGACCAGTCCGCGTCGCTGTTCGGCGAGGTGGGGCATGCCGTCTTCCTCGACTGCCGGTCCGGTGAGTCCCGACTGGTGCCCCTCGACCTCGAGGGTGCGGGGCTGGAACTCATGGTCATCGACACGCGCGTCAGCCATTCGCACTCCACCGGGGGCTACGCGGCCCGCCGTCGATCCTGCGAACTCGGCGCGGAGCTCATGGGGGTGCCCGCTCTGCGCGACCTCACGGTCGAGGACCTCGCCGAGGCGGCGGGCGTCCTGGACGAGGAGACGTTCCGGCGCGTGCGCCATATCGTCACCGAGAACGCGCGGGTCGAGGACGCCGTCGACGTCCTGTCGCGGAAGGGCCCCGCCGACCTCGGCTCCCTCCTCGTGGCCAGCCACGCCTCGATGCGCGACGACTTCGAGATCTCCTGCCCCGAACTCGACACCGCGGTGGACGCCGCCCTGGGCGCCGGAGCGCTCGGCGCGCGGATGACCGGTGGCGGGTTCGGCGGCGCCGCGATCGCCCTCGCACGCGTCGACGACGTCCCCGCCATCCGCTCGGCGGTCGAGGCGGCGTTCTCCGCCGCGGGCTTCCGGGCGCCGGTCATCTTCGGCGTCCTGCCCGGGGCGGGTGCGGCGCGCGTCGCCTGAGGACCGCAGCCGCCGGCGGGCGGCCCGGAACGGCGAAGGACCCGCACCCTCGAGGGTGCGGGTCCTTCGCCGGAACTGCCGGTCGTCGCCGACCGGCCGGTACTAGTCGCTGCCGCGGATGATCGCGAGCAGGCGCAGGATCTCGACGTACAGCCAGATCAGCGTGACGGTGAGGCCGAAGGCCGCCGTCCACGAGTACTTCTGGGGAGCGCCGTTGCGGACACCCTCGCTGATCGAGGTGAAGTCGATGATCAGGGAGAAGGCCGCGAGGCAGATGGCGAAGAGCCCGATGACGAGGCCGAACGGGATGCCCTGCTCGAAGCCGAACATGCCCTCCGTGCCCGGGATCCCGCTGCTGCGGAGGCCGAACATGCCCTCGGTCGCACCGAAGAGCATGAGTCCCAGGTTCACCAGCGAGAACGCTGCGTAGCTGATGATGGCGATCATGAAGAACTTCATCGCCTTCGGCGTCGCACGGACCTTGCCGCTCTTGAACAGCGCGAGCGTCACCCCGAAGACCACGAGCGTGCCGAGGACGGCCTGCACGGCGATGCCCGGGTACATGGCCTCGAGGAACATCGTGATGCCGCCGACGAACAGCCCCTCCAGGCCGGCGTAGGCGAGGATCAGTGCCGGTGACGGCTCACGCCGGAACGCGTTGACGAGGCCGAGCACGAAGCCGCCGAGCGCACCGATGACCATGAGGGGCAGTGCGAGGCCGGGCAGGACGAACGCGGGGATCGCGGCACCCACCAGGACGACGCCGATGCAGAGCAGCGTCTTCACGATCACGTCGTCGAAGGTCATGCGCCCCGTCTGGGCGGGTCCGGCGGACGGCTGGTTGTACATGTGCTCCAGCTGCTGCTGGTTCGCCATGGTCTGGCCCGCATACATCGTGGTGCCGACTCCCGCCGCCTGGTTGCCGCCCCGGGTAGCGGAACGGAAGGTCTTCCCGTTGAATACCGGATTACCGCCAAGTGCCATTTTCTGTAGTCCTCCAATAGGGGGCTGAGTGTCGTACGAACCCTATCAAGTGCAACGGTTCGACCCGGGGTTTGTTCCCGGGAACGCCCGTGCTCGCCCCAGGGCGGAATTTCAATACCAAGGTGCCTTGGTAAAACATTCGTTACCGAATTGCTACCTTCGCTCGAAGCTTTTGCGAATTGGGGAAACATGCCCCTAGTAACATGATCCACACGTCCGTGACACTCGTCACACATACTGATCCTGGCGGTTCTCCGTCGGGCTTGCCCCCACCGTGGAGGTTCCCATCTTGATCACCATGTCCACGCCTGCACGGATCAGGAGGTCGCTGCTCCTGGTGCTCGGCCTGCTGACACTCGTGCTGCTCGGCGCCCCTGCGGCGCAGGCGTCCCAGCAGCAGTCCGTCCCGGCGGTACATCAGACGCAGACCGCCGCCACCGTCCAGGCCCAGCAGTTCGAGAACCGGATCGGCGGCGTGCTCCGTGGCACCGACGGGCCCATCGCCGGTGTGACGGTCACCGCAAAGGGCAACGGCTTCGAGGGCGAAGCCACGTCCGGCCCCAACGGCGCCTGGAGCATCGGCGTGCCCGAGCAGGGCACCTACGAGGTGGAGGTCGACGAGGAGACGCTCCCCGAGGGGATCACCCTCGCGGAGGGCCAGGAGAACCCTCGCGAGGTGACCTTCGCCAACACCTCGAGCGCCACCACCCTCTTCCTGTTCGGTGAGGGCATCGTGTCGCAGCAGGCGTCCTTCATGGACACCCTCGCCGAGCGCGCCCTGGCAGGGTTCAGTTTCGGCCTCCTCCTGGCGCTGAGCGCCGTCGGACTCTCCCTGATCTTCGGCACCACGGGCCTCACCAACTTCGCCCACGGCGAGATGGTGACCATCGGGGCGGTCCTCGCGTTCGCCTTCTCGGCCGCCGGGCTGCCGATCGGCGTCGCGATCGTGCTGGGGGTCATCGGCGGCGGCGTGCTCGGCTACGTGCAGGACGCCGGTCTCTGGAAACCCCTGCGGCGCCGCGGGACCGGCCTGGTCCCCATGATGATCGTGAGCATCGGCCTCGCGCTCGCGCTGCGCTACACCATCCAGTTCTTCTTCGGCGGAGCCACCCAGCAGCTGCCGGGGTCGCAGAGCGAGATCATCGACCTCGGGTCGGTGTCCATCTCCCGGAACAACCTGACCTCGCTGATCGTGAGCCTCGTGGTCATCCTGCTGGTCGCCTTCCTGCTCCTGCGCACGCGCATCGGCAAGGCGACCCGCGCCGTCGCGGACAACCCCGCCCTCGCTGCGGCGTCGGGCATCGACGTGGACCGCGTCATCAGGATCGTATGGGTCATCGGCGGCATGCTCGCCGCCCTCGGCGGGATCCTGTGGGCCTACTACCGCCCCGGCGTCTCCTACAACATGGGCCAGCAGATCCTGCTGCTCATCTTCGCGGGAGTCACGCTCGGCGGCCTGGGCACGGTCTTCGGCGCCCTCGTCGGTTCCATCATCGTCGGCCTGTTCGTGGAGATCTCCACGATCTGGCTGGAGGCAGACCTCAAGTACGTCGGGGCGCTGCTCATTCTGATTCTCGTGCTCCTCGTCCGGCCGCAGGGCATCCTCGGCCGCCGTGAGCGCATAGGTTAGGGGCTCTTCATGGACTTCGGAAACATCCTCATCAACGCCTTCGGCGAGATGATCAGCCCCACCACGGCGGCGTACGCCCTTGCGGCCCTCGGTCTCGCGGTGCACTTCGGCTACTCGGGCCTCCTGAACTTCGGGCAGGCCGGCTTCATGGCCGTCGGGGCCTACGGCTACGCGATCGCGACCCTCACCTTCGGCGCACCTCTGCCAGTGGCGGTCCTGGTGGCCGTCGTCGCCTCCGTGATCTTCGCGATCATCCTCGGCATACCCACCCTCCGCCTGCGGGCGGACTACCTGGCGATCGTGACCATCGCGGCGGCGGAGATCATCCGCTATATCGTGACCACCAACGGGCTCACGGATGTCACGGGCTCGGCCAACGGGCTCGCGGCGTTCGAAGGCGGGTTCTTCGGGCTCAACCCGTTCCCCCCGGGGACGTACAACATCGGCCCGCTCGGGATGAACGAGCGCGACCTGTGGATCCGCGTCGTCGCCTGGAGCGTCGTCACGATCGCCTGCATCCTCGTCTGGCTCCTCATGCGCAGCCCCTGGGGCCGCGTGCTGAAGGGCATCCGCGAGGACGAGAACGCCGTGCGATCGCTCGGCAAGAACGTGTACGCCTACAAGATGCAGGCCCTGATCATCGGCGGTGTCCTCGGGTCGATCGCGGGCATCATCTTCACGCTGCCGCGCGGCGCCGTCCAGCCCGCGAACTACGCGACGGAGCTGACGTTCTTCCTCTACACGTGCCTCCTCCTCGGCGGCATGGCCACTGTCCTCGGACCGGTCATCGGGGCGATGATCTTCTGGGTGGTGCTCTCGTTGACGCAGGGAATCCTGTACGGCCTGATCGAGGTCGGCGCCATCACGTTCCTCACCAACTCTCAGGCGGGTCAGCTGCGCTACATCCTCGTGGGTGTGGCCCTGATGCTGCTCATGATCTTCAGGCCGCAAGGCGTCCTGGGCAACAAGAAGGAGTTGGCGTTCGCATGACCGGCAACCACAGCGACAACCATCACGACAACGATCCGGAGATCACCCCGGACGGCGCCACCCCCGTCCCGTCCGGCGCCCACGCCGCGGCGGCCCCGGCCGGCGCCGTCGAAGGCGGCTCGTCCGCCGGAGCCGCCCCGCCGGGCCAGGACTACATGACGGATTCCGAGCCGATCGCCACCGGGGAGACGGCGCCGGGGTGCAGCAAGCGCGACCCCATCGTCGTCGCCCGCAAGGTGACCCGCAGCTTCGGCGGTATCAACGCCGTCGACGTCGAGCATCTCGAGATCCCGCGGCACAAGATCACCGCCCTGATCGGCCCCAACGGCGCCGGCAAGACGACCCTCTTCAACCTGCTCACCGGGTTCGACACACCGAACAGCGGCGACTGGGAGTTCGACGGCAAGCCGCTCGCCAAGGTCGCCTCGCACAAGGTGGCCAGGATGGGCATGGTGCGCACGTTCCAGCTCACCAAGGTGATGGGCAAGCTCACCGTCATGGAGAACATGCGTCTCGGTGCTGCGAACCAGCCCGGCGAGAGCCTCGCGCGGGCCCTGTTCAAGGGCATCTGGGGTGGCCGGGAACGCGAGATCACACAGCAGGCCGAGGTGTTGCTGGAGAAGTTCAAGCTCGACACCAAACGCGACGACTACGCGGCGTCCCTCTCCGGCGGGCAGCGCAAGCTCCTCGAGATGGCGCGGGCGCTCATGGTCCGGCCGCGGCTCGTGATGCTCGACGAGCCGATGGCGGGCGTCAATCCGGCGCTCACGCAGTCGCTGCTGGAACACATCAAGAACCTGAAGGCGGACGGCATGACTGTCCTGTTCGTCGAACACGACATGCAGATGGTCCGCCACATCGCCGACTGGGTCGTGGTCATGGCCGAGGGCAAGGTGGTCGCGGAGGGTCCGCCCGCCATCGTCATGAAGGACCAGGCCGTGATCGACGCCTACCTGGGGGCGCACCACGACGTGGACCTCGGCGACGCCGAGGGCATCGAACGCCTCGAGGCGGAGCTGGCCCACGACGAGGAATCGGTCATCGGCACCGAGGACGAGGGCGTCCTCGGCCGCGGTGTCGTCGAACTCGGAGGCGAACCGCGCACGACCGGCCCCGCGCACAAGGATGAGGAGACGAAGTAATGGCTGAATTCGAGGGCGACTCCGTCGTCAAGGTCACCGATCTCGTCGCGGGATACCTGCCGGGCGTGAACATCCTCAACGGGTGCAGCATCGAGGCACGCCGCGGTGAGCTCATCGGGATCATCGGCCCCAACGGCGCCGGCAAGTCGACGCTCCTGAAGGCGATGTTCGGCCTCGTGAAGGTGCACTCCGGCACCGTCATCGTCCGAGGGCAGGACCTCACGGGCCTGAAGGCGAACAAGCTCGTCAGCCTGGGCGTCGGCTTCGTACCGCAGAACAACAACGTCTTCTCCACCCTGACCATCGAGGAGAACCTCCAGATGGGCATGTACCAGAGGCCGAAGGACTTCAAGGAACGCTTCGACTTCGTGGCGAGCCTCTTCCCGGAGCTCGCGAAGCGGCGGGCGCAGCGGGCCGGGTCACTCTCCGGCGGCGAGCGCCAGATGGTCGCGATGGGCCGTGCCCTGATGATGGATCCAGCGGTGCTGCTGCTGGACGAGCCCTCCGCCGGCCTCTCGCCCGTGAAGCAGGACGAGACGTTCCTCCGCGTGCACGAGATCAACCGTGCCGGCGTCTCGGTGATCATGGTGGAGCAGAACGCTCGCCGCTGCCTGCAGATCTGCGACCGTGCGTATGTGCTGGACCAGGGCAAGGATGCCTACACGGGCACCGGCCGCGAGCTGATGAAGGACCCCAAGGTCATCCAGCTGTACCTCGGCACCCTGGCCGACACCGCCTGAGCGCGGCGCCTCGTGGCGGGACACCAGTCCCGGCACGGGGCATGATCCTGCCGCCGAGCGCAGGAGTGGGCGGAACCTCCACCGGTTCCGCCCACTCCTGTTTGAGCCCCGCTACGGGGAGATCGAGAGCACGGCCTGCACAGCGGTCTCGTGGGCATCGATCAGCCGGGCGGGCATCCCGCGTCCGGACCGACGGCCCCCGCGGGCTCTCGCCGCCTCGCACGAGCCCTCCGTGCGCCCTATTGCGCCCCCACTGAGCCCTCCTGACGCCTCCTGCGCACTTCCCTGGCCCGGCCGCACTCCTCGCACTCCATGCCCCCATGCGGCCTCCGGCCGCCCTCCTGCGCCCTCCTGCCCCCTCCTGAGCATTCCTGCCCTCCGAGCGCCCTCCTGCGCCCTCTCCAGGCGAGGACCCGGCGACGCCTGACCCCGTGGCCCGCGCGCGTCCCCCGAGGCCCGAGCGCACGCCGTCCCGTGCTCGGGCAGCACAAAGCCCCGGTCGCGCCTTCGGGAGAAGGGCGGCCGGGGCCTTGTCGGTGTCGCCTGTATCAGCTACCGGGGCGGCACCCCGGACAGTCCCTAGAGCTTGCCGACCTCGGAACGGCTCGGCTGGGGCTTGTTGTCGGCGTCGTACTTGTAGATACCGATGGCAGCCTCCGTGGGATCACCGTTCTCGTCGAACGAGACAGGACCGGAGATGCCGTCGTAGTCGATGTCCTCGCCGTCGCGGAGGAGCGTGACGCAGCCCGCGAAGTCGAAGCACTTGGTGCCGTCCTTCGACACCGCCGCGAGCTGCTCGGCGATCGCCGCGCCCTCGACGCTTCCTGCTGCCTCGGAGGCGAGCGAGATCAGGTTCACGGCGTCGTAGCTCTCCCCGGCGTAGGCGAAGCTGTCCAGGTTCGGATCGACGGTGGCGAGGGCCTCCTGGAATCCGGTCCCGGTGAACGGGCCGGGGATGGTGCCCTGGGCTCCTTCGAGGGTGCCCGGATCGAGGTCCTTGCTGTAGTCGGTCGTGTTGCCGTCGACCATGAAGATCGAGCTGGCGTCGATGCCCTTGGCGACGAGCAGGGGGACGATGCTCTTGGCCTCGTCGAAGCTGATCAGGACGATCGCATCCGGCTTCGCGGCGGCGATGGCGTCGACCTGGCTCGAGAACTGGGAGTCGCCGGTGTTGAACATCTCGTTACCGACGACCTGCCCGCCTGCCCCTTCGATGACCTCCTGGATGTTGCTCTGCAGGCCCGTGCCGTAGGAGTCGTTGAGCGTGATCATGCCGACGGTCTGCGCACCGCACTCCATGATGTAGTTGCCGAGCGTGCGTCCCTGGAGCACGTCCGAGGGCGCCGTCCGGAAGTAGAGGCCCTTGTCGTCCCAGGTCGTGAACTCGGGCGAGGTGTTGGCGGGCGAGAACTGCACCACGCCGGCGCCGGTGATCTGGTTGATGACGGTCTTCGAGACACCCGAGGACGCCGCGCCGATGATAGCGCTGACATCCTGTGACAGCAGGTCGGTCACGGACTGCGTCGCGATGTCGGTGGTGGTGTCGCCCGAGTCGCGGTGCGTGATCGAGATGTCCTGGCCCAGCACGCCGCCGGCCGCGTTGACTTCCTCGACGGCGAGGTTGACGCCCGCGATCTCCGGCGGGCCGAGGAACGCGAGCGTCCCTGTGGTCGGCAGGATGGATCCGAGCTTCAGCGGTGTGGGGCTCGTGGTCTTGCTGTCCGGTACGGCTGCAGGATCACCCTTCTGGCCCTGCTCCTCGCCGGTCCCGCCCTCGCTCTCGGGGCATGCCAGCGCGGATGCGCCCGCCGCCGCGGTGGTCTCCGTGCCGCCGCTGTCGCCGCCGTCGCCTTCGGAACCCGTGGTCCCGCCGCCACCGCAGCCGGAGGCAAAGAGCGCGACGCCCAGGCTCAGGGCAGCGACCTTTGCCGCGCGCGGGGCGTTCTCCCCTATGCCGAAACGCGCGAAGTTGCGTGTTGCAGTCATGAATTAGTCTCCTCGACCGAAAGGCTTGTGCTGCCTTTGATGCGTGTTGCCAGGTGTTCCTGGCTTATGGGAAAAGCTAATCCAATTTCGTGTCCGAGATAAGGGAATCGGGTTACATCCTTGTAACGCTCGTCACAGCCGCGACAGCCGACTCTTGACACAGGGCACTGATCAGTATTCTGTCGATCTTCTGCGGGTCGACCATTCCGCCGATCGTCCGCCGCCGGAATCGCCGACAGCCCGGCACGGGGAGAGGTGCCCCAGCAGGGACTCGAACCCTGACTGAACAGATTTTAAGTCTGCTGCCTCTGCCATTGGGCTACTGGGGCCGATCGGACGCTCCAGCCTACCGCGGGCCGGGAACAGCCCGGCGGCGTCCGGGAATGCAGAACGACGGCGACCCGGTGCGGATCGCCGTCGTTCTTCCTACGCGTGCTGCGCGACGCTCAGGCGGAGGCCTTCGCGGAGGCCGCCTTGCCCGCCGGTGTGGGCGGCTGGCTCTGCAGAGCGGTGTCCTTCCTCGGCGGCGGGGTGGCCGCCTCGCGGAACTGGCGCTGGGGGGTCTGCAGGTCGGAGATCGGGGCGAGGTCCCGACCGAACAGGAAGCTCATGCTCCAGTTGACGATGACACGGGCCTTGCGCTCGTACATGGGCATGGCGAAGCCGTGGTAGCCGCGGTGCGCGAGCCAGGCCGGGAAGCCCTTCATGCCGAAGCCCATGATGTTCGCGACGCCCTTGAACTGGCCGAACCCCGCGACGGCGCCGAGGTTCGTGTGACGGTACTCCTTGACCTCGTCCGCGCCGTAGTTCGCCGCGAGGATGTTGGCGGCCAGCAGCTTGGCCTGGCGCACGGCGTGCTGGGCGTTGGGGACGCAGAAGCCTCCCACTCCCCCACCCGTGAGATCGGGGACGGCCGCGACGTCGCCTGCGGTCCAGGCGTGGTCGATGGGCCCGTCATCGCCGGTGATGCGGAGTTCGGCAGAGGCGCGGACGCGGCCGCGCTCATCGACGGGGAAGTCCGTGGAGCGGACCACGGGGTTCGCCTGGACGCCGGCGGTCCAGATGAGGGTGTCGGTCCCGAACTCGTCGGCGGGGGTCTTGTCCGGCATGTTGATCAGCTTCAGGGTGCCGTCCACGGCGCTGGAGAGCGAGGTGTTCAGGAGGACCTCGATCTGGCGTGAGCGGAGGTGCTCGACGACCCACTCGGCCTGCGCGGCGGTGACCTCGGGCATGATGCGCCCCATGGCCTCGACAAGGACGAAGCGGAGGTCGTTGCGGCTGAGGCGCGGGTTCGCCTTCACGGCGTCGCGGGCGGCGTCCTCCATCTCCGTGATGGTCTCGATGCCGGCGAAGCCGCCACCGACGACCACGAAGGTCAGGGCGCGGTCCCGCTCGGGGCCCTCGGAGAGGATGGAGCCGGTCTCGATGCGCTCGAGCATGCGGTCGCGCAGGGCGACGGCTTCCTCGATCGTCTTCAGGCCGATGCCCTGGTCCTTCAGTCCGTCGATCGGGAAGGTGCGGGTGATGGAGCCCGCGGCGACGACGACGTCCGTGTAGCCGAGGTCGAAGGAGTCCCCGCCGCCGGTGGGTGCGATGGTCGCGGTGCGGCCGGCGTGGTCGATCGAGGTGACCTTGCCCGAGATCAGCTCGGTCTTCTTCAGGTGCTTGCGGTGGGACACGATGGCGTGACGCGGCTCGATGCTCCCGGCGGCGACCTCGGGGAGGAACGGCTGGTATGTCATGTAGGGCAGCGGGTCCACCAGCGTGACGATGCCGCCGTGGTCCTTGACCTTTTTCTGGAGCCTGTGCGCGACGTACAGGCCGACATAGCCACCGCCGACGACGAGGATGCGCGGGCGGTCAGAGAAGTGTGGGTTCGATGCCATTCTTCGATGCTACCGGACTTTGTGAAAATCTTCACTAGCTCGGCGAGGGCCCCGGAACCCCTCCCCGGTCGTGGTCGTCGTCGTCGACCGCCCGCCCCTCGCCGGCCGTGGGCGCTCCTTCTGCCGCCTGGCGTCGGCGGACGCGAGCCACCTGCAGGGCTCCCGCCACGAGGATGGCGAGCATCAGGCTCCCGAACCCGAGCACCACGATGGCGGGGATGTTGTGGACCGAGACGAGGGGGTCCTCCGCCTGCGGGGCGGGTGGGGCGGGGATGACCTCGGGCGCCGGCCGGCTGGGCGGTGCGGGAACGGGCGCCGGGGTCTGGCCGCCCCGCCGGTAGAGCTCGATCCACTCGGCCATGCTGCCCAGCCGGTTCTCCTCCGGCACCGTGACGTCACTGCCCACGGCCGCGGCCACGTCGAGGACCCCGTAGCCGTAGAGGGTGTCGAAGCCCGGCGCTCCGGCATCCTTCGCCGTACCCACGATGCGGTTGACGACCTGCGCGGCCGAGAGCTCCGGGTACTTCGACCGGATCAGGGCGGCGACGCCCGAGACGAGCGGAGCGGCGCCGGACGTCCCGGACCAGTCGGCGTAGAACCCGCCGGGCAGTCCGCCCACCAGGTTCTCGGAGGGCGCCGCGACCGCGATACTGATGCCCTCGCTGGACGCCTCGTCGCTGGCGACGCCGGACCGGTCGAGGCCCGCCACCGCGAGCACTCCGGGGATCGTCGCGGGCGCGCCGACCTGCGCCAGGCCGCCGGCCCGGTTGCCGGCCGCGGCGACGATCACGACGTCGTTCTGCTCGGCGTGGAGGAAGGCGTCGTCCCAGCTCTCGGGCCAGGCGGTGCTGGTGCTGCCGAGGGACATGTTGATGACGTCCGCGCCGTGGTCGACGGCCCAGCGGACGGCGTCGGGCACCTGCTCGTCCACGGAGATACCGGCAGGGTTGGGGCCGCTGTTCGGCCCCTCGATCCAGACGGACACCGCGAGCAGGTCGGCCTTCGGAGCGACACCGACGATGCCGTCCGGACCCGCCCCGTACTGGGAGAACGGCGCCGTCTCCGCCGGGGGTGTCGCCCCGGCGGTGCTGCTGCCGGAGGGCCTGGGGGCAGGGGCGTCGGTGTGTCCGCGGCCCGCCAGGAGCGTGCTGACCAGGGTCCCGTGGCTCGGCACCTCACCGATGCCGCGCAGCCCGCCCGGATCTCCCGCGCCCGAGGCATCGGTACCGCCCACCACGGCTCCGGCGAGGTCCGGGTGCGTCGCGTCCACGCCGCTGTCGATCACGGCCACCGTGACGCCCTCGCCCTGCGTGCTCTTCCAGGCTTCGGCGATGCCGTATTCCTCGAGCCAGTACTCCTTGGCGCGCACCTGGTCGGCGGCGGCCGGCAGGGCTGCCTGCAGCAGGACGCCCAGGGCGACGACGACGGCCGTCCCCGTCCGGAGGGCCGCGCGGGCTGGGGTGCGCATCAGCTCAGGAGCCCCGCTGGACGACGCTCAGCGCGATCCCGTCGAGGATGTCGTGCTCGCTCGTGATGGCGGTGGTGACCCGCCCGCCGGTCCGGACCGACACGCGCTCGAGGATCGTCTTCCAGATCAGGGCACCGGCACCGATGACGTCCACCCGGCCGGGATGCATGTAGGGCAGCGCCGCGCGCGCGCCGCGCGGCCTGTGGAGGAGGTCCGACGCCGCCGCCGAGATCGCCGCGATGGACAGCTCGGTGCCATGGATGCGGTCGGGCTGGTAGTCGGGCAGGTCCAGGGCGTGCGCGGTCACCGTGGTGACGCTGCCTGCCACGCCGACGATCTTCGTGACCCGGTCCAGTGGCACCTCGTCCGCCGCTTCACCGATGAGGCGCACGACCTCCGCCTCCATGGCCGTGATCTGTTCCTCGGACGGCGGGTCGTCCCGCAGGAAACGCTCCGTGAAGCGAACGCAGCCCATGTCCGTGCTGCGCGCGGCGATCAGTCCCTCGATCGTGCCCGCGACGAACTCCGTGCTGCCCCCGCCGAGGTCGATCACGAGCACGGTCTCGTCCGCGTCCGTCGCCAGCACGCTGACGGCGCCGTCGAAGGAGAGCTGCGCCTCCTCGTCCCCGGAGACGACCTCGGGCTCGACGCCGAGGCGCGCCCGGATGCCGTCCACGAAGTCCTGCCGGTTCTCGGCGTCCCGCGATGCCGACGTCGCCACGAACCGCACCGGCGGGTTCCCGTGGTGCGCGATCAGGGCCGCGTACTCCTCAGCGGCGGCGAAGGTGCGCTCGAGGGCGGCCTCGGACAAGCGCCCGGTCGCGTCGACGCCCTCACCGAGCCGCACCACGCGCATGAGGCGCACGACGTCGGTCAGCACGCCGTCCTGGATGTCGGCGATCAGCAGGCGGATCGAGTTGGTGCCGCAGTCGATGGCAGCGGTGCGCATGGCTTCTCCTCGCGGGGGTGCGGTCGTGGACGCCTCGGCGGCACCGCGTCGGCGTGCCGCACGCTTGGCCTCGAGGTCCTCGGGGCTGAGTCCCTGCGTCCTGGTGTGGCGGCTGAGGTCGGCGTCGGGCGCCTGGCCCGTGGTGTCCCACGCTCCCTCGCAGTAACAGCGGTCCGGGGTCCACCACGGGGCGATGCGGCTGATCGACTCGTCGCCCAGCGGGTTCACGCCGGGACCGGCAGCGAGTGCGTGGCCCGTCAGCACGTGCAGGCATTTCACGCGCGTCGGCATCCCGCCGGCCGACACGCCGTCGATCTCGGGGACCGGGCCCGTGCCGGCGCGCAGCCCGACGGCGTCGCGTGCCGCGAGGTAGGCGAGGTGCGCCCCGCGGTAGCCCTCCGCGAGGTCGGGGTCCGCGGTGAGTCGGTCGCTCATCTCGGTCATCACGCCGTCGGCCTCGAGGCGGGACACCGCCGCGGTGATGACCGGGTGCGTCAGGTAGTAGGTGGTGGGGAACGGGATGCCGTTGGACAGGCGCGGGGCCGTGGTGGCGACGAGCGGGTTCCCGCAGACGCACCGGGCGCCGATCTCGACGACGTCGCGGACGGGACGCCCCAGCTGACGGCTGAGGACGTCGAGGTCGCGGTCGCTCGGGGTCCTGCGATCCTTCGAGCGGTCCTCGAGGGTGTCGTGCTGCTCGTGCTGGGTCACGCTGTTCCTTCCTTGATACGCCCTGAGGATACGCGGCGGGGGTGCGCCGCGGGCGTACGGTCCGGCGGGGCACACGGTCCGTACGGGGCGTCGCCTCGGTGGCGAGGTGCCCCGTCGCTCAGTCCGTCGCCGCGCGGGTGACCGACCCCCAGAGGGAGTCGACCCAGGGCAAATCGGTGGGTTCGGCAGTCGATCCCTCCCCCGTGCTCTCCTCCAGGCCCTCGCCGCCCTTGACGAGGTAGCGGGTCTCGCCCGGCATCACGAGGAAGATCCGCTCGCGGGCCTGCTGCTTCACGAAGGCAGGATCGTCCCAGCGTGCGAGTTCCGAGGTGTAGTCGGCCTGTTCCTGCTGCTGCCGGGCGATGTCCGCCCGGAGGGCGTCGAGCTCGGTCTGCTGCTGCAGGTAGCGGCTCACGGACGGCGCCAGCAGCACGATCACGGCGACGAGGACGACGGCGAGGGCGAGCAGGCGTCCCGAGAAGGCCTTCGCCGGGATAGGTGTCGCTTCCTCGGCCGGTTCGATGACCGACTCCGCCCGCCTCGACCCGAGCCGCCCGCGCCGGATGGCGCCGGCCAGCTGGGACCGTTCCGCCGCCCGGGCCGCGGACGCCGACGGAGCCGGGGCCCCGGCGACGTCCGGTCGCGGTGGACGGGCCGACGACGTCGCGCCGGCGCGGGGTGCGCCGGAGGCACCCGACCCCGCTGCCGCCCGCGGGTCCTTCGTCGCCGAAGGGCCAGCGGTGCGCTGTGCGGACGGCTTCCGCGGCGACGACCCGGCGGGCCGGGGTGTCGCCGGCGCGTGGCCGGCGGCACGGGAGCCGTGGGCAGGGGGCTGGCCCTTGGACGTGCCGGGACCCGGCCGCTCCTCCGCCGCTGGCGTCGGGCGGCCGGCTCGCGGCACGTTAGGGCGGCGGACGGTCATGGAGCTCCTCGTCGATGCTTTCGCGTGTGGTCGCGTGGGTCCTTCACAGGACCCGTCTAACGAGGGTAACCGCCCTCTCGATCAACTGCGGACGACTAGGCCGTGAAACGCGGGAAGGCGCTGCGACCGGCGTAGCGTGCGGCGTCGTCGAGCTCCTCCTCGATGCGGAGCAGCTGGTTGTACTTCGCGACGCGCTCGCTCCGGGCGGGTGCGCCGGTCTTGATCTGGCCGGCGTTGGTGGCCACGCAGATGTCGGCGATCGTGGTGTCCTCGGTCTCGCCGGAACGGTGCGAGGTGATCGTCGTGTAGCCGGCGCGCTGCGCCATCGAGATGGCATCCAGCGTCTCGGTCAGGGTGCCGATCTGGTTGACCTTGACCAGCAGCGAGTTCGCCGTCCCGGTGGAGATCCCCTTGGCGAGGCGCGTGGGGTTCGTGACGAAGAGGTCGTCGCCGACGATCTGCACCTTGTCGCCGATCGCGTCGGTGAGGTGCTTCCAGCCTTCCCAGTCGTCCTCGTCGAGGGGATCCTCGATGGAGACGAGCGGGTAGTCGCGGACGAGCTCCTCGAAGTAGGCGCTCATCTCCTGGGTGCTGAGGGACTTGCCCTCGAACTGGTATGCGCCGTCCTTGTAGAACTCGGACGCGGCGACGTCGAGCGCGAACGCGATGTCGGTGCCGGGGGTGTAGCCGGCGCGCTCGATGGCCGTGGTGATGAGGTCCAGTGCGTCGCGGTTGGACGGCAGGTTCGGGGCGAAGCCGCCCTCGTCGCCGAGACCCGTGGCCAGGCCCTTCTCCTTCAGCACGGACTTGAGCTCGTGGTACACCTCGACGCCCCAGCGGAGGCCCTCGGAGTAGGTCTGCGCACCGAGGGGCACGATCATGAACTCCTGGATGTCGACGTCGGAGTCCGCGTGGGACCCGCCGTTGAGGATGTTCATGAGCGGGACGGGCAGCACGTGCGCGTTCGGGCCGCCGAGGTAGCGGTACAGCGGGAGGGTCGAGGACTCCGCGGCGGCGCGGGCGATGGCCAGGGAGACGCCGAGCATCGCGTTGGCGCCCAGGTTGGACTTGTTCTCGGTGCCGTCCAGGTCGATCATCGCCTGGTCGATCGCACGCTGGTCGGCGGCGTCGAACCCGAGGAGGGCCGGCTGGATCTGCTCGATGACGGCTTCGACGGCCTGCAGGACGCCCTTCCCGAGGTAGCGGTCCTTCTCGCCGTCGCGGCGCTCGTTCGCTTCGAACGCGCCGGTGGAGGCCCCGGAGGGGACGGCTGCGCGGCCGAAGGTGTCGTCGTCGAGCAGGACCTCGACCTCGACCGTGGGGTTGCCGCGGGAATCGAGGATTTCCCTCGCGTGGATGGCATCGATGATGGCCATGGAATAGCTCCTCTTCGTTGGAGTGTAAGGATCACATCCTGTTGGACGTCTTTGTCAGGGCAACGGAGGTGTTGCTCCCAGCCTAGTTCACGTGCGTCCCGCCGGTGCCGTGGGTCACGCGGTTGTGACGCGGCCTGCGGGCCTGCGGACCGGATCCGGACTCATGCCCCGTCGAGGGCATCCCGCTGGTAGTCGAGCACGGCGCGGCGCAGGGCACGCTCCGGGTCGAGGCCCGCGCCGAGGGCCCGGCGGACCAGTGCGAGCAGTTCCAGGCCGAGCTCGGCCTCGTCCCCGGCCTCGTTCCCGGGCTCATCCCCGGCTGGTGGCTCCTGCCGGTCCTCCCCCGCGCGCCCGAGGGCCTTCGCGGCGAAGGCCAGGGCGGGGAGGTGGTGCGGGATGCCGTCGAACGGCGAGGTGCGGGCCGGCCGCTCCCGGGCCTTCACGGCCTGCCACATGGCGACGATCCCGTCGATCGACGGCGGCACCGCGGCACGCCCGTCGGGGTCGGCTGCGGCGGCGTCTGCGGCGGCGGCGTCGGCACGCCCGTCGGGGTCGGCTGCGGCGCGGAGGCTCCCGTCCCCGGCGAACACGTGCGGGTTCCGGCGCACCAGTTTGTCGGTGAGCCCTTCCGCCACCTCGGCGAAGCCGAAGGAGCCCGCCTCGGCCCGGAGCTGCGCATGGAGGACCACCTGGAACAGGACGTCGCCGAGCTCGCCCCGCAGTTCGTCGAGAAGCGCCCGGTCCGGGGTCCCGGCCCGCGCGACGTCGTCGACCGCCTCGTAGAGCTCGTACGTCTCCTCCACGAGGTACTCGAGCAGGGCAGCGTGGTCGAGGGCGGCCGTCCACGGGCAGTGGCTGCGGAGCAGGGCGACCACCTCGATGAGCCGCTCGACCGCCGCGCCCGGGGAGTTCCCGGGCGCGGCGTCGCGTGCTGCCGTGGCGTCCGTCACCCGGTGGTTCAGGCGGAGGCCTGCCGGGCGGCGGCGTCGAAGCGCTGCGCGATGTGCTCGGCGAGGGCCTCGCGGTCCTCGAGCGGCAGGAACGCGGCGTCGACGGCGTTCAGGGTGAGCTCCAGGAGGTCGCCGAGGTCGTACCCGAAGGTCTCGACGAGCAGCTCGAACTCACCGGTCAGCGTCACGCCGCTCATGAGCCGGTTGTCGGTGTTGACGGTGACCTTGAAGCCCAGCTGGTAGAGCAGGTCGAAGGGGTGCGCGTCGATGGTGTCGCCGAAGGCCTCGATGGCCCCGGTCTGCAGGTTCGACGACGGGCACAGCTCGAGCGCGATCCCCCGGTCCCGCACCCACGACGCGACCAGGCCGAGGTTCGCGATGCCCACCTCTTCGCCGTCGGCGGCCTGCTCGTCCGCCGATTCCTCGATCTCGATGTCCTCGGCGATACGGACGCCGTGGCCGAGGCGCAGGGCGCGGCCGGCGACGAGCGCGTCCCGGATGCTGTCGAGGCCTGCCGCCTCTCCCGCGTGGACGGTCACGGGGAACTGCTCGGAGGCCAGGAAGGTTAACGCATCGGCGAAGCGGGACGCCGGGAAGCCGTTCTCCGCACCGGCGATGTCGAAGCCGACGGCACCGCGGTCGCGGTGGCGGAGGGCGAGCTCGGCGATCTCCTGGCCGCGGTCGGCATGACGCATCGCCGTGATGAGCTGGCCCACCTGGATGACGCGGCCGGCGGCGATTGCTGCTGCGGCGCCTGCCTCGAGCCCCTCCTGCACGGCCTCGACGGCCTCGTCGAGGCTCAGGCCCTGCTGCGTGTGCTGCTCGGGGGCCCAGCGGACCTCAGCGTAGACGACGCCGTCGAGCGCGAGGTCCTCGACGAACTCCCGGGCCACCCGGATGAGCCCGTCGCGCGTCTGCATGACGGCGATCGTGTGGTCGAACGTCTCGAGGTACCGCTCGAGGGATCCGGAGTCCGCGGATTCGCGGAACCAGGCACCGAGCGACTCGGCGTCGGACGCCGGCAGCTTATGGCCGACCGCGGCGGCGAGCTCGAGGATGGTGGCCGGCCGCAGCCCGCCGTCGAGGTGGTCGTGGAGGGAGACCTTCGGGAGGGTCAGGATGTCGATGGCAGCGTCGGAGACGGCGTCGTTCTGGGTCTGGGTCACGCTGCCCAGCCTACGCGATGCGCATCGGCGCGGGCCGTCCCGGGCCGGCCGGCGGCGGGGTCCCGGCCCCGGCCGGTCGGCCTCCCGGGCGGGATACGCAGCGGCCGGCCTCACCCGGGGATGGGGCCGGCCGCACGTGCGCCGGGGGTCCCCCGGCCGGGCGTCCGCCTAGGCGATGCGGTCGATGATGAGCTGCTGAGCGGGCCGCGATCCCTCGGGCGCGATCACGACGGCGTCCGCCAGCGCCTCGCGCGCACGCCCGAACCTGTCGGGGGTGTCGGTGAGGAGCGTCATCAGGGGCTCGCCCGCGCGCACCGTGGCCCCGGGCTTCGCGTGCATCCGCACGCCGGCGCCCGCCTGCACCTGGTCCTCCTTGCGGGCGCGGCCGGCGCCGAGGCGCCACGCGGCCACGCCCACGGCCAGCGCGTCCAGGCCCACGAGGACGCCGTCGGCGGGAGCGAGGATGACCTCGGACTCCTTCGCGACCGGCAGGGCCGCGCGCGGGTCGCCGCCCTGCGCCTCGATCATCCTGTTCCACACGTCCATGGCGCGGCCGTCCTTCAGGGCGGCGGCGGGATCGGCGTCGCGGACGCCGGCGCAGGCGAGCATCTCCTCCGCGAGGCGGACGGTGAGCTCGACGACGTCGGACGGTCCGCCGCCGGCGAGGACCTCGACCGACTCCTCGACCTCGATGGCGTTGCCGGCGGTGAGGCCCAGCGGGGTGCTCATGTCGGTCAGGAGTGCCACGGTGTTGACGCCGGCGTCCTTGCCGAGGGCCACCATGGTCTCGGCGAGCTCGCGGGCCTGGTCGACGTCCTTCATGAAGGCACCGCTGCCCACCTTGACGTCGAGGACGAGCGAGCCGGTGCCCTCCGCGATCTTCTTGCTCATGATCGAGGACGCGATGAGGGGGATCGCCTCGACGGTGCCGGTGACGTCGCGGAGCGCGTACAGCTTCTTGTCGGCGGGCGCCAGGCCGGTGCCGGCCGCGCAGATGACCGCGCCCACCTCCGCGAGCTGGCGCAGCATGTCCTCGTTGCTGAGATGCGCCTGCCAGCCGGGGATGGATTCGAGCTTGTCCAGGGTCCCGCCGGTGTGCCCGAGGCCCCGGCCGGACAGCTGCGGCACGGCGACGCCGAAGACGGCGACCAGCGGGGCGAGCGGCAGGGTGATCTTGTCCCCCACCCCTCCGGTGGAGTGCTTGTCACTCGTCGGGCGGCCGAGCGAGGAGAAGTCCATGCGCTCGCCCGAGGCGATCATCGCCGCCGTCCAGCGCGAGATCTCGGCACGGTCCATGCCGTTGAGGAGGATCGCCATGTTGAGGGCGGCCATCTGCTCGTCGGCGATGGCGCCGCGGGTGTAGGCGTCGATGGTCCAGTCGATCTGCTCGGGCGAGAGGGTGCCGTGGTCACGCTTGATACGGATGATGTCGACGGCGTCGAAGGCTTCGGTCATGGAGGATCCTCGGATCTGTTCGGGGCGTGTACGCGATGGGAAGGATGGGGCGGGGCGCGACCGGTCCGGCCGCGCCCCGTCGGAGGGGGTGCTCAGGCGAGGTGCTGCGGCCCGAAGGCGTCCGGCAGGACCTCGTCCATGGTGCGGACGCCGCTGACGGTCAGGAGCACCATGTCCGGTGCCCGGAACTCGTACAGCAGCTGGCGGCAGCGTCCGCACGGCATGAGGGTGTTGCCCTCGCCGTCCACGCAGCTGAAGGCCCGGATGCGCCCGCCGCCGCTCATGGCGAGCGCACTGACGAGCGCGCACTCGGCGCACAGCGTCAGTCCGTAGGACGCGTTCTCCACGTTGCAGCCGGAGATGATCCGGCCGTCGTCGAGGAGTGCCGCCGCTCCGACGGGGAACTTCGAATAGGGGACGTAGGCGTTCTTCATCGCCGCCGTCGCGGTGGCGGTGAGGGTGTCCCAGGGGATCCCATCGGGGGTCGTGGTCTCGGTCATGGCGGGTGCTCCTAGCCCTTGATGTACGGGATGCCGCTGGCTCCGGGCGCCCTCGAGCGGCCCACGAGGCCCGCGACGGCGAAGACCGTCACGACGTAGGGCAGCATGCGCAGGAACTGGTCCGGCACCGGTGTGCCGAGCAGGCTGAGCACGTTGGACAGGTTCGTGGCGAAGCCGAACAGCAGCGCCGCGAAGAACGCACCGATCGGATTCCACCGGCCGAAGATCATGGCGGCCAGGGCGATGTAGCCCGCGCCCGCCGTCATGTCGCGCCCGAAGCCCGAGACGGCGACGAGCGTGAAGAAGGACCCGCCGATGCCCGCGACGACGCCGGCGAGCAGCACGTTCGTGAAGCGCATCCGGTTGACGTTGACGCCCAGGGTGTCGGCGGCCTTCGGGTGTTCCCCGACCGCGCGGGTGCGCAGGCCCCAGCGGGAATGGAAGAGCGCCACGTAGATGACGGCGACCGCCACGTACATCAGGTAGCCGACGATGGTCTGCTCGAAGAGGATCGGCCCGATCACGGGGAGGTCCGAGAGCAGCGGGATCTCGATGATGGGCAGGCGCGGCGGCGAGTTCCACCGCTCCGGGTCCTCGGTGAGGAGGGCGGAGAACAGGAAGCCGGTGAGCCCGGACACCAGCACATTGAGCACGACACCGACGATCACCTGGTTGACGACGTAGCGGATGCTGAAGATCGCCAGGACGAGCGACACGAGGACGCCGGCGACGGCGGCGGCGAAGAGGCCGACGAACGCGCTGCCGGACAGGGACCCGGCGACGGCGGCCGCGAAGGCGCCGAACAGCAGCTGCCCCTCGATGGCGATGTTGACCACGCCGGAGCGCTCGCACAGGATGCCCGAGAGCGACCCGAAGATCAGCGGGACCGCGAGGGTCACCGAACCGGCGAGCAGGCCGTAGAGGGCCACGTTCGGCGTGCGGGCGCTGCCCACCACCCAGGTCAGGAAGGCGATGAGGAACAGGACGGCGAACACGGCCGGCACCCACGCGGGCACTTTCCGGCCGGAGCGCGTCCGCAGGAACGCGATGGCGGCGAGGGCGAGCATCCCGAGGGCGGCGATCCAGCCGACGACGGGCGCCGACACCACGATCGGGGGCAGGACCATCGCGTCGCCGTCCTCCGAGAGGCGGAACGTGACGTCGTTGTCCGGGGCCCCGATGGCGAAGACCAGGAGGGAGAAGAGCGCCACGACGGCGAGGATGATCGGGGTCTTCCAGGTACGCACTCCGGCATCGCCGGCATCGCGGGCGCCGCGCGCGGGCGCTTCGGTGGTTGCTGTGCTCATGCTGCTGCTCCGGTCGAGGCTGGCGTGCGGGTCGTGGAGCCGCCCTTGCCGGTGCGGGGGGCGCCGGGTGAGGGGAGGCGGAACAGCGCGCGGACGAGCGGCGGCGCTGCGATGAAGAGGACGATGAGCGATTGCACCACGAGGACGATGTCGATGCTGGTGCCGGTCGACGCCTGCATGGTCACCCCGCCGGCACGGAACGCGCCGAACAGGATGCCCGCCGCGAAGGTGCCCCACGGCGTGGACCGCCCGAGCAGGGCGACGGTGATCGCGTCGAAGCCGAAGCTCGCAGCGACTCCCGAGGTCAGCACCTTCTCGGTGCCGGACACCTGCGCCACGCCCGCGAGTCCCGCGAGGGCACCGGCGATGGCCATCGCCAGGATGTAGCCCTTGCTGACGTTGATGCCCGCGGTGCGGGCGGCGCTCGAGTTGGCGCCGATGGCGCGCAGCTCGAAGCCGACCGTCGAGCGGTTGAGCAGCCATGCCACGAAGAACGTCGCGAGGACCGCGACGACGAAGCCCCAGTGCAGGCGGAACCCGGCGCCGAGCAGCGGCGGGTAGAGCGCCGTCGCGTCGAGCTGCGGGCTGATGGGGTTCGTGGACCCCGGCCGCTGGAACGCCGGGGTACTCAGGAAGTAGAGGACCAGGTTGACGGCGATGTAGTTGAACATGATGGTCAGGATGACCTCGTGGGCGCCGGTGCGGGCCTTGAGGACACCGACGAGCCCGGCCCAGATCGCACCGCCGACCATGCCGGCGAGGATCACCAGGAGCAGGTGGATGCCGGCCGGGAGGTCGAGCGTGAAGCCGACCCAGGCCGCGAAGGTCGCGCCGATGAGGATCTGGCCCTGCGCACCGATGTTGAACAGGCCGGCACGGAACGCGAGCGCCACACCCAGGCCCGCGCAGATGAGCGGCGTGGCGACCGTCAGCGTCTGGGTCAGGGGGTAGATCATCCGGGCGAAGGTCTCCCCCTGGAAGTTGAACACCGCGCCCTGGAAGAGGGCGATGTACGCGCCCGACGCCGCTGCCCAGCCTGCCGCCAGGGTGTCCTGGGGCCGACTGAAGAAGTACGACGACGCCCGGGCCACGTTCTCGTCGGTGACCGCGATGAGGAGGCCGCCGAGGATCAGGGAGAGGACCACGGACAGGAAGGCGACGAGCGCGTTGCCGGTCACCACGCGCTGCAGGAGCGTCGACTCCGTGGCGGGTCCGCTGCCGGGACCGGCTGCGGAGGCCGGTACGGCGGGAGGGGGCAGTGCCCCTCCGGCCGTCTCGACCGCGTTCCCGAGCCGCGCCTCGTCCTGGCGTGCGGTCTCCTTCGCTTCCCGACGGCTCAGCGGAGCGTCGCCGTCGGTCGCCGGCGTGGCCGGCCTGTCGTCCTGCGGGCTCACAGGTTTCCTCCTTGAACGTCGTGTGCCTGGGCCAGTGCTTCGTCGCCGGGCATGCCGGCCATCATCAGGCCGAGGACATCCCGCGACACCGTGCCGGGCACGATGCCCATCAGGCGTCCGCGGTACAGCACCGCGATCCGGTCGGCCAGTTCCAGGACCTCGTCGAGCTCGGTCGAGACGATGATGACGGGGGTGCCGCCGTCGCGCTCCGCGACGATGCGCCGGTGCAGGAACTCGATGGATCCGACGTCGACGCCGCGGGTCGGCTGGGAGGCGATGAACAGTTTGAGCGGCCGCGAGAACTCGCGGGCCATGACGACCTTCTGCTGGTTCCCGCCGGACAGCGTGCCCGCCGGCGCGGATGCGGACTGCGTCCGGATGTCGTACTCCGCGATCTTCTCCTCGGCGTTCTTCTCGATGACCGCGGGCGACATGGACATGCCCCGGGCGAAGGGGGCGGCGTCGTAGCGGTTCAGGACGAGGTTCTCGGCGACCGTGAACGTGCCGACGAGGCCGTCCACGCTGCGGTCCTCGGGGACGAATCCGACGCCGGCGCGGATGACGTCCTTGACCCTGCGGCCCAGGAGTTCCTCGCCGTCGAGGGTGATCGAACCCGTGACGTGGTCCTGGAGCCCCATGATGGCCTCGGTCAGCTCGGTCTGCCCGTTGCCCTGGACACCGGCGATGGCGAGGATCTCGCCCTGCGCCACCTCGAAGCTGAGTCCGTCCACGACGCGCTGCCCGTTGGCCGCCTGGACCGTGAGGTCGTGGACCTTGAAGGTCACCTCGCCGGGGGTCGCGGGCTTCTTCTCTAGCGTGAGGTTGACCGATCGCCCCACCATGAGGGACGCGAGCTCGGTGGTCGGTGCGCTCGGGTCGGCCGTGCCGACGACCTTCCCGCGGCGGATGACGGTGATGACGTCGGAGACGGCCTTCACCTCGCGGAGCTTGTGCGAGATGAAGACGATGGACTTCCCATCGGCCTTGAGCTGCCCCATGATGCCGAGCAGTTCGTCGGTCTCCTTGGGCGTCAGCACGGCGGTGGGCTCGTCGAGGATCAGCACCTCGGCGTCGCGCACGAGGGCCTTGATGATCTCGACGCGCTGCTGGACGCCGACGGGCAGGTCCTCGACCACGGCATCGGGATCGACGTCGAACCCGTACTGGTCGGAGATCTGCCGGATGCGCGTGCGCGTCTTCTGCAGGTCGAGCATGCCGCCCGCCTTCGTGGCCTCGTTGCCGAGGGCCACGTTCTCCGCGACGGTGAAGACCGGCACGAGCATGAAGTGCTGGTGCACCATGCCGATACCGGCGGCCATGGCGTCGCCGGGCCCCTTGAAGGTCACCGGCTCGTCGTCGACGAGGATCTGGCCCTCGGTGGGGTCGTACAGTCCGTACAGCACATTCATGAGCGTCGACTTCCCGGCCCCGTTCTCACCGAGCAGGCTGTGCACCTGTCCCGGTTCGACGACGAGATCGATGGAGTCGTTGGCGACGAGCGATCCGAAGCGCTTCGTGATGCCGATCAGTTCGAGTTTCACAACTCATCCAACCTGTTCTGTTCTCTTGTCGTGTCCTGACTCGTCGCTGGTCGAGCGGAAGCCACGTGAAGGATACCGGGCGGGGCCTCGGGGCACCCACCGGCGTCAAACGCAAACCGCCCTCCTCCCGGCGTGAACCCGCGGGAGGAAGGCGGTCCTGGTGCGTTGCCGTGCTACTTCGGGCTGGCGGCCGAATCGACCGTGATCTCGCCCGAGACGATCTGGTCCTTCAGCCCGTCGAGCGTCGACTGGAGGTCGGCGGGGACGTTGGCCTCCTGGTCGTGGAACGGCGCCAGTGCGACGCCGCCGTTCTCCAGGGTGCCCACGTACGGGGTGTTGTCGAAGTTGCCCTCGACGTCGGTGCTGATGACGTCCTCGACGGCGTCGCCCATGAGCTTCATGACCGAGGTGAGGATGAACTCCTCGCCCTTGCCGGCGGTCTCGTAGCCGTCCGAGTCGACCCAGATGGCCTTGACGTCCTTGCCGCCCGCGTTGGCCTCGATGACGGCGTCGAGCGTGCCGGAGCCGACCGGACCGGCGACGGGCATGATGATGTCGGCGCCTTCGTTGATGAAGTTCTGGGTGTTGGTCTTGCCTGCGGCCTGGTCCTCGAAGTTGCCAACGAAGGTGCCGTTCTGGCTCTCCTTGTCCCAGCCGAGGAGCTGGACGTCGCCGCCGGTCTCCTCGTTGAAGTAGGTGACGCCGTCGGCGAAGCCGTCCATGAAGATGGTCACGGTCGGGATGTTGATGCCGCCGAACGTGGCCACCTTGCCGGTCTCGCTGGTCGCTGCCGCTGCATAGCCGGCCAGGAATGCGGCCTGCGCCGTGTCGTAGATGATCGGCTTGACGTTCGGCAGGTCGATCGAGTTGTCGTCGACGATCGCGAAGTTCGCCTCGGTGTTCTGCTCGGCCGCGGCCTTCGTGGTGTCGGCGAGCAGGAAGCCCACGGTGACGGTCAGGTTGCAGCCGGCCTGGACCATGCTGTCGACGTTCGGGCCGAAGTCGGTCTCGGCCTGCGACTCGGCCTGGTTGGTCTTGATGCCGAGGTCCGTCTCGGCCTTCTTCAGGCCCTCGTAGCTGGACTGGTTGAACGAGCGGTCGTCGAATCCGCCGGAGTCGGAGACGATGCAGCCGAGGTAGTCGGCATTCGCCTCGGCGCTCGAGCCGCCTCCGGACGACTCCGCTGCCGGGGGTGCCCCGCAGCCGGAGAGGACGAGGGCCGATACGCCCAGAACGGCGGCGGACAGGCCGGTGCCGCGCGAAATTCTGCGCAGTGAATTCTTCAAAATGCCTCCAGGAGAGAAATGCGCCACGAGAAGGAATGCCAGCGAGTGTCCATCCCGGGTCACGACTGATCCGAGGCTCTGTTGTCGCTGGAAAGACCGTGGCGCCGCGACACCGTCGGTGCAGCACGTATGCGAACATCCTAAGGGCCAAGTGACGGGGAACACTACACGGGCGCACCGCGCGTGGCGATCGTTTGGATTTCGTTATGCACAGGGCACTGAGCACCTGTCCCGGGGCGCCCGGACCCGCCTCTACCCGTCGGCGTCGAGCACGGTCTGCAGGGCGGCGGCGGTCATGACACGGACGCCGTACTCGATGGCCCGCTCGTCCGGCCTGTAGTCGCCGCGGTGCAGGTCGTAGGTCTCCCCGCCCGGCGTGCGGGTACCCAGGCGCATCATGGCGCCGGGCACCTCCTGGGTCATCCAGGCGAAGTCCTCGCCCCCCATGGACTGCGGTGTCAGGACGACGGCGCCCGGGCCGAGCTCGGCGCGGGCCGCGGCCTCGAGCAGGCCGGTCTCCGCCTCCTGGTTCACCACGGGGGGCACGCCGCGGGTGTGCTCCAGCTTCACGGTCACGCCGAAGGGCGCCGCGACCTCGCGGACGGCACGGTCGAGCAGCTCGCCCGCGGATTTCCAGGCGTCGGCGTCGAGGCACCGCAGCGTCCCCGACATGTAGCCGTGCGCCGGGATCGCGTTGGGTGCGGACCCGGCGTGGATCTGTCCCCACACGAGGGAGACGGCGCTGCGCACGTCGATCCGCCGGGAGAGCACGGCCGGGACGTTCACGGCGATGGACGCCAGCGCGAACACGAGGTCCTCGGTCAGGTGCGGGCGGGAGGTGTGGCCGCCGCGACCGCTGAGCTCGACGCGGATGGTGTCCGACGCCGACGTGATGGCGCCGATGCGCGTGCCGACGAGGCCGACGTCGATCCTCGGGTCGCAGTGCAGCGCGAGGATCCGGGGCAGGCCGGTGAGCACCCCCTGGGCGATCACGTCCAGGGCGCCGCCGGGCATCATCTCCTCGGCGGGCTGGAAGATGATCCGCACCGTGCCCGGCAGGGGCTGCTCGCGGTCGAGGTCCGCGAGGACGAGGGCGACGCCGAGCATCACCGTGGCGTGGATGTCGTGGCCGCAGGCGTGGGTCACGCCGGTCGAGGCCGACGCGTAGGGAAGGCCCGTCTCCTCGATGATCGGCAGGGCGTCGATGTCCGCGCGTAGGCCGAGGCGGAGCGGTCCCCGGCCGATGTCCACGACGACGCCGGTGCCCTCCAGCCGCTGCGGGACGAGTCCCGCCTGCCGGAGCCGCGCGATGAGCAGGTCCGTGGTGCGGTGTTCCTTGAAGGACAGCTCGGGGTGGCGGTGGATGTCACGCCGGATGCCGGTCAGCTCATCGAGCAACAGGTCGAGGGATGCACCTGCCCGTGAGGCAGCCGAACTCTGGGTGCTGAACGTTTCCACGTCCTCAGCCTACCGACCGGCGGCCCGGAGGCGGCACTTCATCGCCCCGGTGCCGGTATCGGCCGATTGCTTGCCTCCTAGAGCACGTCGGTGTCACCGCTGGCGCGGAGCCTCTCGACGGCCGTCTTGACCTCCTGCGCGTGCTCCTTGGTGGTGACGAGCAGGGCGTCGGGGGTGTCCACGATGACGACGTCGTCGATCCCGATCAGCGCGATCACCCGCTTGGTGTCCGAGACGACGATGCCCGAGGCGTTCTCGGAGAAGACGCGCGCCCCCTCCCCCATCACCGTGAGCTCGCTGTTCTCCTCGGCCGGGTTCAGCCGGCCGATGGCCGCGAAGTCGCCGACGTCGTCCCAGCTGAACTCGCCGGGGATCATGGCGACGTCGCCCGCGGCGGCCGCCGGCTCTGCGACGGCGTAGTCGATGGCGATCTTCGGCAGCGTCGGCCAGACGCGGCGGGCCACCTCGACGCGGCGCGGCGTGTCCCAGGCCTCCGCGATCTCGGTGAGGCCAGCGTAGAGCTCGGGCTCGTTGGCGGACAGGTGCTTGAGCATGAGGTCCACGGGCGCCACGAACATGCCGGCGTTCCAGGAGTAGTTGCCGCTCTCGATATAGCCGTCGGCGACGTCCTGCGAGGGCTTCTCCACGAATTCGATGACGGCGTGCGCGCTCGGCGCCCCGTCCACGGCGAGGGGCTCACCGGCGCGGATGTACCCGAAACCGGTCGACGCGTGGGTCGGTTTGATGCCGATGGTCACGATGAAACCGCGGGCGGCCGTGTGGATGGCCTCGCGGACCGCGTCCTGGAACACGTCGACCGGCGAGATCACCTGGTCGGCGGCGAAGGACCCCATGATGATGCGCGGGTCCCTCCGGTGGAGGATGGCGGCGGCGAGCCCGATCGCTGCACCGGAATCCTTCGGCTCCGACTCGAGGACCAGGTTCAGGTCCTCGATCTCAGGGAGCTGCTCGAGCACCGCGCGCCGGTGGACGACGCCGGTGACCACCATGATCCGACCGTCGCAGAGCGGACGGAGGCGGTCGTAGGTGGCGCGGATCAGGGTGCTGCCGGAACCCGTGAGGTCGTGCAGGAACTTGGGCGCCGCCGCCCGCGAGAGCGGCCACAGCCGTGTGCCGGTGCCTCCGGCGGGGATCACGCCATGGAAGCGCGCGAGCGCATCGTCCGCGGGGTCGGTGTCAGGGGTGTGGGCAGCCGCCCTCTCAGTACTCATCCATTCCACGGTAACCGACGCACCCCGGGCAGGGGATCCTCCCGCGGGGGCGGCCGACCGCCGGGCGTCGACCACCGGTGTCGACGCCGGTGTTAACAACGTCACAGGTGAGGGGTGCCTACATTGAACCGGAAATGTCACCGCCCTAGATTATTCTTATCTGAAGAGTGCTGTCGCACCGGCGTAATCCCTGCGTATATCGCGCTAACGCCCTCGCGATGCAGGGAGGTCAATTCAATGCCGAAGACGAAGACACTGTCACCAACAGGCACCCTCTACCGTGGCCGGGAAGGCCAATGGTCCTGGGTTGCCCACCGCATCACCGGGGTCGTGATTTTCTTCTTCCTCCTCGTCCATGTCCTGGACACCTCGCTCGTGCGGGTCTCGCCGGAGGCCTACGACGCCGTCATCGCCTCCTACAAGAACCCGATCATGGGCCTCGGTGAGCTCGGCCTCGTCGCCGCGATCGTCTTCCACGCCTTCAACGGCATCCGCGTGATCCTCGTGGACTTCTGGAAGAAGGGTCCCAAGTACCACCGCCAGATGCTCTGGAGCGTCGTCGGCCTCTGGGCGGTCGTCATGATCGCCTTCTCGATCCGCCATCTCTCGCACGTCTTCGGAGGTTAGTACGCCATGGCTACGCCAACCATAGAAAGCCCCCGCTCCGGCCGGGTGTCCCCAGGCTACTCCCGCACCTCCGGCTCCCGCGGCAACTTCGAGATGATCGCCTGGCTGTTCATGCGCATCTCGGGAGCCATCCTGGTGGTGCTGATCTTCGTGCACCTCTACGTCAACCTCGTCGCGGGTGACGGCATCAGCGGCATCGACTTCGGGTTCGTCGCCGGGAAGTGGGCCAGCCCCATCTGGCAGATCTGGGACCTGACGATGCTGTGGCTGGCCATGCTGCACGGCACCAACGGCATCCGGGTCATCATCAACGACTACGCGGAGAAGAACAGCACGCGCATGTGGCTGAAGGGTGTCCTGTACACCTCGACCGTCGTCATCGTGGTCCTCGGCACGCTCGTGATCTTCACCTTCGATCCCTGCCCCGTGGTCAACGGTGTAGCCCACGTCGCGGACTACTGCCCCGCCCCGTAACACCTGCCGCAGGCCGGCAGTCCCCGCATGTGGGCCCACCGTGGCGCACTCATGCACCCACAACGGTTCCAACAGAAAGAGCGACCAGCATGCAGGTCCACAAGTACGACGTCGTCATCGTCGGCGCTGGCGGCGCAGGAATGCGCGCGGCCATCGAGTCCGGCCAGCGCGCACGCACCGCCGTCCTGACGAAGCTCTACCCCACCCGCTCGCACACCGGGGCCGCACAGGGTGGCATGTGTGCGGCACTCGCCAATGTCGAAGAGGACAACTGGGAGTGGCACACGTTCGACACCGTCAAGGGCGGCGACTACCTCGTCGACCAGGACGCTGCCGAGGTCATGGCGAAGGAAGCCATTGAAGCCGTCCTCGACCTCGAGAAGATGGGCCTGCCGTTCAACCGCACGCCCGAGGGACGCATCGACCAGAGGCGTTTCGGCGGCCACACCCGCGACCACGGCAAGGCACCCGTCCGCAGGTCCTGCTACGCGGCCGACCGCACGGGGCACATGATCCTCCAGACGCTGTACCAGAACTGCGTCAAGCACAACGTCGAGTTCTACAACGAGTACTACGTGCTGGACCTCCTCCTGGTCGACCAGGAGGTCCTGGTGGACGGCGAGACGCGCATCGAGAAGCGCGTCGCGGGCGTCGTCTCCTACGATCTCGCCTCGGGAGAGCTGCATATCTTCCAGGCGAAGTCCGTCGTCTTCGCCTCGGGCGGTGTCGGCAAGGTCTACAAGACCACCTCCAACGCCCACACCCTGACCGGTGACGGCATGGGCATCGCCTTCCGCCGCGGCATCCCCCTCGAGGACATGGAGTTCTTCCAGTTCCACCCGACGGGCCTCGCGGGCCTGGGCATCCTCCTCTCGGAGGCCGCCCGCGGCGAGGGTGCCATCCTCCGCAACTCGGAGGGCGAGCGGTTCATGGAACGCTATGCCCCCACCATCAAGGACCTCGCGCCGCGTGACATCGTCGCCCGGTCCATGGCGAACGAGGTGCGCGAGGGCCGCGGTGCCGGGCCGAACAAGGACTACGTCCTCCTCGACCTGACGCACCTGGAGCCCGCGCACATCGACGCGAAGCTGCCCGACATCACCGAGTTCGCCCGCACCTACCTCGGCGTGGAGCCCTACACGGAGCCGGTGCCGGTCTTCCCGACGGCGCACTATGCGATGGGTGGCATCCCGACCACCATCAAGGCCGAGGTCCTCTCGGACAACGACACCGTGGTCCCCGGCCTGTACGCCGCCGGCGAGGTGGCCTGCGTCTCCGTCCACGGGTCGAACCGCCTCGGCACCAACTCGCTGCTCGACATCAACGTGTTCGGGAAGCGGGCCGGCCTGGCCGCCGCCGAGTACGCCCTGACCGCCGACTTCGTCGACATCCCGGAGAACCCCACGGTCGAGACCGAGGAACTCCTGAACCGGGCGCGCAGCTCGGAGGGCGGGGAGCGCGTCGCGCTGATCCGCAAAGAACTGCAGGACATCATGGATGCCAACGTCCAGGTGTTCCGCACCGAGCAGACCCTCGTGGAGGCCCTGCGCGTGATCGATACGCTGGAGGAGCGCTACACGCGCATCACGGTGCAGGACAAGGGCAAGCGGTTCAACCTCGACCTGCTGGAAGCCGTGGAACTCGGGTTCCTCCTCGACATGGCGAAGGTCATGACCGCGGCGGCCCTGCACCGCAGGGAGTCCCGCGGCGGCCACTTCCGGGAGGACTTCCCCGAGCGTGACGACGAGAACTTCATGACCCATTCCATGGCCTACAAGGATCCGAGCGCCACCGAGACCAGTGGCGTCCGCCTTGAGACCAAACCGGTGATCTTCACCCGATACCAGCCCATGGAGCGTAAGTACTGATGAGCACCGAAACAATGGAGAAGGAGCCGGCCTCCAAGGTCGAGCTTGCGCCCGGCGTCGGCGGCGGCGGAGAGATCCCCACGTTCGACATCACCCTGAAGGTCCGCCGCTACAATCCCGAGGTGTCCGACGAGGCGCACTGGGACGAATGGCAGCTGACCATGTACGGCACCGACCGTGTGCTGGACGCCCTGCACAAGGTCAAGTGGGAGCACGACGGCTCCGTGTCCTTCCGGCGGTCGTGCGCCCACGGCGTCTGCGGCTCGGATGCGATGCGCATCAACGGCCGCAACCGGCTCGCCTGCAAGACGCTGCTGAAGGACCTCGACACGTCCAAGCCCATCCTCGTGGAACCCATCAAGGGACTCCCCGTGGAGAAGGACCTGATCGTGGATATGGAACCCTTCTTCCAGTCCTACCGCGAGATCATGCCGTTCCTGGTCAGCAAGGGCCACGAGCCCAGCAAGGAGCGACTGCAGTCCGCCGAGGAGCGCGACCGCTACGACGACACCACCAAGTGCATCCTGTGCGCCGCGTGCACGTCGTCCTGCCCCGTGTTCTGGACCGATGGCCAGTACTTCGGACCGGCCGCGATCGTCAACGCCCACCGCTTCATCTTCGACTCGCGGGACGACGCCGGGGACATGCGCCTGGAGATCCTCAATGACAAGGAGGGAGTCTGGCGCTGCCGGACCACCTTCAACTGCACCGAGGCCTGCCCCCGCGGCATCCAGGTCACGAAGGCCATCTCCGAGGTCAAGCAGGCGATCCTGACCCGCAAGATCTGATCCGGCACGCCGGGCACGATCCGGCGCTGCAGCACCTGGGAAAGGGCGGTCCGTCCCGACGGGCCGCCCTTTCTGCGTCCGGGTGGGCACGGCTGCCGGTCGGACGTCGCCGCACGCCGCCGCCCGTCGGGCTAGGTGCGGCTCCTCCGCCTGCTCCGCTGCCGCAGCGATCCGGCCTTGGCATGGTGCAGGCGCGCGGACTCGGCGGCCGCATCCGCCGTCCCCACGGCGCACCAGGCGGTCGCGAGCAGGTACACCTGGCTCAGCAGGTAGAACCAGACGAACAGGGCGACGACCACCGCGACCGACAGCAGGATCACGCTGTTGCCGAAGAGGCCGACGATCTGCGTCGAGAAGAACCGGAGCACCGAGGTCCCGATGCCTGCGATGAGCGCGCCCTGGAGGAGGATCGGCTTCGGCATCGTGATCGCGGAGGAGGATCGGAGCAGGACCACGACGACGAAGGTGTCCAGGAGGATCATGATCGCGAAGCCCGCGGCCTGGGTCAGCCCCTGGGTGGCCGCGCCCAGGTCGAGGAAGGAGAGCAGTGCCCCCAGGGTGTTGGTGGCGACCACGCCGAGCGCTGTCGTCACGAGCATCACGACCCCGAGCAGCGCGAGGGTGACGAGGTCCTTCGCCCAGAGGACGGGCGGCATCACGGCCACGGGACGCAGGCCGAACATCCCCCGCATCGCCTGGCGCATCCCCCCGATCCACCCGAGGGAGGTCACCACCATCACGCCCGCGGAGATGACGATGGTCCAGCCGAGGTTACTCGTGGCCTCGAACAGCGCGTCGGGCGTCACGAGGCCGGCGGCCCCCTCCCCCTGGTCGATCAGGCCCGGGACGGCCTGGTCGAGCAGGTCCACGGCGATGTCCTGCAGGTTCTCGTTCCCGGCGATGATGATGCCCAGGGCGGCGAACACGACCACCAGCAGGGCCGCGATGGCGAAGAAGAGGCGGTAGGCAAGACCCGCGGCCATGAGGGGGCCACGCCGGCGGAGATACAGCTGGAACACCCGCACCGCGCGGAAAGTATTGATGCGTGACAGGGCGAGATCCACCCGCGCGACGAGGAGTTCGACGCCGCCACCGCCTGAGCGGGTCAGCCGCCCGAGCCGGATCCGGGCTTCTGCGACCCTGCGGTGCAGCCCGGGCAGATCGGCCGGCGACGGCGGATCAACCGGCTGCGGCTTCGGAGCCGTCAGTACCTTGACCAAAGTACAGCTCCTCCCTCAGTTTCCAGAGGCCCGACGGTACGTGCTCATAGAGTCCCATGGATCGCACCTCGAACGAGGCCTCGAAGGTGCGCAGCTCCTCGACGGCGGCGTCCATGCCGGCGTCGGAGACATCGTGCGCCACGGTGACGTGCGGATGGAACGGGAAGTCGAGCTCACGCTCGAGCGGACCGGACTGCAGCCTGGCATGGAGATCCACGCACTCGTGGAAGCCCTCCACGAGCGTGAGGAAGACCACCGGGGAGACCGGCCGGAAGGACCCGGTGCCGAGGAGCCGGACGGTGAACGGGGCCTGGTCGCGGGCCACCGCGCGGACGTGGTCGATGGTCTCGTCCCAGTCCGTGGCCGGCGTCGTCGTGATGAGGGTGATGTGCGGCGGCACGACCGCCGCCATCGGGTCGCCGAAGGACGCCCGCCACAGCTCGAGGGTGCCGGCGAGGGGCTCGGGAATCGGGATGGTGACCCCCACGGAGCTACCGGTCACGCTGGAGAAGGACGAGTCTCCTACCGCTCCGCGGGGCTGGATGGTCGAGGCGCACATGGGTCAGAGGGACCCGGCGCCAGGAAGGAAGCCGACCCGCGCGTAGACCTCGGCGAGGGTGGGAGCGGCCAGGCTGCGGGCCTTCGCGGCGCCCTTGGCGAGCAGGCGATCGAGTTCCGCGGGGTCGGACAGCAGCTCCTCCGCCCGGCTGCGGACGGGGGTCAGGGCGTCCACCACCACCTCGGCGAGGTCCACCTTCAGGTGGCCGTACATGCGCCCCTCGTACTCGGCCTCGAGTTCCGCGACGGTCCGCCCGGACAGGCTGGAGTAGATCGCGAGGAGGTTGGAGATCCCGGGTTTCCCGGCCCTGTCGAAGCGGATCTCCGTTCCGGCATCGGTGACCGCGGACCGGATGCGCTTGGCGGTGACCTTCGGGTCGTCGAGGAGGTTGATGAGCCCGGCCGGGGACGAGGCGGACTTCGACATCTTCGCCGTCGGGTTCTGCAGGTCGTAGATCTTCGCGGAGCCCTTCTGGATAAAGGGTTCCGGCACCACGAACGTCTCACCGAACCGCGTGTTGAACCGCTGCGCCAGGTCGCGGCTGAGCTCCACGTGCTGGCGCTGGTCCTCGCCCACCGGGACCCCGTCCGGCTGGTAGAGGAGGATGTCCGCGGCCTGGAGGACCGGGTAGGTGAACAGGCCCACGCTCGCGGCATCCGTCCCCTGCTTCGAGGCCTTGTCCTTGAACTGCGTCATGCGCGAGGCTTCACCGAATCCGGTGATGCAGTTCAGCACCCAGGCGAGCTGGGTGTGTTCCGGGACGTGCGACTGCACGAAGAGCGTCGCCCGGTCCGGGTCGACGCCGCCCGCGATGTACTGTGCGGCGGTGAGCCGGGTGCGGTGCGCCAGTTCCTGCGGGTCCTGCGGCACCGTGATGGCGTGCAGGTCGGGGATGAAGAAGACGGCGTCGTAGGTCTCCTGCAGGCGCACCCACTGGACGAGCGCGCCGAGGTAGTTGCCGAGGTGCAGGGAACCCGCCGAGGGCTGCATGCCCGAGAGGATGCGCTGCCGCCGGTCCGGGTGCGCGGCGGGCGTGGGGTGTGTCATGGAAGCTGTCCTGAATCTAGATCTGGTAGTCGACGACGAGCGGCGCGTGGTCCGAGAACCTCGTGTCCCAGCTCGGCGCCCTGTCGACGTCGGAGGTCACGGCGCTCGTGGCGAGGGCCCGGGTGGCCAGCTGGTAGTCGATCCGCCAGCCGGTGTCGTTGTCGAACGCCTTGCCGCGCCAGGACCACCAGGTGTAGGGGCCGTCGACATCGCCCGCGAGGTGGCGTGCCACGTCCACGAAGCCGCAGTCGTCCGAGAAGAAGCGGTCGAAGTACGCCCGCTCCTCGGGAAGGAAGCCCGCGTTCCTGATGTTGCCCTTCCAGTTCCGGATGTCGAGCCGGGTGTGGCCCACGTTCAGGTCCCCCATGACCACGGCGTGGTCGGCGCCGTCGCGTAGCTGGGGCAGACGGGTGGCCATGGCGTCGAGGAAGCGGTACTTGTCGTCCTGCTTCTGCGTGCCGACCTCTCCCGAGTGGACGTAGGCGCTCACGACGGTGAGGTGTGCGCCGTTAACGTCGAAGTCGGCCTCCACCCAGCGGCCGGACGTGTCGAAGTAGGAGTCGCCGATCGTGGTCCGCGTCGCCGTCGGCTGCTGCCGGGAGGCGACGGCCACCCCGGCGCGTCCCTTGGCCTCGGCCTCGGTATGTAGGATGTGCCAGCCCTCGCCCAGCAGGGTCCGGAGGACGGCGTCGGGGGCCCGGACCTCCTGCAGGCAGAGGATGTCGATGTCCCGCCCGTCCAGCCAGTCCTGCATCCCACGCTTGTAGGCGGCGCGGATCCCGTTGACGTTGACCGAGGCGATGCGCAGGGGTTTCTGTGGGGGATTCGAAGCCGGACTCACCCGATCAACTGTACCCGGCAGGGTATTCCGATTCATCCGGGGGGAGGGCCCCTCAGTCGACAATGGTGCCCTCGACGGGCCCCTCGGTGGAGCCCTTCATCATGGAGCGGGCGTTGTGCGAGGTGATCTCGATCGTCTCGAGGGCCCGCTCGACCATGCCTTCGTCCCTGCCGAGGTACTCCCTGACCACGCCGACCTGCACCTGGACGATCTTGAAGCTGTGATCGAGCTTCAGGTCCCGGGCCCGGTCCGAGGTGACGGGCCGCGCCGGGCCCTGCCCCGACGGACCCTGCCCGGCCGGCCCGAAGACCCCCTGGGCCTCCAGGCGCGCCGTCGCCTTCCGCGCCGCTCCCCGGAGGCTGAAGACCACATAGCTGAAGACGAGGAGCCACCCGAGCGAGACGATCACCACCAGCCAGCCGACGACGTCGTTCTGGTTCGCCGCGAACACCACAGCGACCAGGAACACGATCAGCATGACGGCCATCCCTGCACTGCCCGTGCCGATGCGACTCCGGCCCGCGGGCCTCCCATTACTCCCTAATGACTGCATCCCACCATTCTCGCGCATCGGCAGCGGCGCCCCCGGTGCTTCCACCGCGGGCGAACTGTCAGGCTTTGATAAGTTTCCTTCCAGAATTCCCATCCGTGATGGCAGTCACCCCGAAGTACACCCGTGCGCGCCCCCTCGGTGCGCTTCATTCGTACAATGGAGGAACACCCATGAACAAGAAGATGCGTCTCCTGGCCGTACCGGCCCTCGCACTCGGCACCGTCGCCATGGCGGGATCCCCGGCAATGGCGGCCGACGCCAGCTACTCGTCGACCCTCGGCCAGCTCAACGGCACCACCGGTACCGGCAGCATCACCGTCGATGTCACCGGCGACACCGCCATGGTCAACCTGCAGGTCTCCGGCCTGGCCGAGACCTTCATGGACGGACCGTACCCGCACGTCCAGCACATCCACGGCGGCGCCATGGGCACCTGCCCCACGATGGCCCAGGACGCCAATGGCGACGGCATCGTCAACGTCACCGAGGGCGCCGGCAACTACGGCGGCATCCTGACCACGCTGACCACCTCCGGCGCCACCACGCCGGCAGAGGGCCTGAACCTGGCGCTCGGCGGCCAGGGCGGTACCTACAACGTCCAGCGTGAAATCACCCTCGACGCCGCGACCAAGGCATCCCTCGAGGCCGGCACCGCCGTCGTCGTCGTGCACGGTCTCGATCCCGCGACCGCCGGCGTCTCCACCGAGGTCTTCTCCTCCCCCAGCGATCTCGATCCCAAGCTCCCCCTCGGAGCCACGTCGCCCGCACTGTGCGGCACCCTCGTGAAGGGCCAGATGGCTGCCATGCCTTCCGGCGGAGCCGACACGGGCGTCGCCATGGAGTCCTCCTCCAACACCACGGGCATGATCGCCCTCGGTGGCGGCCTCGTCCTAGCCGCAGCAGCCGGCGGAGCCTTCGTCGTCCGTCGCCGTACGGCCGACAACGCATAGTCCCGATCATTCACGATGATCGATAGAGTAACCGGCCACCGCTGGGGCTTCACCGCCCCGGCGGTGGCCGCCCTTTTCCTCCTGACCGGGTGCGGAGCCGCGGGCACCCCCGCGACCGCGCCGGCTCCCGCCGCCTCCCCGAGCGTCTCCTCGGGCGCAGAAGCGGGCACCGACGCGACAGCGCCCTCCGCCCCGCCCTCCACGGCGTCGGCCACCCCCTCGAGTGTGCCGTCGACCGCCCCGGCTGCGGCACCTCCGCTGCCCGCCGTGCTCCCGGCCTCGGCGCCCGTCACCCTCGAGATCGCGTCGATCGGCGTCCGGACCGACCTGCTGAGCCTGGGCCTGCGCGAGAACCGCAGCCTCGAGGTACCGCCCGACGGCCCGGGAGCGCCCGCGAGCTGGTACGACCAGTCCCCCACGCCCGGCGATCGTGGTCCGGCCGTCATGCTCGGCCACGTGAATGCCACCGACGGCGGCAAGGGCGTCTTCGCCGACCTCCGCGCCCTCAAGGCCGGTGACCGCATGAGTGTCATCCGGGCGGACGGCACGACGGCGGTCTTCGAGTTCCAGCGCGGCGAGGCGTACGGGAAGGACTCGTTCCCCACCCTCGAGGTGTACGGGAACACCCCGGGATCGGAACTGCGCCTCATCACCTGTGACGGCTACAACCCCGACACCGGGGAGTTCGACGACAACTACGTCGTGTACGCGACGCTCGTCGCCTAGGTCCATCCGCCCAGGGAGTCCATCCTCCAGGGACGACATCCGCCGGGGACTACCGCAGGAAGAGCTTCCGCAGGCGCAGGGTCGTCAGCAGCATGCCCACCGCGATCATGACGAGGAAATAGCCGAGGTGGAGCACCGTCGCCGAGGTGAACGAGGCGACGCTGATCTGGCGCAGCAGTTCCACGCCGTGCCAGAGGGGCAACGCCTGGATGACCCACTGGATGCCCTGCGGATACACGCTCAGCGGGTAGAAGGTCGCCGAGAACAGGAACATCGGCAGCATCACGAAGTTGATCCACTCCATCTGCTGGAACGTCTTCATGAAGCTCGTGATACCCATGCCGAAGGACGCGAACCCGAACGCGATCACCACCGACGCCGGGATGACGAGCAGCGCCACCGGCGAGGGGACAAACCCCATCAGCGCCATCACCGCGGTGAAGCCCGTGGCGTACAGGGCCCCGCGCAGGAGGGCCAGGAAGATCTCGCCGATGGCGACGTCCAGCGGCCCGAGCGAGGTGTAGAGCATCCCCTGGTACAGCCTGGCGAAGTTCATCTTGAAGAAGACGTTCCAGGTGCTGTCGTAGACGGCCCCGTTCATGGCCGAGACCGCGAGCAGGGCCGGTGCGATGTAGGCCGCGTAACTGATCGGCCGTCCGTCGGGTCCCTCGACCGTGCCGACGAGGGCGCCGAGGCCCACGCCCATGGAGACCAGGTAGAGCACCGGTTCGAAGAAACCGGACACCATGATGAGCCAGTTGCTGCTGCGGGTCGCCAGGAGCCCCCGCGCGATGACCGCCCTGGCGTTGCGTGAATACAGGGCGGCCATGCGCCGCTTCGAACCGTCCAGCACATAGTCCTGCGCGGTGAGCTGGGCACTCATCGGCCGAGCCGCCTCGCGTAGACGGAGCGGGCCAGGCGCAGTCCGACGGTGGCGAGGGCCACCAGGTACAGCACATGGACCACGGTGAGCCAGAGCGGGACGACCTGCCCGTAGGTGAGGCTCCGGCCCAGTTCGGTGCCGTGCCAGAGCGGCGAGATCCAGCCGATCCACTGCAGGAAGACCGGCAGGGTGTCGAGCGGGAAGAACGTCCCGGAGAAGAGGAACAGCGGGGTCACGACGAAGCGCATGACGAGCGCGAACTGGCCCTTGTCCTCCTCGACGCTCGCCGAGTAGGCCATCAGCGGGAGGCCGAACGCCAGGCCGCTGAGGACCGCGACGGGGATGACGGCCGCTCCCGTGGCGGACGGCGACGCACCGAAGGCGGCGACGATGAGGAAGTAGATGATGGTGGTCGCGGTCAGCCGGGCCGTGATCGCGAGGACGTGCCCGTGGACGATCTGGTCGGTGCTGAGGGGCGAGGCGTGCGGCCCGTAGTAGAGCCGCCGCCACTTGAACCCCGCCATGACGGGGTAGGTGAACTCGGTGGCCGCCGTCATGATGGTCGCGGATGCCAGCAGGGCCGGGGCGAGGAACGCGAGATAGCCGACGCCGCCGAAAGCCGTGGCGGAGTTCGCGTCGACGAGCGTGGCCAGGCCCACGCCCATCGCGAACAGGTACATGACCGGGGTGCCGACGCTGGATGCGAGCAGCGTCCAGCGGTAGCTCTGCATGGAGCGGAGCACATGCTCGGCGTAGTACCAAGATCCGAAGGCACGGGCCCTGCGCGCGGAGACCTCCGGCGGGTGGGCGTGGAGGAGGTACGGCGGGCCGGCGGGGGCGTCCCGGACGGCGGTGGGCTCGCGGTCACTCAACGAGGCTCCTCCCGGTCAGGCGCAGGAACACGTCCTCCAGGGAGGACCGCCGCACGAGGGACGTGAGGGGCTTCAGTCCGCGGGACGTGACCTGTTCCAGGGCCGCCTCGCCGTCCCGGGCGTAGATGAGTACGCGGTCCGGCAATGGCTCGAGCCGCTCCCCGATGCCCTGCAGCTCACCCGCCACCGTGGTGTTGCGCTCCGAACCGAACCGCAGCTCGAGCACCTCGCGGGTGGAGTGCTCCCGGATGAGCTGCGCGGGCGACCCCTCCGCCATGATCCGGCCCTTGTCCACGACCACGAGCCGGTCGCAGAGCTGTTCCGCCTCGTCCATGTAGTGCGTGGTGAGGATCAGGGTCACCCCGGACTCCTTCAGCCGGAACAGCCTGTCCCAGAGGATGTGCCGCGCCTGCGGGTCCAGGCCCGTGGTGGGTTCGTCCAGCAGGAGGATCTTCGGCTCGTTGATGAGCGAACGCGCGATAGTGAGCCGGCGCTTCATGCCCCCGGACAGCGCATCGACCTTGGCGCCCGCCTTGTCGGTGAGCTGGGCGAACTCCAGCAGCTCGTCGGCCTTCGGCTTGAGGTAGCTCATGGGGAGGCCGAAGTAGCGGCCGTACACGATGAGGTTGTCCCGCACCTTCAGTTCCTCGTCGAGGTTGTCCTGCTGCGGCACCACCCCGAGGTGGGCGCGGACCTCGGGGCCGTGGTCCTCGGGGTCGAGGCCCATGATGGTGAGCCGGCCCGACGTCCGCTGCGAGACACCGCCGATCATGCGCATGGTGGTCGACTTCCCCGCACCGTTCGGGCCGAGCAGGCCGAACGACTCCCCCGCCGGCACCTCGAAGGAGATGCCGTCGACGGCCTTGAAGTCGCCGTAATGCTTGCTGAGCTGCTGCGCGGAGATGACCGGCGGTCCGGCGGGAGGGGTGGGCACCCGCCCAGCCTAGGGGACAACTCCCCTGGGCAGGACCCCTGTGGGGGGTTGCGGGGTGTCTACGCCTGCGCGGCCCGACGCTCGGCGGCCTCGACGACGTTCGTGAGCAGCATCGCCCGGGTCATGGGCCCCGCTCCCCCGGGGTTCGGCGACAGCCAGCCGGCGACGGACGCCGCGGCGGGGTCGACGTCGCCGGTGAGCTTCGCCTTCCCGGTCTCCGGGTCCTCGACCCGGCTCACACCGACGTCGAGCACGATCGCGCCGGGCTTGAGCTGGTCCGCGGTGATCATGTGCGGGATCCCGGCGGCCGCCACGACGACGTCGGCGCGGCCGAGGTGGTCCGCGAGGTCGACGGTCCCGGTGTGGGCCAGGGTGACGGTCGCGTTGATCTGCCTGCGGGTCAGGAGCAGCCCGAGCGGCCGGCCCACGGTGACGCCACGTCCCACGACGAGCACGTCGAGGCCCTCGAGGGCGACGTCGTGCCGGAGGAGGAGCTCGACGATCCCGTGCGGGGTGCACGGCAGGGGCGACTCCATCTCGCCGTTGACGTTGAGGACCAGCCTGCCGAGGTTCATCGGGTGCAGGCCGTCGGCGTCCTTCGCCGGGTCGATGCGCTCGAGGATCGCGTTGGTGTCGAGGTGCGCGGGTAGCGGGAGCTGCACGATGTACCCGGTGGTGGCGTCGTCGCCGTTCAGCTCGTCGAGGACCGCCTCGAGTTCCTCCTGGGTGACGGTGGCGGGCAGGTCCCGGCGCACCGAGGTGATGCCCACCTGGGCGCAGTCGCGGTGCTTGCCTGCGACATAGGAGTGGCTGCCGGGATCATCCCCGACGAGCACCGTGCCGAGTCCCGGTGTCACACCGCGCTCCCGGAGGGCGCTGACGCGCCCGGTCAGTTCCTCCTTGATCCGGGCGGCGGTCGCCTTACCGTCAAGGATGCGGGCTGTCGTCGTCATGAGGATCGTCCTTCTCGGGGTGTCCAGTTGTTCGAGCAGGAAGGCCTTGCCGCGGTCGCAGCAGCCGGTGAAGCAGCATTCCTCGGCCGGGATGTCGTAGCCGGTCGACGCCGCGGCCTCGGAGGCGAGGGCGCCGGGCGGGAGCCCGTCTACCACTCCTCCTGGCCCGGGTACAGCGGGAAGTCGGCGGCGAGCGCGGACACGCGGGCACGGAGGGCCTGGACGTCGGGTGAGGGCTTGAGCGCCGCGGCGATGATCTCGCCCACCTCGGTGAACTCGGTGGCGCCGAAGCCGCGGGTCGCGAGTGCGGGCGTGCCGATGCGCAGGCCCGAGGTGACCATCGGCGGACGGGGATCGAAGGGCACCGCGTTGCGGTTGACGGTGATCCCGACCGAGTGCAGCACGTCCTCGGCCTGCTGGCCGTCGAGCGACGAGTTCCGCAGGTCCACGAGGACGAGGTGGACGTCCGTGCCTCCCGTGAGCACCGACACGCCGTGCTCGGTGACGTCCGACGCCGTGAGGCGCTCCGCGATGATGCGTGCACCCTCGAGGACGCGGTCCTGGCGCTCCCTGAACTCGGCCGAGCCGGCGATCTTGAAGGCCGTGGCCTTGCCCGCGATGACGTGCATGAGCGGACCGCCCTGCTGGCCGGGGAAGACGTTCGAGTTGAGCTTCTTGGCCCATTCCTGCTTGGCGAGGATCACGCCGGAGCGGGGACCCGCGAGGGTCTTGTGGACCGTGGAGGTGACGACGTCGGAGTACGGGACCGGGCTGGGATGGACGCCGGCGGCGACGAGGCCGGCGAAGTGCGCCATATCGGTCCAGAGCAGCGCGCCGACCTCGTCGGCGATCGCGCGGAACGCGGCGAAGTCGAGCTGGCGGGGGTAGGCCGACCAGCCGGCGATGATGACCTGGGGCTTCGCGGCGAGCGCCTGCTCGCGGACCCGCTCCATGTCCAGGCGGTGGGTGTCCTCCTCGACGCCGTAGGCCGCGACCTCGTAGAGCTTGCCGGAGAAGTTCAGCTTCATGCCGTGCGTCAGGTGCCCGCCGTGCGCGAGGGAGAGGCCCATGATCTTGTCACCGGGCTTGATCATGGCGGAGAGCGCCGCTGCGTTGGCCTGGGCGCCGGAGTGCGGCTGGACGTTCGCGAACTCGGCGCCGAACAGCGCCTTGACCCGCTCGATCGCGAGGTTCTCGGCGACGTCGACGTGCTCGCACCCACCGTAGTAGCGGCGTCCGGGGTAGCCCTCCGCGTACTTGTTGGTGAGTACGCTGCCCTGCGCCTCGAGGACGGCGCGCGGCGCGAAGTTCTCCGAGGCGATCATCTCGAGGGTGTCCCGCTGCCGTGCGAGCTCGTCCCTGAGGACGGCGGCGATCTCCGGATCCACCTCGGACAGGGGTGCGTTGGTGACGGAGTCGGCGTGGGACGGAGCGATGGGCGAAGTGGTCATCGGTTGATCCTTCTCTGGGTCTCGCAAGGGGTCAGCGTGAATCGCGGGCGGGGTCGGGACTGCAGTCCGTGCCCCGGCCGCTCATGAAACGTGACCCGCGGCCCAGGCGTGCGATCCGTGGTCTGCACTGGAGGCGTGGGCGCCCCGCAGGGGATCCCGGCCTCCTGCCGCTTCCTGGTGGTTGCCCACCCTACGCCAGTCGCGACGCTCCCATGTTAGCCGGAATACGCTGACGGCGGGACAGGTTCCGCATCAGTGGAGCGGTGGCCGACGAGCGGCGCCGCAGCGGGGAGGTCGTTCGCCATGCAGGGACCGGCGCGGGAAGGGCTCGGGACCGGAGGGCGCGTCCGCGTCGTCGTGATCGGTGCCGGCCAGGCGGGGCTGAGCAGCGCCTACCACCTGGTGCGCCGGGGACTCGAGCCGTACCGGGACTTCGTGGTCCTGGATGCCAACCCCGCGCCCGGCGGCGCCTGGCTGCACCGCTGGCCGGCCCTCACCTTCGACGCCGCCCACGCCCTGCACGACCTCCCGGGCCTCGACCTCGGGACACCGGACCCGGAGGAGCCCGCCTCGCGCGTGGTGAACCGGTACTACGGCGACTACGAGCGGACCTTCGGCCTGCCCGTGGTCCGGCCGGTCACGGTGGTCCGCGTGGAAGCCGACGACGACGGGCAGGCTGACGGCCCCCTCCGCGTGGCCACGACGGACGGCACCTGGACGGCCGACGTCGTCATCAGTGCGACCGGCACCTGGGACCGCCCCTACTGGCCCCACTACCGCGGCCGCCGGGTCTTCCGGGGGCGTCAGCTGCACACGCACGACTACCGCTCGGCCGGCGACTTCGCGGGCCGGCGCGTCCTCGTGGTGGGCGGCGGGACCTCGGCCGTGCAGTTCGTCCTCCAGCTCCACGCCGCCGGGGCCACGCCCGTCTGGTCGACCCGCCGTCCGCCGTCGTTCACCCGCCGCCCGTTCGACGCCGAATGGGGCCGCGGGGTCGAGGCCGCGGTCGATGCCCGGACGGGTGCCGGCCTCCCGCCAGCCAGTGTGGTGTCGGCGACGGGGCTGCCGCTCACGGCGGACTACCGGGCGGGCATCGACGCCGGGATCCTCGTGTCGCGCGGGCCGCTGGCCGAGCTGCACGAGCGGTCCGCGGTCTTCACGGACGGCACCGAGGAACCCGTCGACGCCGTCCTCTGGGCCACCGGCTTCCGCGCCGCCCTGGACCACCTCGCACCGTTGCGCCTCCGGGAGCCCGGCGGCGGCATCGTCATGGACGGAGTGCACGTGCTGAAGGAACCACGGCTCCTGCTCGTCGGCTACGGTGCATCGGCGTCGACGCTCGGCGCGTCACGGGCCGGACGGGCCGCGGCGACGGCGGCCGCGGTCCGGCTGCGCGGGATCGCGTCACAATCGGGACCCCCCGGTAATCTGGCGTAGGTGACCTCCCCCGACGCCTCCCGCTCCTTCTCCCTGACGCTGTCCTGCGCCGACCGGCCCGGGATCGTCCACGGCGTCTCGGGCGCCCTGGTCGGCGTGGGGGCCAACATCACCGAGTCGCAGCAGTACGGCAGCCCGGACACGGGCACCTTCTTCATGCGCGTGGCACTGGACACCGACGCGTCGGAGGAGGACCTGCGCTCGGCCCTCGGGCCCGTGGCCGCAGAGTTCGGGATGGACTGGTCGCTGACCCCGTCCGCGCGCCGCACCCGAACGCTCATCATGGTGTCCAGGGCCGCGCACTGCCTCAACGACCTCCTGTTCCAGCACCGCTCCGGCACGCTCGCCATCGACATCCCCGTGATCGTGTCCAACCACCGCGACCTCGAGGAGCTCGCCGCGTTCTACGGCGTCGAGTTCCACCACATCCCGGTGACGCCCGAGACCAAGGACGACGCCGAGGACAGGCTGCGCGCACTGATGGACGAGCACGGGATCGAACTCGTGGTCCTCGCGCGGTACATGCAGATCCTCAGCGACCGGCTCTGCGGGGACCTGCTCGGCCGGGCCATCAACATCCACCACTCGTTCCTGCCGTCCTTCAAGGGTGCCCGCCCGTACCACCAGGCCCACGCGCGCGGCGTGAAGCTGATCGGCGCCACCGCCCACTACGTCACCGGGGCCCTCGACGAGGGACCGATCATCGAGCAGGAGGTCATCCGGGTCGATCACGCCCGCACGGCCGAGCAACTGGCCTCGATCGGGCGGGAACTGGAAGGCCGGGCGCTGGTGCAGGCGGTGCAGTGGCATGCGGAGCACCGCGTCCTCCTCGACGGGCGCCGCACGATCGTCTTCAACTGACCCCGCTCCCGCGCCGGCGGGGCGTCGCCTAGGCTGACGCCATGGCACACCTCATCACCTTCCGCGGCAGGACCCCCGTCATCAGCGATTCGGCGTTCACCGCGCCGACCGCATCCCTCATCGGGGAGGTGACGCTCGGCGGGTCCGCCAGCGTCTTCTACGGTGCCAGCGTCCGCGCCGACACCGCCCCGATCTCGATCGGCGAGGGGACCAACCTCCAGGACAACGTGGTGGTCCACGCCGATCCGGGCTATCCGGCCACGATCGGCGATCGTGTCAGCGTCGGACACAGCGCCGTGGTGCACGGGTGCACCATCGAGGACGACTGCCTCATCGGGATGAGCGCCACGGTCATGAACGGCGCCGTCATCGGCGCCGGGTCGCTCGTCGCCGCCGGCGCCGTCGTGCTCGAGGGCACGGTCGTCCCGCCGCGGTCGCTCGTCGCGGGCGTCCCGGCCAAGGTGCGCCGGGAGCTGACCGACGACGAGGTCGAGGCTGTGCGGGCCAACGCGGAGCGGTACAAGACTCTCGCCCAAGAGCATCGCCAAGCGTTCACTTCTTGACGACAGGCACCCGTTACGGCAGCCTTGATCCCATGCCCGCAGAATCCCCCTCGACGGCGAGGACGAGCGTGAGCGGCCCGCCTCCGAAACCGGGCTCCCAGTCCGCCCTGCGCGAGCGGAACCAGCAGCGCATCATCGCGGCCCTCATGAGCGGAGGCCCACGGACCCAGGCGGAACTCGCCCGGCAGACCGGCCTCTCGACGGCGACGGTCTCGAACATCGTGAAGTCCATGGCCACGACCGGGGTCGTGAGCACCGTGCCCACCACCAGCTCGGGGCGCCGGGCCCTGTCCGTCATCCTCAACGACAACGGGCAGGTCGTGGCGGGCATCGACATCGGCCGCCGGCACCTCCGCGTGGTCCTCGCGAGCCCCAACTACCGGATCCTGCAGGAAGCCTCCGTCCCCCTGCCGCTCGGCCACAGCGCCTACGACGGCCTCGCCGCCGCGTCGGACCTCCTGGACACCCTGCTCGAGAACGGCGGTATCTCCCGGAGCGCACTCCTCGGCGCCGGCATCGGCATCCCCGGCCCGATCGACCGACGCAGCGGGACGGTCGTGCAGGGGGCCATCCTGCCCGAATGGGTGGGCATCAACATCCACGAGACGTTCAGCGAACGGCTGGGCGTGCCCGTCTTCATCGACAACGACGCCAATCTGGGCGCCCTGGCGCAGGTGACGTGGGGGCCCCACAGCGCGGTGGACAACCTGATGTTCATCAAGGTGGGCTCCGGTATCGGCTCCGGCCTCGTCCTCAATGGGGCGCTGTTCTACGGGAATGTCGGGGTCACCGGGGAACTGGGGCACACCACCATCAACGAACACGGCCTCATCTGCCGCTGCGGCAATCGCGGCTGCCTCGAGACCGTCGCATCGACCTCCACCATGATCGAGCTGCTCAGCCGCGGGAGCAGCGAGCCCGTCGACACACGGCGCATCATCGACCGCGCGCTCACCGGCGACACAGCGACCCTCCGCGTGATCGACGACGCCGGCCTCGCCATCGGGCGGGCGCTCGCCCACATGGCCAACCTGATCAACCCCGAGACGATCGTCGTCGGCGGTCCGCTCACCGATCTCGGCGAGATCCTCCTCGGGCCGATCCGACGCGGACTGGCCCGCCACGCCGTGCCCATCATCGGCGAGACGACGACCGTCTGCATGTCCTCGCTCGGTGACCGCGCCGAGGCGCTCGGAGGTGCGGCCGTCGTCCTTGCCCAGTCGGGGCTCTCCCCCGCGCTCGTGGGCTCCACCTAAAGATTTCCTCTGTTTTCCCGGAGCTCTGCGTTCAACAGTTGACTGCAAGGGCCCGGGCATGTTCAATTCTGTTCGGGTCGTGATTGGGCCTGCATCAAGACAATGCCGTCACTGCGGGAGAACCAATGAAGAACCACATCATCCTCGAGATGCGCTCCATCACGAAGGAGTTCCCGGGCGTCAAGGCCCTCGCGGACGTCTCGATCGAGGTCCGCGCCGGCGAGATCCACGCCATCTGCGGTGAGAACGGCGCCGGGAAGTCGACCCTCATGAAGGTCCTCTCGGGGCTCTACCCGTACGGCGACTACTCGGGCGACATCATCTTCCAGGGCGAGGAGGTCCGGTTCAAGGACATCCGCTCCAGTGAGGCCGCCGGCATCGTCATCATCCACCAGGAGCTCGCCCTCATCCCCGAGCTCTCCATCGCGGAGAACATCTTCCTCGGCAACGAGCCCACCCGCTTCGGCGTCATCGACTGGGACCACGTCAACCGGTCCACGCTGGAGCTCATGGCCCGCGTGGGCCTGAGCGAGGACCCGACCACCAAGATCAAGGACATCGGCGTCGGCAAGCAGCAGCTCGTCGAGATCGCCAAGGCGCTCAGCAAGTCGGTGAAGCTGCTCATCCTCGACGAGCCCACCGCAGCCCTGAACGAGTCCGACTCGCAGCACCTCCTGGACCTGATGGCCGGCCTGCGGGCCAAGGGCATCAGCTGCATCATGATCTCCCACAAGCTCAACGAGATCGAGCAGATCGCCGACTCGATCACGATCATCCGCGACGGCAAGTCCATCGAGACCCTGCACGTCAAGGAGGACGGCGTCGACGAGGACCGCATCATCCGCGGGATGGTGGGCCGCTCGCTCGAATCCCGCTTCCCGGAGCACACCCCGAAGATCGGTGAGACCTTCTTCGAGGTGCGGAACTGGACCGTCGGACACCCCACCGTGCCCGACCGCCTGGTGTGCAAGAACTCGAACTTCAAGGTGCGGCGCGGCGAGATCGTCGGGTTCGCGGGGCTGATGGGCGCCGGGCGCACGGAGCTCGCGCGCTCGGTCTTCGGCCGCTCCTACGGCAACTTCAAATCGGGCCAGATCGTCATGGACGGCAAGGAGATCACCCTCCGCTCGGTACCCCACGCGATCGACGCCGGCCTCGCCTACGTCACCGAGGACCGCAAGTCGCTCGGCCTCAACCTGCTGGACGACATCAAGACCACCACGGTGTCCGCGAACCTGAAGAAGATCACGCACGGGCTCGTCGTCGACCGGGACGAGGAGTTCCGGGTCGCCGAGGAGTACCGGAAGTCCCTGCGCACCAAGACGCCGAGCGTCAACGAGGGCGTCGCGAAACTCTCGGGTGGCAACCAGCAGAAGGTCGTCCTCGCGAAGTGGATGTTCACGGACCCCGAACTGCTGATCCTCGACGAGCCCACCCGCGGCATCGACGTGGGCGCCAAGTACGAGATCTACGGCATCATCCAGAAACTCGCCGACCAGGGGAAGGGCGTCATCGTCATCTCCTCCGAACTACCCGAACTGCTCGGCCTCTCGGACCGGATCTACACGATCTTCGAGGGCGCCATCACCGGAGAAGTGGACCGCGAGCACGCGAACCAGGAATCCCTGATGAAACTCATGACCGCCAGCAGGAAATCCGCCTGACCCGACGCCCCTAGGAAAGACACCATGAATTCCCTCAAACAAATCTTCGGCGGGAACACCCGCCAATTCGGGATGATCTTCGCCCTGGTCGCGCTCGTCCTGTTCTTCCAGTGGCGCACGGGCGGCAAGATGCTCACGTCCGTGAACATGATGAACCTGTTCAACGGTAACTCGTACATCCTCATCCTCGCCATCGGGATGGTGCTCGTCATCATCGCGGGGCACATCGACCTCTCCGTCGGCTCCGTGGCCGCGTTCGTCGGCATCGTCGTCGCGATCGCGATGCGCGACTGGGGCATCCCCTGGTACCTCGGGGTGGTGCTCGGCCTGGCGCTCGGCGCGCTCATCGGGATGTGGCACGGCTTCTGGGTGGCCTATGTCGGCATCCCCGCGTTCATCGTGACCCTGTCCGGGATGCTCCTGTTCCGCGGCGCCAACCAGTCCGTGGGCAACTCCCTCACCGTCCCGGTCCCCGAGGGCTTCCGCTACCTCGGCGCCGGGTACCTGCCCGAGGTCGGCCCGAACATCGGCTACAACAACCTGACCGCGCTGATGGGCCTCGCCCTCGTGGCCTTCGTGATCTACAACGAGTTCCGGGGACGCCGCAAGCTGGAGAAGATCAACGCCGACGTCCCCCCCATGTGGGTCCCCATCACCAAGGTGGTCCTGCTCTCCGCGGTCATCCTCTACGCGACCTACCTCTTCGCCACCGGGCGTCCAGGCACGTCCTTCCCCGTTCCCGGCCTGATCCTCGGCGTCCTCGTCATCGTCTACGCCTTCATCTCCAACAAGACCGTCGCCGGCCGCCACGTGTACGCCGTCGGTGGCAACCGCCACGCGGCGGAGCTGTCCGGCGTGCAGGGCAAGCGCGTGAACTTCATGGTCATGATGAACATGTCGATCCTCGCGGCCCTCGCCGGGATGATCTTCGTCGGCCGTTCCACCGCGTCCGGCCCGTCCGACGGCGTCGGCTGGGAGCTCGACGCGATCGCTGCCGTGTTCATCGGCGGCGCAGCCGTCACGGGCGGCGTCGGCACCGTGGTCGGATCCATCATCGGAGGCCTCGTCATGGCCGTCCTGAACAACGGACTGCAGCTCCTCGGAGCCGGCGCGGACCAGACCCAGATCATCAAGGGCCTGGTGCTGCTCATCGCCGTCGCCTTCGACGTCTACAGCAAGAACCAGGGCAGGCCGTCCATCATCGGCCTGATCACCCGGAGATTCGGCGGAGGGGACGGCGGCAAGAAGGTCGACACCGAAGCACCTACCCCGGCACCGACCGAGCAGGCCGTCGGAACGAAGCAGGTCATCTCCCACGACGTCTAGGACCCGGCACACCCGGGTCCCGGCACCAGAGCTTTCCCCGTCCACCAGAAGCAAGAGAAAGAGAATGAGAATGCGTACTTTCGCAAAATCCCTCGCAGCGATCGCTGCCATATCGGCGCTGGCGCTGACCGGATGCGGCCGCGAAGAAGCGGCTCCCTCTGCAGACGGCGAGACCGCCGCTGCAGGCTTCGAAGCAGGATCGGCCATCGGCGTCGCGCTCCCGCAGAAGACCTCGGAGAACTGGGTCCTCGCCGAGGAGCTCTTCAATGAGGGCCTGACCGAGGCCGGCTACGATCCCGACGTGCAGTTCGCCAACGGCGGTGTCTCCGAGCAGCAGAACCAGATCAGCTCCATGATCACCAATGGTGTGAAGGTCCTGGTCGTCGGTGCCATCGACGGCGCCCAGCTCGGCACCCAGCTGCAGCAGGCCAAGGATGCCGGCATCACCGTCATCGCGTACGACCGCCTGCTGACCAACACGGAGAACGTGGACTACTACGTGGCCTACGACAACTTCCAGGTCGGCGAGCTCCAGGGCCAGGCCCTGCTGGACGGCATGAAGGCCGCGAAGCCCGAGGGCCCCTACAACATCGAACTGTTCGCCGGTTCGCCGGACGACGCCAATGCGAAGGTCTTCTTCGACGGCGCCATGAGCATCCTCCAGCCCGAGATCGACAACGGCAACCTCGTCGTCGTGTCCGGCCAGGAGACCTTCGACCAGGTCGTCACCCAGGGCTGGAAGGCGGAGAACGCCCAGAAGCGCATGGACACCCTGCTGTCCGGCAGCTACAGCTCGGAAGAGCTCGACGGCGTCCTCTCCCCCAACGACACGCTCGCCCGTGCGATCCTGACCTCGGTCGAGGGTGCCGGCAAGCCCATCCCGGTCGTCACCGGCCAGGACTCCGAGGTCGAATCCGTGAAGTCGATCATGGAGGGCAAGCAGTACTCCACGATCAACAAGGACACCCGCGCCCTCGTGGAACACGCCATCGTGATGGTCAACGACCTGCAGGCCGGGAACGAACTCGAGATCAACGATCCCGACTCCTACGACAACGGCGTGAAGACGGTTCCCGCGTACCTGCTCGAGCCGCAGATCGTCACCAAGGAGAACGCAGCGGAGGCGTACGCCAACGACCCCACGCTGGCTCCCCTGACCCAGTAGCACCCGCCCGGATCCTTCCGGGAGCAGGACCCGAAGCGCCCCGGCCCCGGCCGGGGCGCTTCGTCGTGCCGGGGATGGACGCAGCTCCGGCCAGCGGCAAGGATGGGTCCATGAACCCACAGCACCGCATCATCACTCCCCCCTGCGCCGGCGCCGGGGCTCCCAGCCCGGTCGTCGCCACCGGCCGGCCCCTGAAGTGGGGCGTGATCGCCACGGGCGGGATCGCGTCCAAGGTCACGCAGGACATCGCGCTGCTGGAGGACGCCGTGCTCCATGCGGTCAGTTCACGCAGTGCCGACAGCGCCGCCGCCTTCGCGGACCGCTTCGGGTTCGCCACGAGCTACGGCAACGACGGCGGCGTGGCCGGGTACCAGCGGCTCGTGGACGATCCGGAGGTCGACGTCGTCTACATCACCACACCGCACGGCCAGCACTACGCCGTCGCGAAGGCCGCCCTCACGGCGGGCAAGCACGTCCTGTGCGAGAAGCCCTTCACCATCAATGCCACCGAGGCGGAGGAACTCGCAGCCATCGCCGCTGACCGTGGGCTGTTCCTCATGGAAGCGGTCTGGACGCGCTTCCTGCCCAGCGTGAACCGCGCCTGGGAGATCATCCACTCCGGCGAGCTGGGCGACATCCGGTGGATACAGGCGGACCTCGGGTTCACCGCTCCGGAGGACCCGGCCAGCAGGCTCTGGGACCCGGCGGCCGGCGGCGGTGCGCTGCTGGACCTCACGGTCTATCCGCTCACCTGGGCCCTGGGGTCCCTCGGCTTCCCCGACTCCGTGTCCGCCATCGGCACGCTCAACAGTGACGGCGTCGACCTGCAGAACGCCGTCACCCTGAGTTACGGGAGCGGCGCGTACGCCCAGCTCTCGTCGTCATTCATCGCCTCCTGCCCGGGCCAGGCGACGGTGTGCGGGTCCGGGGGCTGGCTGAAGACCGGTGGCGGGAACCTGCACAACCCGCAGGAACTGACGATCAAGGCCGGAGACGCGGACGCCCGCGTGGAGCACTTCGAGCAGGCCGGCGGCGGGTACACCTACGAACTGCGCGAGGTGACCCGCTGCATCCAGGAGGGCCTGACGGAGAGCCCGACGATGCCGATCGGCGACACCGTGAAGACCATGCGCCTGCTCGACGGCGTACGCGCCCAGATCGGCCTGCGCTACGCGAACGACACGCACTGACGGAGCCGGCACCGGAGAACGGGGCCTGACATGCAGAAGCCGGTGTACCGCGGAGGCGGTACACCGGCTTCCGTGAAGAAGGAGGGGGCTACTTCGCGAGGATCGCCAGGACCTCCGACAGCTTCGCCGACGGACGCATCACCTCGGTCACCTTCGTGACGTCGGGGTGGTAGTACCCGCCGATGTCCGCGGGTGACCCCTGGACGGCGAGCAGCTCGGCCACGATGGTGTCCTCGTTACCCGTCAGGGCCTCGGCCACCCGGGCGAAGCTCGCCGCGAGCTCGGCGTCCTGCTCCTGCTTCGCCAGTTCCTCGGCCCAGTAGCGGGCGAGGAAGTAGTGGCTCCCCCGGTTGTCGATCTCGCCGACGCGGCGGCTGGGGGACTTGTTCTCGAGCAGGAAGGTGCCCGTCGCCCGGTCGAGCGTGTCGGCGAGGATCTGCGCACGCGGGTTCCCCGTCGTCGTCGCCAGGTGTTCGAAGCTGACGGCCAGCGCGAGGAACTCGCCGAGGCTGTCCCAGCGGAGGTGGTTCTCCTTCACGAGCTGCTGCACGTGCTTGGGAGCCGACCCGCCGGCCCCGGTCTCGAAGAGCCCGCCGCCGTTCATGAGGGGGACCACCGAGAGCATCTTGGCACTGGTGCCCAGTTCGAGGATCGGGAACAGGTCGGTCAGGTAGTCGCGGAGCACGTTGCCGGTGACGGAGATGGTGTCCTCGCCCTGGCGGATGCGCTCGAGGGTGAAGGCCGTGGCGTCGACGGGCGTCATGATCTCGAGCGTGGCGTCGTCCGTCCCGTGCTCGGCCAGGTACTCCCTGACCTTCGCGATGAGGATCGTGTCGTGGGCGCGGCCCTCGTCGAGCCAGAACACGGCCGGGGTCGCGGAGGCACGTGCACGGGTCACGGCGAGCTTCACCCAGTCGAGGATCGCGGCGTCCTTGGTCTGGCAGGCGCGCCAGATGTCGCCGGGCTGGACGTCGTGCTCGATCAGCACCGTACCCTCGCCGTCGACCAGCTGCACCGTGCCCGCGGCCTGGACCTCGAAGGTCTTGTCGTGGCTGCCGTACTCCTCGGCGGCCTGCGCCATGAGGCCCACGTTCGGGACGGTCCCCATGGTGGTCGGGTCGAAGGCGCCGTGGGCGCGGCAGTCGTCGAGGACCACCTGGTAGATGCCGGCGTAGCTGCTGTCCGGGAGGACGGCGAGCGTGTCCGCTTCCTTGCCGTCCGGTCCCCACATGTGACCGGAGCTCCGGATCATGGCGGGCATGGACGCGTCCACGATCACGTCGCTCGGCACGTGCAGATTGGTGATGCCCTTGTCCGAGTCCACCATGGCGATCGCGGGCCCGTCCTCCATGCCCCGGGCGATGGCCTGCCGGACGCCCTCGCGGACGTCCTCCGGGAGCTTGTCGAGGCCGCCGAGGATGGAGGCCAGGCCGTTGTTCGGGCTGAGGCCTGCGGCGGTGAGCTGGGTGCCGTACTCCTCGAAGAGCGCGGGCAGGAAGGCGCGGACCACGTGGCCGAAGATGATGGGGTCGGACACCTTCATCATGGTGGCCTTCAGGTGCGCCGAGAAGAGCACGCCCTCCTGCTTCGCGCGGGCGACCTGCGCCGTCAGGAAGTCATTGAGGGCGGCGGCGCGCATGACGGTGCCGTCCACGACCTCACCGGCGAGCACGGGGAACGCGTCCTTGAGCACGGTGACGGTGCCGTCGGCGGCGACGTGCCGGATCGAGACGGTGCCGTCCACGGGGATGACCACGGACTTCTCGTTGGACCGGAAGTCATCGCTCGTCATGTGCGCGACGTTCGTCTTCGACTCCGGCGTCCAGGCACCCATGCTGTGCGGGTTCTGCCGTGCGTAGTTCTTGACGGAGGCGGGGGCGCGGCGATCCGAGTTGCCCTCACGGAGGACGGGGTTCACGGCGCTGCCCTTGACCTTGTCGTACCGCGCGCGGACGTCCTTCTCCTCGTCCGTGGACGGGTGGTCCGGATAGTCCGGCAGCGCGTAGCCCTGGCCCTGCAGCTCGGCGATGACGGTCTTGAGCTGCGGGATGGACGCGCTGACGTTCGGCAGCTTGATGATGTTCGCTTCCGGCGTCTTCGCCAGCGCACCGAGCTCGGCGAGCGCATCCTCCATCTGCTGGTCCTCGGTGAGGCGGTCACCGAAGAGGGCGATGATGCGTCCCGACAGCGAGATGTCCCGGGTCTCCACCTCGACGCCCGCCGTGGACGCGAACGCCTCGATGATCGGCAGGAACGAATAGGTGGCCAGCATCGGCGCTTCGTCGGTGTGGGTGTAGATGATCTTGGCCATGGGTTGGCGTCTCCCTGGTGCTCATGCGTTGTACGGGTGGTTGGGGGTTGCCCATCGGCTCTAACCTACCGAGCTTTTTCGGGCTTCGCCTAACGGCGGAGGCGGGGCGGCGTCAGTGGAAGAAGTGGCGCGCACCCGTCAGGTAGAGCGTGACGCCTGCTGCATTCGCGGCGTCGGTCACTTCCTGGTCGCGCACCGATCCGCCCGGCTGCACCACGGCGCGGACGCCGGCGTCGAGCAGGATCTGGAGGCCGTCGGCGAAGGGGAAGAAGGCATCCGACGCCGCCACGGACCCGCGGGCGCGCTCGGTTCCGCCGAGGGTGTTGGCCCGTTCGACGGCGAGCCGGCACGAGTCGACCCGGTTGACCTGGCCCATCCCGACGCCGACGGAGGCGCCGTCGCGCGCCAGCAGGATGGCGTTGGACTTGGCGGCACGGCATGCCTTCCAGGCGAAGGCCAGGTCCGCGAGGGTGGCGTCGTCGGCGGTGTCACCGGCGGCGAGCGTCCAGGTCGAGGGGTCGTCGCCGTCCGCGTCCAGGGCGTCGGCGACCTGCATGAGCACTCCCCCGGAGACCTGCCGGAACTCCACCGGGTTCCGCCCGTAGCCGTCCGGCAGGGTGAGGAGCCGGATGTTCTTCTTCTGGGACAGGATCTCCACGGCCTCGGCGGAGAACGACGGCGCGATCACGACCTCCGTGAAGATCTCCTTCACCGTACGGGCCATCCCCGCGGTGACCTCGCGGTTCGCGGCGATGACGCCACCGAACGCGGAGACCGGGTCGCAGGCGTGGGCCTTCGCGTGCGCGTCGGCGATCGGGTCCTCGGCGTCGGCGGATCCGATCGCGACGCCACACGGGTTGGCGTGCTTGATGATCGCGACGGCGGGCTCGTCGAAGTCGAAGGCCGCGCGCAGGGCGGCGTCCGCGTCGACGAAATTGTTGTAGCTCATGGCCTTGCCGTGCAGCTGGTCGGCCTGCGCGATGCCCGGCGTGGCACCCTTCTCCACGTACAGTGCGGCCTGCTGGTGCGGGTTCTCGCCGTAGCGCAGCACCTCGGACCGCTCGAGGGCGAGCCCCGCGTAGCCCGGCCACCGGACGTCGTCGTCCGTCTCGAACTGCTCCGCCGTCCAGGACGCGACGGCGGTGTCGTACGCGGCGGTGTGCGCGAAGGCCAGCGCGGCCAGCCGGCGTCGTGCCGCGAGGTCGAAGCCGCCCTCCGCGGCGGCGGTGACCACGTCGCCGTAGCGCGCGGGATCGACGACGACGGCGACCGACGGGTGGTTCTTCGCCGCGGACCGGACCATCGCGGGCCCGCCGATGTCGATCTGCTCGACGACGTCGTCGGGTTCCGCACCCGAGCGCACGGTCTCCACGAAGGGGTAGAGGTTCACGACCACGAGGTCGAACGCCTCGATGTCGAGTTCTGCGAGCTGGTCGATGTGCTCCTGGCGGCGACGGTCGGCGAGGATGCCGGCGTGGACCTTGGGGTGGAGGGTCTTCACGCGCCCGTCGAGGGTCTCCTGGAAGCCGGTCACCTCGGAGACCTCGGTGACGGGGACACCCGCGGCGGCGATGCGCTGCGCGGTCGAGCCCGTGGAGACGATGGTGACGCCCGCACGGTGCAGGCCCTGCGCCAGCTCCTCCAGGCCGGTCTTGTCGAACACCGAGATGAGTGCTCGGCGGATGGGGACACGGTCAAGGTGGGTCAGGCTCACGCAGATCTCCGTAGGTCGCTTCGCTGGGGTTCGCCCCCCAGTCTATAGGGGCGTCCGGCCGATACCCCTGGATGATCGCCGGCGCTCGAGAGGGCGGAAACGACCGGCCGAGGGGCCTTTTCCCGGTCATCCCTGCCGTCTCGGCACCTTCTCGGCACAGAATGATGCGTACAGTTCTCGCAGGACCCACGCCCCTCCCCCGAAGGCACCATGAGCATCAATACGCAACTCCCCACCGGCGACCAGGTGGTGCAGGACCTGCCCTGGCGCTGGAAGGTCCAGGGGAAGATCTTCCTCATCGGCGGCCTCGGCTTCATGTTCGACGCCTGGGACGTCACCCTGAACGCCTACCTGATCCCGCTGCTGATCGGCGACTGGGGCCTCACCTCCGGCCAGGCCGCGTGGATCGCGACGTCGAACCTGATCGGGATGGCCGTCGGCGCCTTCGCGTGGGGATCCGTCGCGGACATCATCGGCCGCAAGAAGGCCTTCACCCTCACGCTGCTCGTCTTCGCTGTCTTCACGGTGCTCGGGGCGTTCTCGCCGGACATCGTCTGGTTCTGCGTATTCCGGTTCCTGGCCGGTTTCGGCCTCGGCGGCTGTATCCCCGTGGACTACGCGCTCGTCGGCGAGTTCACGCCGCGGCGCCAGCGCGGCCGGGTCCTGACGGCGATGGACGCATGGTGGCCGATCGGCGCGTTCCTCTGCGGCGTGGTGACGACGGCGATCATCGCGCAGTTCGGCGACTGGCGGTACGCCATGCTCGTCATGGTGCTGCCGGCGCTCCTCGTGTTCTGGGTGCGGAGCAGCGTGCCCGAGTCGCCGCTGTACCTCGTGCAGCGCGGCCGGCGTGACGAGGCCCGGGCCGTCATCGACGACCTCGTAGCGAGGACCGGCGCCGACGAGCGGGAGTGGCGGCTGCCGGAGCCCGAGGACACGCCCCGGCTCTCGCTCGGCAGCATCTCCGGGCAGCTCACGGGTCTCTGGCGCTACAACTGGCGCATCACCCTGACGGCCTGGAGCCTGTTCCTGACCATCCTGCTCGTCTACTACGGGGCGCTGACGTGGATGCCGCGCATCCTCATCGCCTCGGGCTATGCGCAGTCCGTCGCGTTCATCACCACCACGTTCATGACCGGTGTCGGTTTCCTCGGCGTGATCGCCGCAGCCCTGCTGGTGGAGCGCGTGGGCCGCAAGTGGCTCCTGGCGATCACCGGCCCGGGCTCGGCCGCGCTGCTCGTGGCCTTCGCGCTGACCCTGGACCTGCCGGCCGTCGCCACGGCCTGGCTGCTGGCGTTCGGCTTCGTGGTCCAGGTGGCGATCCCCGTGCTGTACACCTACGTCTCCGAGCTGTACCCCACCGAGCTGCGGGGCAGCGGGTTCGGCTGGGCATCGACCATCTCCCGTATCGGGGCGGGCCTGGTGCCGCTGATCTTCGGCACCCTGCTGTGGCCCGTGCTCGGCCTGCCGCTCACGTTCGCGCTCATCGGCGGCCTCGTGGTCCTCGCCGTCGTGTTCATGGCGTTCAACGCGCCCGAGACGAAGGCCGCCCGCCTGCGCTGACCTGCGCCGCCGGGCGGGAGGGACGACGACGGGGTGCCGGGCGGGCACCCCGTCGTCGTTCCCCTGCCTCGGTGTCCCGGGTCAGGACTCGGGCAGTTCCGCGTCGGGGGTCTCCTCGAGGGAGACGACTTTCCAGGCGCCGTCCATGAATCGGACGGTCGCACTGTAGATGGTTCCCTCGGGAGAGAACGGGCGCTGCGTGACGATCGAGCCGTCGTCCCCGAACTCGGTGTACGCGTCCGGGTTGACGGGGATCAGGGCGACCACGTCGGAGCCCTCCACGACGTCCTCCTCCGGCGTGGTGAGGTAGACGTTCTCCACCTTGGGCTGCCCGCCGAGCACCCAGCCGCCGTCCTCGTAGAGGGACTGCAGCCGCTCCGCCTCGGCCTGCTCGCCCGCGGCACCGTCCACGAGTTCGAGCAGCGCGGCGTCGTCCCCGGTCTGGAGGACGTAGGCCTTCACGTCGAAGTAGTAGTAGAGGAAAGCCCGGGCGCCGTCGGCGGTCGCCTCCCCCATCAGGTCGTTGGTGGCGGGCTCCTGGATGTCCACGGCCGCGGCCGATGAACTGGCAGGCGACGGCGACGCCTCGGCCGGGGTGGCCGGCGCGGTCCCGGAGGTGCCGGCGCAGGCCGTGAGGGCCAGCAGGGTGAGGGCGGCGGTGGCCGCGCGGCGGGGGAAGGTCATGGTGGTCCCAACGGTGCTCGACGGATCGGTAGTGGCCTGAGGCCACTACCACCCTACCGGTGCCAGAAATAGTTTTCGCGTAAATTGCGCGCGGAGGATTGACTCGCCGTGTGACGTCAGACACGCTGGTGCCTGACCCCCAGAAGGAGACCCCGTGAAACCACGCCACGCCACCGTCGTCGTGCTGACCGCCCTTGTTGCCGGTTCCGTCGCCGCACCACCCGCTTTCTCCGCCCCGAAGAGCCCCTCCGACTCCTCCTCCGCGTCGGCCCAGCACTCGCTGCGCTCCGCCGTCACGGACGAGAACTTCTACTTCGTCATGGCCGACCGCTTCCAGAACGGCAGCACGGCCAACGACGACGGCGGCCTCGGCCCCGATCCGTCCGTCTCCGGCTTCGACCCCACCCGGAAGGGCTACTACAACGGCGGCGACCTCAAGGGCCTGCTCCAGGAGCTCGACTACATCCAGGGCATGGGCACCACCTCCATCTGGCTCACCCCGAGCTTCAAGAACCGCGCCGTGCAGCCGGAGGACAACTCGGCCGGCTACCACGGCTACTGGATCACCGACTTCACGCAGATCGATCCGCACCTCGGCACCAACGAGGACCTCAAGACGCTCATCGACGCCGCACACGCGCGGGGGATGAAGGTCTACTTCGACATCATCACCAACCACACCGCGGACGTGATCGGCTACGACGCCGGCGAGCGCGCGCCCTACATCTCCAAGGACGAGCAGCCGTACCGCGACGCCGACGGCACCGCGTTCGACGACCGCGACTACGCGGGCACGGACACCTTCCCCGAGCTCGACGCCGAGACCTCCTTCCCGTACATCCCGGTGGTGCCGGAGGCCGACAAGGACCTCAAGGTCCCCGAGTGGCTGAACGATCCCACGCTCTACCACAACCGCGGCGACACGACCTTCGCGGGCGAGGACTCCTTCTACGGCGACTTCTTCGGCCTCGACGACCTCTCGACCGAGCACCCCGTGGTGGTGGACGGCATGATCGACATCTACAAGACCTGGATCGCCGACTTCGGCGTGGACGGCTTCCGGATCGACACCATGAAGCACGTCAATGACGAGTTCTGGCAGGAGTTCGGCCCCGAGGTGCTCTCCTATGCCCAGGCGCAGGGCAAGGACGAGTTCTTCATGTTCGGCGAGGTCTTCGACACCACGAAGTCCTTCACGTCGCAGTTCACCACGCGCAACCGCATGCAGTCGGTCCTCGACTTCCCGTTCCAGGCCGCAGCCCGCGGCTACGCCTCGCAGGGCGCGCCGGCAACCGACCTCGAGCGCTTCTTCGCCGGCGACGACTGGTACACGGACGCCGATTCCAACGCCTACAGCCTGCCCACCTTCCTCGGGAACCACGACATGGGCCGGATCGGCAGCTTCATCGCGAGCGACAACCCCGGTGCCGCCGACGACGAGCTGGTGGCCCGGGACACCCTTGCACACGAACTGATGTACTTCTCGCGCGGCAACCCGGTGATCTACTACGGCGACGAGCAGGGGTTCACGGGCCCCGGCGGCGACCAGGATGCGCGGCAGACGCTGTTCGCGAGCCAGGTCCCCGAGTACCTCGACGACGACCTGCTGGGCACCGACGCGACCCACGCCACGGACACCTTCGACCCGGCCCACCCCCTGTACCAGGGCATCGCGACCCTGGCCGACGTCACCGCGGAGCACCCTGCCCTGCGCAACGGCGCCCACCAGCACCGGTACGCCTCGGACGGCCCGGGCATCTACGCGTTCTCCCGGACCGATGCGAAGGACCAGCGCGAGTACGTGGTGGCGCTGAACAACAGCACCGAGCCGAAGACCGCGGCCATCCCCACCTACGCCGGCAAGCGCACCTTCGGCCTCGTCTACGGCGACGCGCCGAAGCACGCGAAGTCCGCGGCGGACGGCGCCCTCACCGTCACGGTCCCCGCGTTGTCCACGGTGGTCTACGAGCTGTCGGGGAAGATCCCGAACTCCAAGGCCGCACCGGCGATCAGCCTGCAGAAGCCGGCACCCGCCGCCGAGGACAACGGCCGCATGAAGGTGTCCGCCGACGTCGCCGGCTCCTCGTTCTACGAGGTCACCTTCGAGGCCCGCACCCCGGGCGCACCGTGGACGAGCATCGGCACGGACGACAACGCGCCGTACGGCGTCTACCACGACACGAGCGCCCTGCCGGCCGGATCGGCCGTGGAGTACCGCGCCGTGGTCCTCGACAACGCGCGCCACACGCGGACCTCCGCGGCGGCGTCGGCCACCGTGGCGCAGCCGCGGCTGACGATGGGCCTGCCCGCCGAGGGCACGCAGGTGCAGGGCGACGTCGAGGTCACGGCCACCGCGAGCCCGGAGAACTCGGAGTACGCCGTGACCCTCGAGCGCAGCATCGCCGGCGGGGCCTGGACGGCCATCGGCTCGGACGACTCGTCGCCGACCTACACCGCCGTCGACGATCTCGCGGCCCTCGACCTCGCCGAAGGCACCGAGGTCCGGTACCGCGCCGTGCTCGGCACGTCGGTGAGCGACATCAGGACCGTGAGGGTCGGCTCGGTCATCGAGCAGCCCGGCACCGTCGCGGTGGCCGGCAGCCTCGACTCCGAGCTGGGCTGCGGCGGGGACTGGGATCCGGCGTGCGACCAGGCGCAGATGACGTTCGACGACGCATCGCAGACCTGGATCCTCGAGGTCGCGGACCTGCCCGCCGGTAGCTACGAGTACAAGGCGGCTCTCGACCGCGGCTGGACCGAGAACTACGGTGCCGGCGGCGGCCGTGACGGCAGCAACATCGTGCTCCAGCACGCGGGCGGTCCGGTCACCTTCGTGTACGACCACCGCACGCACGTGATCACCACGCGCTAGCTCGTCGGGAGCGCCTGCACCGACGGCCGGGACCGCGAGGTCCCGGCCGTCGTCATGTCCGGGGGTGGAGGGGGTGCGCTAGAGCCAGTCGTTCCGCTTGAAGGCCCAGTACAGGCCGCCGCCCATCGCGACCATGAGCAGCAGCGCGAACGGATAGCCGAGCATCCAGTGGAGCTCGGGCATGGTGTCGAAGTTCATGCCGTAGATCGAGGCGATCAGGGTCGGTGCGAAGAGGATCGCCGCCCAGGAGGAGATGCGCTTGACCTCCTCGCCCTGCCGGAGCGACGTCTCCGTCAGGCGTGTCATCTCCTCGTTCTGCCGCTGGGCCACGAGGGTGGAGTGGACCGTCAGGGCGTTCTGCAGCAGCGTGCGGAACGTGTTGACGCGCTCGACGACGCGGATCACGTGGTCCTGCACGTCCCGGAGGTTCCGCGCGAGTTCGTCGTCCATCCGGTACTTGTCGGACCCCCGGAGCAGGGCGTCCATCATGGCCTGCAGGGGCTGGGTGGCGCGCTGGAACTCGATGACCTCGCGGTGCAGTTCGTAGATCCTCCGCGTGACGTCCGGCGCTCCCCCGAACAGTTCGTTCTCGATCTCGTCGATGTCGTTCTCGAGGCCGTGCACCACGGGCCCGTACTCGTCCACCACCTGGTCGAGCATCGCGTACAGGACGGCCTGCGGGCCCGTGGAGAGCAGCTCCGGGTCCGCCTCGAGCCGGCGGCGGACGATCCCGAGGTCCGGGGATTCGGCGTGCCGGATGGTGACCACGAAGTCCTGGCCGATGAAGATGTGCAGCTCGCCGAACTCCACCTTCTCCTCGGCGTCGAGGTAGCGGGCCGGCCGCAGCACCACGAACAGGGTGTCGCCGTAGCGCTCGAGCTTCGCGCGCTGGTGCCCGTTGGTGGCGTCCTCGACGGCGAGGGGATGCAGGCCGAACTCGGTCTCGACCGCCCGGATCTCGTCCCGCTCGGGCCGGTAGAGGCCGATCCACCCCATGCCGCCGCTGTCCCGCATCAGCTCGAATGTCTGGTCCAGGGTCTCCGGGTTGATGCGCTTCCTGCCGCCGACGTAGACGGCGTTCGCGACCAGCGGCATGTCAGGCGCCGGCCCGGTCGGAGCCCGCAGCATCGCCGGCAAGCCCGGCGAGGGTCTCGATGAGGAGCCTGCGCTCCTCCCCCTTGATCCGCTCGTGCAGCGTCTCCTCGGTGTCTCCGGGCAGCACGGCGACGGCGGCCTGGGCGAGGATGGGCCCCGTGTCCACGCCCGCGTCGGCGATCATGACGGTGCAGCCCGTCACCTTCACGCCGTAGGCCAGGGCGTCGCGGACGCCGTGGGCGCCCGGGAAGCTCGGCAGGAGCGCCGGGTGGGTGTTGAGGTAGCGGTCGGGGAACGCATCGAGGAAGTGCTGGTCGACGATCCGCATGAACCCCGAGGACACCACGTAGTCCGGCTCGTACGCGGCGACGGCCCCGGTGAGGGCGCGGTTCCAGTCCGCCCGTTCCCCGTACTGCCGGAAGTCCACCTCGAACGTCGGGATCCCGGCCGCTGCCGCACGCCGGATGCCGCCCGTACCCGGGCGGTCGGCCCCGACCGCGGCGATGGTGACGGCGAGACGGCCCTCGGCGACGGCGTCGATCACGGCCTGGAGGTTCGATCCGGAGCCGGAAACGAGGACGACGATACGCATGACTCAACCTTAGGGTCTCGCCTCGCCTAGGGTTGAACCATGGCAAGGCGAGGAACCACGAAGCAGCAGGACACCGACCAGGCCGGACCGCGAGGTCCCGGGACCGGGCCGAAGGCACCGGACGACCCCGCGACGGCGCGTACCGCGTCCGCCAAGTTCTGGCTGCGCCTGTTCCTCCTGGCACTGCTGGGTGCGTCGCTGACCAGCAGCCTGGTGCTGCCGTGGAAGGTGCTCGCGCTCGTCCTGGCGCTGTTCGCCCTCGCCGCCGGCGTCGTCGGACTCGTCAAGGCCATCGGCGCGGGACTCCCCCGCTTCGTCGTGCTCGCGACGTCCCTCGGCCTGGCAGCCGCCCTGTTCCTCACGGCGGGTACCGCCGCGTCGGTGCTCCTCTGGCCCATCACCCGGACCTACGAGGACTGCATGTCCCGCGCGCTGACCCTGCAGGCGCAGAGCGACTGCGAGGACGGCCTGCGGAGCCTCGACGGGTTCGGCGGCGCGTAGGGCTCAGCGCCGCCGTGGCTCCCGCTCGAGCAGGGGTGCGAGGGCGTGCCCGAGCAGGGCGCCGACCGCCACCTCCAGTGCGAACCACAGGCCGACCGCCAGCGGGTCGGGCCCCAGGTCGGTGAAGCGGCCCAGACCGAGCGAGGCGCGGGAGAGGAGGGCGACGGCGGCGCCGCCCAGCCCGGCCGTGATGCCGATGAGTCCGGCGAGCGCGAGGGTCGACGCCGTCGCGGTGAGCCATCGCCTGCTGCTGTGCAGCACGAGCCATTCGTCGAAGTGGTTCTCGCCCTCACGGAAGAACCACCAGCCCGCGAGGAGCCCGGCGAGGACCGGGATGGCCAGGGCCGCGTACCCGTACTCGAGCGGGCCGGCCGGGAGCGCGCCGAGGATGGGCAGGGCGGGCAGGGGGCCGACGGTGCTGGCCAGCGGCGTGAGGGAACTCCCCGTCCCGAGGGCGAAGCCCGCGCCCGTGGACCAGGCCATGGTCCACAGGGCGACGTTCGGCAGGAGCCCGAGCTGGAGCAGGGTGATGACGGACGCTCCGGCGATCCCGCCGTCGATGCGTTCGTAGATCGCGGCGATGCCCGCCCAGTTCAGCCCGATCGCGACGGAGAGCAGGGCAGCCGAGAGGCACGCGGCGACCAGCACGGCGACGAACCCCGAGCGGACGATCGACCAGGCGTAGGACCCCGCCCAGCGGGAGTGCTGACTGGCGCGGCCCACCCAGGCCGCGAAGTCCACGCCCACCAGGCGGCTCCAGGCGCCCGCCTCCCGGTAGGCGCCGGTGATCAGCCCGATCCCGGCGGACACGGGAGGGATCAGGGCGCCCGCCGCGAGCGGGACGGAGGCGTCCGGGGTCGTGGACACGTACGCGATGCCCGCGCCGATGGCCGCGTAGGTGATCAGGGCGCCGAGCAGCACCTGCCAGAGCTGGTCCGTGTAGGAGGCCCGGGCGAGGCGGCGCCCCGCACGCCAGGCGAGGAACAGCGGGACGAGCACCAGGCCGAGGGGGATGACGTGCAGCAGCCCCGACGACGCCTCGGCCCCGGCCACACCCGGCGGGAACTGCAGCACGAGGGGCACGCCGTGCATGACCAGCCAGCCCTGGCCGGCCAGGCGGGCGGCGGACTCCGCCGTCCGGTCCGCGAATCCGCCGGTGAACCACACGGCGGCGACCGGCAGCAGCACGAGCAGGGCCGAGATCACGGCGGCCTGTCCGAGTTCGAGCACCCCCTGGAGCCACAGGGGCATGGGAAGGGCACGGGGCTTGGTGGGGATTTTCATCCCTTCCATGGTGCCACCGGCACGAGCTCCCGGCGCCCACCGACGCGGGGTACACAGGGCGCGGGGGCGGCGCGGGGCGGCGCGGCGCTGCTCATCCGAAGATGTCGAGGAGGCCCTTGACCACGGCGAGGCCCGCACCGATGAACGCGATCACGATGACGAACAGGCGGGCCTGGTCGTCACGGACGAAGCGGCCGAGCTTCTCCCCGGCGAAGATGCCGGCCACGATGGCCAGTCCGATCGCGAGCCACATCCACGGCGCGAGGACAGGCGCCTGGGCCGGATCGAGGAGCAGTTTCGTGACGAGCGTGACCGTGCCGATGCAGACGAAGAAGGGCTGGAGTGTCGCGGCGAAGGGCCGCTGGGGCCAGCGCGCGAGGAGGGCGTAGGCACTGACGGCGGGACCGCCGACCCCGGCCATCGAGTTGGTGACGCCGGCGGCGAAGCCCGCGACCGCCTTCGGCGTATTGCCGCGCACCACGACGTCGGACCGCTGGAGCACCAGCGAGACGGTCAGTGCCACGAGGACCACGGCGCCGACCGTGACGGACAGCGGCGCGGACGGGAGGGCCACCGCGAGGAAGGACCCCGGGACGGACCCGAACAGGGAGGGGACGACGAGCCAGCGGAACATGCTCCAGTCGATGTCCTTCCAGACCCTGCCCACGATGATGGCCGAGGACACCACGCCGCAGAGGTTCACGAGGAGGACGCCCTCGTGCGGCCCGAGGATGATCACGAGGAACGGGGCGATCAGCAGCGCGAAGCCCAGGCCGGCGATACGCTGCGCGATGGCCCCCACGAGGATCGAGGCCAGCACGATGCAGAAGATGCCGAGAGTCACCCAGCCACAGTACGCCCAGGCAACCATCAAGTCGGTCCCGGGCCGCCCAGCACCCCGGCGGTACGCTGGGGCCATGACGGCCCTCACCACCGCACTGGCCACCGCCGACTGGCGCCGGCGCGTCTTCCGCCTCTACGGCGACGTGCGCGAGCACGCAGCGTCGGAGTCGCCCGAGGCCGCCCACGCCACGTGGCGGGACGGCCGCGACGAGCTGTTCCGCAGCCACCCGGCGTCGGCCCTCAAGGACCGCGCGAAGGAGTCCTTCGCAGGGCTCGCGGTGGCACCCTATGACCCGGCCTTCCGGTTCGAGGCCGAACTGGACGACGACGGCGCGGGCCAGGAGATGGACGTCGCGACCGGCACGGACGGCGTCGTGCCGTTCCGCCGACTCGGCAGCGTGCTGCTCCCCGGGCTCGGGAAGCTCGCCCTGTGGAAGCTCGGCTCCTACGGTGGTGGCCTGTTCCTCCCCCTGCGCGACGGCACGTCGGGCCGGCCCGGCGGCGCGTACGGCGGCGGGCGCTACGTGCTGGACACCGTCAAGGGCGCCCACCTGGGCGAGGGACTCGAGCCCTGGCGCCTCGTGGTGGACCTCAACTTCGCCTACAACCCGTCCTGCGCCTACGACGAGGAGTGGGCCTGCCCCCTGCCCGGTCCGGACAACCGGCTCGCGGACGACGTCCCCGTGGGCGAGCTCTACCGGGAGTACTGACCCCGGCACCGGACGGGGCCCCATTTCGCCGGACGTTCACCCCGCCGCCACGCCCCGGTGATCCGCCCGGCGCGTCCGCGGGCGAGGGTTGGGGCGTGAGGATAGCCATCGTCGCAGAATCGTTCCTGCCCCACATGAACGGGGTCACCCACTCGCTGCTCAAGGTGCTCGCCCACCTGCGCGCCCGAGGCGACGACGTGCTGGTGATCGCGCCGGCGTCGTCCCGGCTCGACGCACCGGCGCCGTCCCGGGTGGAGGGCTTCCCCGTCCACCTCCTCCCGTCCGTCGCCCTGTCGGGGTACGCCGACGTCCGGCTGGCCGCCGGGACGGTCACCCGCGTACGCCGCATCCTCGCCGCGTTCGGGCCCGACGTCGTCCATGTCGCCTCGCCGTTCGTCCTCGGCTGGCGCGCCGTGCAGGCGTGCGGGCAGCTCGGCATCCCCACGGTCTCCGTCTACCAGACCGAGGTGCCGGCGTACGCCGCCCGGTACGGCGTCCCCTGGCTCGAGCCGCTGCTGTGGCAGCGCGTCGAGAACATCCACGACGCCTCCACCCTCACCCTCGTGCCGTCCACCTTCGCGCTGGACCAGCTGCGGTCCCGCGGCGTGCAGCGGCTCAACCTGTGGCGGCGCGGCGTCGACACCGAACGGTTCTCGCCCACCCGGTACGACGCCGCATGGCGGGCGACCGTCGCGGAGCCGCACGAGCGCATCATCGGCTACGTGGGCCGGCTCGCGGCGGAGAAGCAGGTCGAGGATCTCGCCGTGCTCGACTCCCTGCCGGGGACACGGCTCGTGATCGTCGGCTCCGGGCCGCAGCGGGAGAGCCTCCGGGCCCGGCTGCCGAGGGCGCACTTCGCCGGGTTCCAGGGCGGAGCGGACCTCGCCCGCAGGCTCGCGTCCTTCGACCTCTTCGTCCACCCCGGCGAGTCCGAGACGTTCTGCCAGACCATCCAGGAGGCCATGGCGTGCGGCGTCCCGGTCGTCGCCGTAGGCCGGGGCGGCCCCCTGGACCTCGTGGACGCGTCGCGTACGGGCTGGACGTACACCCCCGGCGACCTGCAGGGCCTGCGCACCGCCGTCGTCGACCTCGTCGGCGACGACGCCAAGCGCCGCGCGTTCGGCCGGGCGGCGCGCGCCTCGGTCCAGGGGCGCACCTGGCCCGTCCTCTGCGAGCAGCTGGTGACCTACTACGAGAAGGCCATCACGGTGCAGGGACGCCGGGCCCAGCTCGCCGGCACCGGGGCCGCCGGCGTCACGGACAGGGCGCGGCGGGCACCCCGGCACGACTGATCCGCGGACCCGGAGGGCTGGACTCGGCTCCCCGGAGGCGGTATGGTGCGCAGTCGCAATCGCCACGCGTGCGCAGGCTCTATCATGGGAGCAAACCCACCCACTCTTCGGAGGTTCCGATTACAGACACGGCCGCCCAACACGACATCTACTTCGGCGCGCCCGAGCCGGAGAATGAAGCCGAGATCCTCGAGTCGGCGTCGCGCGCGGCGGTGGCCCGGCTCGAGGGCCGCCCGGACATCACGACCGTCAAACGGCGCTTCACCCTGATCAACCAGGACCGCACGCCGCACCAGGCGATGGTCGAGGACCTGCTGTTCATCCGGCGCGCGCTCGACGACGCCGGCATCGGGTTCCTGCTGGTGCGCGGCAACGACGAGCGGCCCGTGATCGCCGTGGACGTGGACGACCGCGAGAAGCTGCGCGCCGCGCTCGTCGAGGCCTGCCGGGACGAGCCGTTCTACTCCCGCACCGTCGACACGAAGCGCCGCACCACGCTGCTGGTGAGTGACGGGCACCTCTCGAGCAGCGGCAAGGCCCGCATCTTCCGCCTGTTCCGGCCGCGCATCGAACCCCTCGGCGGGCTCGCCTACGGCCCGTCCGCCGGCGTGCAGATCGAGCTGTGGGCCCTCGGCGACAGCGCCATCGAACTGCCGGTGGAGAACTCCCTCACGCGTCGCACCCTCCCCGCCGCCGAGGTAGTGCGCGGCGAGGTGGTACGGCACGGCCTCACCTGGCCGACGATCGACAACATGTTCGCCGACCACGCCACGGACATCGATTTCGACATCGACCTCGTCTTCTCCTGGGTGGACGGCAGCAGCCCCGAGTACCGTGCGGCGCGTGCCGCCCGCATGAAGGGCGTGGTGGTCGGTGAGGGCGACGACCACGAGGCGCGCTTCCGGCAGATCGACGAGCTCAAGTACGCACTGCGCTCCGTCTACATGTTCGCGCCGTGGGTCCGCCGGATCTTCATCGCGACGGACTCGGACCGCCCCGACTGGCTCGCCGACCACCCGTCCGTCACGTTCGTGCCCTCCGAGGAGCACTTCAAGGACCCGTCCGTCCTCCCGACGCACAACTCGCAGGCCGTCGAGGCGCAGCTCCAGCACATCCCGGGCCTCTCCGAGTACTTCCTCTACTCCAACGACGACATGTTCTTCGGCCGGCCCGTGGCCCCGGACATGTTCTTCTCCCCCGGGGGGATCACGAAGTTCATCGAGGCGGATACGCGCATCGGCCTGGGCGACAACGACGCCGAGCGCAGCGGCTTCGAGAACGCAGCCCGCGTGAACCGGCGCCTCCTGCACGAGCGGTTCGGCCGCATCACCACGCGGCACCTCGAGCACACCGCCGCCCCCCTCCGGAAGAGCGTCCTGCTGGAGATGGAGGCGGAATTCGCCGCCGAATTCGCGGCGACGGCGGCATCACGCTTCCGCGCCAAGGACAACATCTCGGTCACCAACTCGCTGTACCACTACTACGCACTGCTGACCGGCCGCGCCGTCACCCAGGAGATGGCGAAGGTGAAGTACGTGGACACCACCCTGCGGTCCGGGCTGAAGAGCCTGAACAAGATGCTGGACAAGCGCAACCAGGACTTCTTCTGCCTCAACGACGGCAGCTTCCCGGAGGTCCCGGACGACGAGCGGGCCCACCTCGTGACGGACTTCCTCGAGAAGTACTTCCCGGTCAAGGCCCCCTGGGAGATCTAGGAACCACCCCGAGGGGCGGGGTGCGTGCCAGACTCGCGCGATGCAGACCCTCCTGCCGTACCGATGCCGCGGCCAGCGCCCGGGTGCTGGACCAGGCGAGGCTCGGCAAGCAGCGCGTGGAGACCCTGCAGGTGCTGCGCGCCCTCGTCATCCCCGACTACGGGTGGCGGCAGCACCCCGCCATCCGCATGTGGATAGGCTACGTCCCGGCGCTGACCCTCTACGGCCTGGCCATGGTGGCCGAGGGGGTCTCGCGCGGTCACGCCGACTCGACGCACCGGCAGATCCTCGAGTTCGCACCGCACGTACTGGAACGGTCGGACGTGCCGGTGCCGCCATGGTTCGGGGACCCGGCGCTGCACGTGAGCCACCGGTCCAACCTCGTCCAGAAGGCGCCCGGGATCTACCGTGACCGGTTCCCCGGCGTCCCCGAGGACCTCCCCTATGTCTGGCCCCTGCCCGAACGCGAGCGCGTGCCCGCCGAGCCCGTCGGCCGGCGCCTGTGGGTCTGGCGTGCCGGTCGGCTTCACGCTGCCGGCGACACGGCGGGCGACACGGCGGGCGACGCCGTCGCGATCGCCGACCCGGAGGGCCTGCGGTTCCGGACCGGGCGCATGGGCCGGGTCGTCATGCACGAGGACGGGCTGGTGCGCACCGCCCGGCTGGATGGCTGGCTGCGGCGCTCCGACTTCGACCCGCCGGCCCTGCTGCAGGATCCGCGGACGCTCTTCGGCGTCGGCGTCCCCGGCGCACTGCACCCCTGATCCCGCCGCGTCCGACCCCCCGGCGCCGGGTCAGGCCGAGGTGAGCTGCCGGGCACGTCCGGCTTCGGGGATGATCACGCCGTGGGCCTCGAGCCGGCGCTGCGTCTCCTGGCGGGGGACCACCTCCCCCACCGTGGTGTGCCGCCCTGCGGGGACCACCGAGTGGACGATCGTCTCCTCGTAGACGTGGACGAGGTTGTAGGACTGCGCGCCGTCCCGGCCGCGCGTCCCCCCGCCGTCGAACATCAGGTCCTGCGTGTAGCACGTGGCACTCGCCACCGAGACGGGGACGCCGGCGAACATCGCCGTCGTCGAATAGTGCAGGTGCCCGGCGAGGATCGTGCGGACGTCCGAGCCGCGGACCACGCCGGCGAGCGAGCGCTGGTCCCGCAGTTCCACGAGCACCGCGAGGTCCTGGACGCTGGGGACCGGCGGGTGGTGCAGGGCGAGGATGGTCCCGTGCGGTGCGGGCACCTCCAGCTCGGCGGCGAGCCAGCGCAGCTGCCCGTCCGCGAGCTCGCCGTGGTGGTGCCCGGGGACGGTGGAGTCCAGGGTGATGATGCGCAGGCCGTCGATGAAGTGGACGGCGTCCACCGGCGCGTCCCCCCGTCCGCCCGGCACCCCGTCGAGGAGGCCCGCCCGGAAGGCCGCACGGTCGTCGTGGTTGCCCATCGCCCAGATGACCCTCGCCCCGAGCCGTTCCGCCGCGGGGTCCACGATCGCACGGAGCTTCGCATACGCGCCGGGTTCCCCCTTGTCCGCGAGGTCACCGGTGAAGACGATCGCGTCCGGCCGCGCACCGGACGCCTCGAGGTCGTCGAACACCTCCTGCAGCCTCTGCTCGCTGTCCACGGCCCCGTACAGCGGGGCGTCCCCGCCGAGCAGGTGCGTATCGCTCATGTGGAGGACGAAGTGCTGGGGCCGGGGGTGTTCTGCTGTCCGGGGGACCATGGGACCTTTTCCGATAGCTGGTGGGCACGCTGGCTTGTCTGCCATCAAAGCAGAAGGCCCTGCCCCGGTCCATGAACTCACGGCGGCACGGCGCGAAACATTCAGGAAACATGCGCCGCCGGGCACCGTCGAGTAGGGTCGCCCCGAGGCGGTGTTCACCGGGTCACCGAGGACCCGGCAGGCGGAGCACGAGGACAGGAGACCCGGCATGTGCGGACGATTCGTCATCGCGGGCAACAGGGCCGACCTCATCGACGCCTTCGACGTGGACGAGGCAGTCGAGGACGAGGTGCAGCCGTCGTGGAACGTGGCGCCGACCGACACCGTGCGGCTCGTCGTCGAACGGCTGGACCCGCACACGGGCGAACTGACGCGCCGGCTGGAATCGGCTCGCTGGGGCCTGATCCCCTCCTGGGCGAAGTCGGCGTCCGTGGGAGCACGGATGATCAACGCCCGCAGCGAGACCCTGCTGGAGAAGCCCTCCTTCCGGGCCGCCGCGCTCAAGCGCCGGGCGATCGTCCCCGCGGACGGGTACTACGAGTGGCGGAAGAACGACGACGGCTCGAAGACCCCGGTCTACCTGCACGGCCCGGACGGGTCCCTCCTGGGCTTCGCCGGTCTCTACGAGTTCTGGCGCGACCCGGCGACCGCGTCCCCGGAACACCCGCAGGGGGAATGGGTGGTCAGCTGCACCATCATCACCCGGCCGGCGAGCGACGCCCTCGGCGAGATCCACGACCGCACGCCGGTGATCCTGCCCCCGGAGCTGCGCGGCGACTGGCTGGATCCACGCAACGACTCCCGGCCGGCGGTGCAGGAACTGCTGGACGCCATCCCGGACCCCCACCTGGTGCCGCGCCTGGTCGGACACCGTGTCGGGTCGGTGCGCAACGACGGACCCGACCTCATCGACCCCCTCCCCACGCCGCCGCCCGACGCCTAGGGTCGGAGGATGACGACGACCCGGACGGACGCGCGGTCAGGACGGCCGAGCACAGGCGCTCGCGGGCCACGGGTTCCCCTGGCTCGCGGGGGTGGAGTCGGCGGTCGCGCAGGCGACCGAGGTCGGCGGGCACCAGGTCGGCAGGCGCCGGCCTCGGGCCGGGTCGCCGCCGCCCGCCCGGGCAACGCGATACGCTGACCGCATGGGCTGGTTGAGGCGTCAGACGATGGTGGGCATCGCCCGCGGCACGGTGAAGCGCGGCGTGCTCACCCTGGTCACGGCGCAGGCGGTGGTCATCGCGGGGGTCGTCGCCGTGGACGTGTACCAGAGGAGCCGGCGCACCAAGCGCCCGGGCTTCCCGCAGCCGGGCACGTTTCACACCACGATCGCCGAGACGGAGACCACCGTCTTCACCTACGGCGAGGACCTCTTCGACGCGATGATCGCGGCCATCGACGCCGCCAAGGACCAGATCCTCCTGGAGACTTACATCTGGAAGGGCGACGAGGTCGGCCTGCGCTTCCGGGACGCCGTGAACCGGGCCGCGGATCGCGGCGTGGACGTCTTCGTCATCTACGACGGCTTCGCCAATCTCGTGGTCAACCCGTTCTTCTACGACTTCCACCCCGCCGTCAACACCTACCGGTTCCCGGTCATCCGTCCCGCGATCATCTTCACGAACATCCGGGGCACGGGTCTCGACCACCGCAAGGTCCTCGTGGTCGACGACGAGGTGGGGTTCGTGGGCGGCTACAACATCGGGACGCTGTACGCGACGAAGTGGCGTGACACGCACCTGGAGATCCGCGGACCGTCCGTCTGGGAGCTCCGCGAGGCGTTCGTCAGCGTCTGGAACATCCGGGCCATCCCGAAGCGGCCCGAACTGCCGGACCTCAGTGCCACCTACTGGGAGCCGCGGATCCGGGCGGTCAACAACGTCCCGGCCCTGCTGGTGTTCCCCATCCGCGGCGTCTACCTGGACGCGATCAACCGCGCCCACAAGCACATCTTCATCACCACCGCGTACTTCATCCCCGACCGGCAGATCCTCGATGCCCTGCTGCGCGCGAGCCGCCGGGGCGTGGACGTCCGGGTGATCCTTCCCGAGGATTCCAACCACGTGGTCTCCGACTGGCTGTCCCGGGGGTTCTACTCCTCGCTCATCAGCGCCGGTGTGAGGATCCTGCTGTACCAGAACTCCATGATCCATGCGAAGACCGCCACGGTCGACGGCGAGTGGAGCACGGTCGGCACGGCCAACATCGACCGCCTCAGCCTGACGGGCAACTACGAGATCAACCTCGAGATCTTCGACCGGGACCTCGCGGCGACGATGGAGGAGATCTTCGCGGTGGACTCCTCGAACAGTCGTGAGCTGACGCGGGAGGAGTGGGAGAGCCGCCACCTGGTGGCCCGCGCCAGCGAGATTATCCTCGCTCCGCTGCGTCCGTTCCTGTGACCCCGGCCGGCCCCCCGGGGCCCCGTCCGGGCCCGGCGAAACGCTCCAGGTAGCCGCGCTGCGAGGAGTCGACATGCCCGGCCATCAGCCGCCCGGCCTCGGTCTCGTTCCCGGCGTCGATCGCGGCGATGATGAGGCGGTGCTCGCCCCAGGACTGCTTCCCCCGATGGTCGACGTCGGCCGCGTACAGCCACTCGATCTTGCCGGAGATCTGCCGGAGCAGGGCGGCCAGCGACGGGCTGCCGCCGAGTTCCGCGACACCGAGGTGGAAGCGGATGTTCAGGTCGGGCAGCTCCGCGAGGGCGTCGGCCGCGACGGCGCGGTCGCCGTCGTCGAGGACGTCCGTGAGCGCCCGACGCGCCGACCACCACTCGGTGTCCGGCGCGTCGGCCCCGAACTGTGCTTCGGCACGGCGGGCCGCGCGCCGCGCGATCGTGGCCTCGATGACCCCCCGCACGGCGAACAGGTCCTCGGCGTCGTCGAGCGGGATGGCCGCCACGGTGGACCCGGCGTAGGGGCGCGACTCGACGAACCCCTCCGCCTCGAGAGCCCGCAGCGCCTCCCGCACGGGCACGCGGGAGACGCCGTACTTCGTCGCGAGCGCTGCCTCGGTGACGCGGGTGCCGGGCGCCAGGACCCCGAAGATGATGTCGTGGCGGACGGCGTCGAGGACGCGCTGCGGCGCCCCGGCGTCCTGGTCAGGCCGCAACTGGCGCGCCCGGGACGGTCGCGTGGAGCTCCGGGACGGTCTCAGCGTCCTGCAGCATAGCCCTGTGCTCCCCGCGGATTGGCCGCGGCGGACAGCACGCCGGTCGCGTGGTCCCGGGTCACGGAGGAGAGGCGGCCGAGCGCCCAGTCCCCCGCCCGCGTGATGATGTGGCCGCGGCGTTCGAGGTCCGCGATGAGCTCCTCGCCCAGCCGGTCCTCGACCACGGCGCCGCCCGGCTCCCAGGTGCGCGGCCAGAACGATCCCGGGATCGACGTGGTGTGGAGGGACGGTGCGTCGATGGCCTGCTGCGGCGTGTAGCCGCCCACGATGGTCCGCAGGATGTAGAGCAGCTGCCACTGGTCCTGCTGGTCGCCGCCGGGTGAGCCGAGGGCGACGACGGGCCTGCCGTCCTTCAGGACGAGCGTCGGGGTGAGCGTGGTGCGGGGCCGCCTGCCGGGCTCGAGCGTCGACGGTCCGCCCTCCTCGAGCCAGGTCATCTGGAGCCGCGACCCGAGGCAGAACCCGATCTCGGGGATGGTCGGCGAGGACTGCAGCCAGCCTCCGCTGGGCGTCGCGGAGACCATGTTCCCGGCCGCGTCGACGACGTCGATGTGGCACGTGTCGCCGCGCGTCTCACCGCTGCGGGCCACCGTGGGTTCGCCGACGCCGGCGAACCCGCTGCCGCCGGCGGGCGGCGTGTAGTCGGTGCGCAGCGGCGGCGTGAAGGGGCTGCGCCCGGGGACCGTCCCGGGCCGGAAGTCGAGGGAGGCCTCGTCGCCGATGAGCGCGCGCCGCCCGGCGGCGTACTCCTCGGAGAGCAGGTACTCCATCGGGACGTCGGCGTCCCCGTAGTAGGCCTCGCGGTCGGCGATGGCCAGCTTCTGCGCCTCGAGGATGGTGTGCGCGCCGATCGCCGTGGACGGGTCGAGCCGCTCGTCGTCGAATCCGTCGAGGATCGCGAGGGTCTGCAGCAGGGCCGGGCCCTGGCCCCACGGCCCGGTCTTCGCGATGGTGTACCCGCGGAACTCGAAGGTGGTGGCCTCCTCATAGCCCGCCTCGAAGCCCGCGAAGTCCTCGAGCGTCAGCACGCCGGCGTGGTCGAACCCCGAGGAGTGCCGGTGCGGTGTCCGGACGAACTCGACGGCGGCCTGGGCCACGAGCCCGGTGCGCCACTCGAGCCGCGCCGCGTCGATCCGCCCGGTCCTCGTGTCGGCGTCGGACCCGGCGTCGACGAGGGACGCGAGCACGCGGGCGTACGCCTCGTTGCGGATCAGCTCCCCCTCGCGCGGCGGCCTGCCCTCGGGCATCCACAGGGCGGCCGACGTGGGCCAGTGCTCGGTGAAGAGGTCCGCCACGGCGGCGATCGTCGCCCCCACGCGGCCGAGGGCCGGGTGTCCGTCACGGGCGTACCCGACGGCGAAGGCGAGGACGTCCTCGAGTTCCCACGTGCCGTGGTCGCGGAGCAGGATCAGCCAGGCGTCGACGGCGGCGGGCACCGCGGCGGCGAGGGCACCCGCACCGGGGACCAGTTCGAGGCCCTCGGCGACGTAGTGCTCGCGGGTGGCCGCGGCCGGCGCCGGACCCTGGCCCATGAGGACGACCGGGCGGCCCGGCTCCTCCGCCGTGGCGAAGACGCCCGTCATGTCACCGCCGGGCCCGTTGAGGTGCGGCTCGACGACGTGCAGGACGAACGCCCCGGCCACGGCGGCGTCGAAGGCGTTGCCGCCGCGCTCCAGGACGGCCTGCGCGGAGGCGGTGGCCAGCCAGTGCGTCGACGCACTCATCCCGAACGTGCCCTGCAGCGTGGGACGGGTGGTGAAGGTGGGAGGAAGCGTGTACGTCATCGGATCACTTTCGGAGGGGAATCGACGGTGCGCGACCGTGGTCGCGGGACTGTCTGCATTGAATACAATCGACACTCCAAGGATAAGCTTCGTATACATTCTCTCAAAGCTGTGACAGAAGGACATCATCGTGACGAAGAACCGGGTGGCGACGGACCGCCTCCATCTGTGGCTCATGCTCATCCTGACATTCTCCACCGGGGTGATCGACGCCGTCGGCTACCTGGGGCTCGATCGCGTCTTCACGGGCAACATGACCGGCAACGTGGTCCTGCTCGGCATGGCCTTCGCGGGCGGCGCCGACCTGCCGATCCTCCGGCCGGCGCTGGCCCTCGTCTTCTTCATGCTGGGCGCCGCACTGGCCGGCCGGGCCCTGCGGAAGGCGCACGAGGGGTGGTCCGGCCGCACCTCGGGCATGCTCCTCGCGGTGACCGTCGGCCTGACCGCGCTCTCCGTGTATGTCGCACTCGTCGATGTGACCGCCGAGGAGCTCCTCGGCAGCATCACGACGTCGGTGCTCGCCACCGTGATGGGCGTGCAGGCCGCGACCGCCAAGCGCCTCAAGGTCGCCGAGATCACCACCGTCGTCGTCACCTCCACCATCACGGGCCTCGCCTCGGACTCCCGCCTCGCCGGGGGGAAGAGCCCCTTCTGGGCACGCCGTGCCTCCGCGATCGCACTGATCATGGCCGGCGCCGTGGTGGGCGCCCTGACCCTGAGGGTCGACCTCTGGCTCGGCATCGCGGTGTCGGCACTCCTCTCCGCCGTCGTCACGCTCCTCGGGCACCTCCGCCACCGACAGGACGTGAGGGACGGCGACCCGGAGAATGTCGGGGAAGCCGCACTACGGTAGACGCATGGGACAGGTTGAGCAGCAGTTCGCATTCCACCGGCTGGCACTCTCGTGGCCTCGGCACCGCTGGTGGAAACCGCTCCTCACCGCCCTGCTCGGCGGCGTGTTCTACGTCGTCTTCGTCCTCATGGTCCTGGTCACGGGGCTCGCGCTCGCCAGCCTCACACCCGCCGGCGTCGGACCCTACTTCGATTCCCTGGCGGTGCTGGATCTCAGCAACCCGGTGATGTTCGCCTTCACCCTCGTCTCCCTGATCCTCATGATCCCCGCACTGGCCCTGGCCGCCCTGATCATGGGGCCTCGGCCGATCGGCCTGCTCTCGTCCGTGGCCGGCCGTCTGCGGTGGCGGTGGCTCGCGGTCTGCGCAGGCGTCTCGGTCGCCGTGTTCCTCGTGAACCTCGCCCTCTCCTTCGGGGTCGGCGCGCTCTTCCCGGCGGCGGCGGAACCGGCGCCCGTGCCGCCGGAGACCTCCACCCTGCTGATCCTGCTGGCCCTGTCCATCTTCGCCGTCCCCTTCCAGGCCGCCGCCGAGGAGTACGTGTTCCGCGGATTCCTGATGCAGGCCATCGGCAGCTGGCTCCGCCACCCCGCCTTCGCGATCCTGCTCCCCGTGCCGCTCTTCGTCCTCGGCCACGGCTACGATCCGCTCGGCCAGGCCGATGTGGCGGTCTTCGCGATCTTCGCGGGCTGGATCACCTGGCGGACCGGTGGACTGGAGGCGGCGATCGCGGTGCACGCGGTCAACAACATGACCATCTTCATCCTGGGAGCCTTCGGCCTCGTGGATGTGAACTCCACCGAGGGGTCGCTGAGCGGACTCGTCCTGTCCGCCGGGACCATGGCCGTCACCGCCGTGATCATCGTCCGTCTGGCGGACCGGCGCGGCGTCGCCCGTACACGGACCGTCGCCCCGTGGCCGGCACTGGAGCCGATGCGCCCGGTCCCGGGCGGGCCCCTCCCGACCGACCGCTGACGGCCGACCGCTGATGGCCGACCGCTGACGACCGACCGCTCGGGGGCTATGCTCCCCGATGTGTCCTCCCCCGTCCTCGTCACCGGCGCCACCGGCACCGTGGGCCGGCCCCTGGTGGCGGCCCTGCGTGCCCTCGGCGTGCCGGTGCGCCCTGCAAGCCGGCGCGGGACGGACCCCGAGGGGGTCGCCTTCGACTTCGGCGCTCCGTCCACGTGGCCGTCGGCCTTCGACGGCGTGAGCACCCTGTTCCTCGTCCGGCCGCCGCACATCGCGAATGTCGCGCGGGACATGGTGCCGTCCCTCGTGGAGGCACGCCGCCGCGGCGTGCGGCACGTCGTGCTGCTCTCCGTCCAGGGCGCCGACCGCGTGCCGGTCCTGCCGCATGCCCGGCTGGAGCGGTGGCTCCGGTCCTCGGGCATGTCCTGGACCTTCCTCCGACCGTCGTACTTCGACCAGAACCTCAGCACCGTGTTCGCGGCCGACATCCGCGACCATGACCGCATCCTCGTCCCGGCCGGCGCGGGCCGGACGGCCTTCGTGGACGCCCTCGACGTCGCGTCCGTCGCCGCCGCCGTGCTCCGCGAACCGGGCCTCCACCGCGGGCGGGCCTGGTCCCCGACGGGCCGCGAGGCGCTCACCTACTCGGAGGTGGCCCGGATCCTGTCGGAGGTGCTCGGCCGGCCGGTCACGTACCGCGACCCCGGCATCCTCGGGTTCTTCCGGCACGCCCGCACGGACCTCGGCATGGACGCCCCCATGGCCGTGACCACCACGGTCATCCACGCCACCGCCCGGCTGGGCGTCGCGAAGCACCTCACGGACGACGTGCGGCTCGTCACGGGGCGGGAGCCGGCGTCCTTCCGGTCCTTCGTCGACCGGGAGCGGGCGGCCTGGGAGCGGCCGGGCGCGTGACGGGGCCGCGTCCCGCCGCCCTGGCCCTTCGCCCCGTCCCCGCCTCAGGCCTCGACCCGCAGCCCCATGCCCTCGGCGAGGAAGGGAGCCAGCATCAGGAGCTGGTGTTCGTCGATGGTGGCGCCCCGCAGCCCGTCGAGGCCGTTGATGCCACGGAAGCTGCTCGTGCGGAGATCCGTGTCCGTCAGGCGGGCGCCGTCGAGCGTGAGGGTGCCGATCGTGCAGTCCCGCAGCGCCACGCGGGTGGCCCGGGCGCCGGTGAGGTCCAGTTCGCCGATGATGCATCCACTCACCAGGACGTCCGTCAGCTGTGCGCTGCGCAGGTTCACGTAGTCGAGCTTCCCGCCGTCGAGGTGGACGCCGTCGAGCCTGCTGTCGTACAGCTCCGCCGAACCCCACCGGGTGCTCCGCAGCGAGGTCCGGCGCCAGGTGCTGCGCGGGGCCCGGAGGACCGGGGCGAAGAGGTCCGCGAAGCAGCACCCGATGAAGCGGGCACCGCGCAGTTCGGTGTCGTTCAGGGACGCGCCGTCGAGCACGCACTCCTGCAGGGTGATCCCGGCCAGGTCCTCGCCGTCGAGCACCGGCCCCTCGTACTGCTCGCCCTCCCGGTGATCGCCGTCGAGGAGATCCGGCGCAGCAACGCGCGTGAGGCCCCTCGGCGGCTGCAGGGCCAGGCGTGGCGCGTTCGTCGTGGTACGCGTGGGGCGCGGGGGCATCGCTGGATCCGTTCGTCGGGTCGTCCGGCCGCACGTGGCGGCAACCGGACCTCAATCCAAGCACCGAACGCCCGGGCAGTCCCGCCGGCGCCACCGCCTGCCGCGGCGGTGACCGTGCTCTACTGGGGCATTCGTCGATCCAGGGGGAGGACAACCGATGACCGGCAACCACCCGCAACCCAATGACGATCCACGGTACGAGGGCATCTACCAGCGGGGTGGTGCCAACGACGCGGCAGCGAGGACCGGATCACCGGCTCCCGGCGCTCCCGCCCTGCCGCCCGTCGCGGAGCAGTACGCCGCGGCGTTCAGCGCGGTGCAGACCGGGCCCTACTCAGCGCCCTGGTTCACGCACGCCGGCATGGCCGCCCCGGTGCTGCTGCTGCTCGGGGTCGCCACCGCCGTCGTCCAGCTCTTCGTGCTCTCGATCCGCCACACGCTGACTGCACGCTGACCGGCTGCTGACCGACTGCTGACCGACTGCTGATCGGGTGCTGATGTGTCGCTGGCTGTCTGCCGATCGGATGCAGGGCGCGGCCCCCGTAGTGTGGAGGGCATGGAATCGCCGATCGAGAGCTACCTGAAGACCATCCACCGGGAGATCTCCGAACTGAGGGACGGCAAGCCCTACAGCACCATCCCGGCGATGGCGAACGTGGACCCCGACAACTTCGGGATCTGCCTGACCACGGTGGACGGCTACATGTACGAGGTGGGTGACACCCGCGAGGAATTCACCATCCAGTCCATCTCGAAGCCCTTCACCTACGGGCTGGCGCTCTCCGACCTCGGCATGGAGGCCGTGGACGCGAAGGTGGACGTCGAGCCGTCCGGGGACACGTTCAACGAGATCTCCCTCGCGCCCGGGAGCGGCCGGCCCTCGAACGCGATGATCAATGCCGGCGCGCTCACGGCCACGTCCCTCATCCGGACGCGGGGCGGCAACACGCGCTTCAAGCGCATCCTCAGCACCTACTCGCAGTTCGCGGGCCGCCAGCTGGGCGTCGACGAGGAGATCTTCCGCTCGGAGCTCGAGCACGGCCACCGCAACCGCGCGCTCGCCTACCTGCTGCGGTCCTTCGACATCATCGAGGACGATCCGACGCCGGTCATCGAGGACTACTTCCGCCAGTGCTCGGTCATGGTCAACTGCATGGACCTCTCGGTCATGGCCGCCACGCTCGCGAACTCGGGGCGCAACCCGCTCACGGGCGTGGAGGTGATGGACCTGCTCGCCGTCGAGCGCGTCCTGTCCGTCATGACCACGTGCGGCATGTACGACGACGCCGGGTCCTGGATCAGCACCGTGGGCATGCCCGCCAAGAGCGGTGTGGCCGGCGGGACGATCGCCGTCTTGCCCGGCCAGGTGGGCCTCGCCATCTACTCGCCTCCCCTCGACGAGCACGGCAGCAGCGTGCGCGGCATGGCCACGAGCCAGCGGCTGTCCCGTGACATGGAGCTGCACTTCGTCCGGGCCGCGCGGGCCGGCAAGTCCGCCATCCGTGCCACCTACGACATCCTGGCCGCGCCGTCGGGCATCCGGCGCACCGACGAGGCGATGGACGTCCTCCGCGACCACGGCCACCAGGCGAGGGTGATCGAACTCAACGGCGACCTGCTCTTCGCGGGCACGGAATCCATGGTGCGTGAACTGAGCGGGCTCGACGACGACGTCGACTTCGTGATCCTCGACCTGCGCCGCGTCGACGAGGTCGCCGACGTCTCCCTCCGCCTGCTCGGGGATGCGCGGGAGAACCTGGCCGAAGTGGGCTGCGACCTCGTGCTGATCGACGGCGAGGGCACCCTCGCGGAGACCTTCAAGGACGTGGACCGTCCCGTCCCCACCTTCGACACGCGCACCGGCGCCGTGGAGTGGTGCGAGAACGAACTCATCACGCGGTACGGCGGGGACCTCCTGCTGCCCTCGAAGGTCGAGGTGTCCCAGTGCCCGGCACTGAGCCCCCTCAGCGACGAGGACGTGGCGGCCCTGACGCTGCGCATGGAGGACCGCTCCTACGAGAAGGGCCACGTGGTGCGGCGCGTGGGGCAGGCCTTCGGCGGCGTCTACTTCATCCTCTCGGGCAAGATCGTCACATCGGCGCCCGGGCCCTCCGGCGAACGCCTCAAACTGACCACCCTGAGCGCCGGCATGACCTTCGGTGAGCTGGCGCTCGGCAGCGACGACCGCCAGGAGACCACCGTCAAGGCGCTGGAGGACGTGCACGTGAAGGTGCTCACGGCCCAGGCCATCCGGACCATCGAGAAGGAGGACCCTCCCCTCGCCGTCGAACTCTGGAAGGCGCTCACCCGGGACGCCTACACGCGCGTGGACCTGTACCTGCGTGAGACCGCCGTGCGCATCCGCGACTAGGCTGGTGCGATGACGGTGCTGATAGCGGGCTGCGGGGATCTCGGGACCGAGGTGGGGCTGCGACTGGCCGCACGGGGCGAGCGCGTGGTCGGATGGCGCCGCTCGGCGGACCTCCTCCCCGCCGCGATCGAGGGCGTGGCGGTCGACCTGACGCAGCACCCCCTGCCGCCGATCCCGCCGGACACCGACGTCGTGATCATCGCCACCGCCGCCGGGGACCGCACCGAGGCCGCCTACCGCAGCGCCTATGTCGACGCGACCCGCACCATCCTCGCCGCCCTCGAGCGCGACGGCGTGACGCCCCGGCGGATCCTCTTCGTCTCCTCCACCGCGGTGTACGGGGACTTCGACGGCGCACTCGTCACCGAGGAGTCACCCGCGGAGAGCACGGCGCCCACGGCCCGGCTGGTCCGGGAAGCCGAGCAGGTGCTCCTCGAGGGCTCGGACCAGGGGACGGTCCTCCGACTCTCGGGCATCTACGGCCCCGGCCGCACCCGCCTGATCGACCAGGTGCAAAGTGGACGCGCGGTCCTGCCCGTGGAACCGCAGTGGACCAACCGGATCCACCGCGACGACGCCGCGGCCGCGATCGTGCACCTGGTCACCGGGGTCCCCTCCCCCGCACCGATCTACCTCGGCAGCGACGAGCTGCCCGTGGATCTCGGCGAGGTGCTGAGGTTCCTGGCCGCCGAGCTGGACCTGCCGGAACCGCCGCAGGGCGATTCGGCGTCGAGCCGGGGCGGTGCCCGCCGCGTGGACAGCAGCCTCCTCCGCGCGACCGGCTTCACCTTCACCTATCCGACCTACCGCGAGGGCTACCGGGCGGTGCTCGCCGGCCAGGGGGTCAGGCACCCCTAGGCGAGGCGGCCGCCGCGGCCGAACGCGCGCGCGCCGTGAGGCGTCCCAGCCGCACGAGCGACCACCCGAAGATGCTCACCACGAGCAGGTTCCGCAGCGTCAGCAGGACGGCGACCGCCGGGGCGAGGTCGTAGCGCAGGGCGTCGTAGAACACGGGGTAGACGAGGGTGGTCAGTGCTGCGGTCGCGAGCATCGCGATCGCCGGGTAGCGCCACTCCGCCGCACGGTCCAGCACGAGGCCCGCGGCGATCGTCGCCGTGATCCACAGCATGAACTGCGGCGAACCCACCTTGTTGAACACCACGAGGGTGCTGACGAGGGCCAGCGACCCGGTGGCGAGCAGCGCGCTCGGCTCGGCACCGCGGTGCAGGGCGATCGCGAGGAACACGGCGACCAGGAGCAGCGTGAGGGCGAGCAGCGGTGACATCAGGTCCCCCACCAGTCCGCTCAGCGCACCCCGGACCTCCATGGTGTTGATGACCTCGTCCTCGAAGAAGTACGCGCCGGAGGTCCCCGTGATCGCCTGCCACACGCCCGGCGTGCTGAGCGGCGCCTCGAGCTGCATGCCGCGGGCGCCCTGGGCGCTCAGGAATCCGGTGAGGTTGCGGACGTCGCCGAACACCGCCACCACGACGGCGATGCCCGCCGTGAGCGCCGCGCCCGCGGCGAGGATCCGGAGCCGTCCCCCGCGGACGACGACAAGGGCGGCGAGCACCACGGCGGCCGGCCACACCTTCATCCACGTGGCGGCGCTGAGCAGGAGGGATGCGGCGAACGGGCGGGCGGCGACGATCAGCAGTGCCGTGATGACGAGGGGGGCGGTCAGGCCGTCGATCCTGCCCACGGCCACCGGCCCGAGGAGCGCGGTGGCGGCGAGCCACCAGTAGGCGGCGGTGAACGACGACGGCGTGCCCCGCCGGATCAGGGCGGCGACGCCGACGGCGTTGAGGCCCGCGAAGAGCACGAACCAGGCGAGCTGGTACAGGTAGGGCCCGAACAGCGCGGCCACGAGCATCGGGGCGAGGCCGCCGACCGGGTAGACCCACGCCGTGTCGATGCCCTGCCACACGCCGTCGTCCAGGGCCTGGTACGCCCACTGACGGTAGAAGCGGACGTCGCTGAGCACTCCCCCGCCGATGATGAAGGGCAGCAGCCGCGCGAGGAATCCGGCGTGGACGAGGGCGAAGAACAACCAGACCGAGCGGGCACTGTTGCGGGTCTCCGGGCGGGGCGGGCGGATGCGCACGGGTGGCTCCTGATCGGGGGTGGCGGCAGCGGTAATCGTCTCACCCGCCGCGTGGACGGCGCCAATCACCGGCGGCCCGCGCCGTCACCTGCCCACGCTAGCTCGAGGGGACGTACCCGAGCGCCTTGTCGACGACGCCGGGCAGCGGCCGGCCCTCCAGGTAGAGCAGGAAGTTCCGTTCGAACTGCGCGGCGAGGTCGTCCAGCCAGGAATCGGCGTTGCTCGCCAGGTGCGGGGTGACGAGGACCGTCGGCAGGGACCACAGCGGATGGTGCGGCGGCAGCGGCTCGACGGCGAAGGTGTCCAGCACGGCGCCAGCGATCCTCCCGTCCGCGAGGGAGCGGACGAGCGCCTCCTCGTCCACGAGCCGGCCCCGGCCCACGTTGATCACGACCGCCGAGGCCGGCAGCGCGCCGATGACCTCGGCGCTCACGAGGTTCTCGGTGGCCGGGGTGAGGGGTGCCACGAGGACGAGCCAGTCGACCTCGCGCACCACCCGTGCGAGGTCGGCGGAGGCATGGATGCGGCCGAAGTCGTCGTCGTGCCCGACGGCGGTGCGGCCCGCCCCCTCGACGTGCACCCCGACGGCGCGGAGGAGCCGCGCCGTGTGGCGGCCGATGCTGCCCGTGCCCACGACGAGCGCGCGGGTCCCGGCGATGTTCCGGCCCTCGCGCCACGTCCACCGGGCGGCCCGCTGCTGATCGCGCAGCGGGCCGAAGCCCTTCGCGGAGTGGAGCATGGCGCCGAGGACGTACTCCGCCATCGGCTGGTCGAAGACGCCGTGCGCGTTCGTGACGACGACGTCGGAGGCCACGAGCCCGGGGAACAGGAGCTTGTCCACGCCGGCCGCGGCGACGTGCAGCCAGCGCAGGGATCCTGCGGCATGCCACGCGGCGGGCAGCGCCCCGGAGAAGTAGTCCCACAGGTAGAGCACGTCGGCGCCCTCGAGCGCGCGGTCGAGGTCGGCGGCCTGCGCGACCCTCACCTCGGCGAGCCCGGCGACACGCTCGAGCCCCCGCACCGGCCGTGCTCCCTCGAGCACGGCCACCACGGGGCGCTCACGCACCGGACTGCTCGGGGCTGTGACCGAGGGGCCCTGCTTCCGTCGTCGTCACCCCGGGGCCCTCGGGCGGGCCGGCGACGGCCCCCGCGCCCCGCTCCGGCCTGTTCTCGGTGGAGAGGTCACGGAGGTAGCGGAGCACCACGATCGCGACCGCCGTCGTCGGGACCGCGAGGAATGCGCCGATGAGCCCGAACAGGGTGCCGCCCACGGTCACGGAGGCGAGGACAACGGCGGGATGGATCTCGAGCGTGCGGCCCACCAGTAGCGGCTGGATGAAGTTGCTCTCGAGCTGCTGGACCAGCACCACGAGTCCGAGCACCAGCAGGGCGCTCACCCAGCCGTACGCGAGGAAGGCGACGAGGGTGGCCACGAGGCCGGACACGATCGCCCCGACCACGGGGATGAAGGCGGAGAAGAACACGAGCACGGCCAGCGGGATGGCGAGCGGGATGTCCAGCAGCACGAGGCCGAGCCCGATGAAGAGGGCATCGACGAGCGCGACGGTGGCCTGGGCGAAGATGTAGGAGGAGAGGGTCTTCCAGGTCCCGCTGGCGATCGTCGAGGCGTGGCCGAAGGCGGCGGAGTTCGTCCAGCGGGACGCCCACGGCATGAACCGGTCGCCGTCCTTGAGGCAGAAGAACGTGAAGACGAGAGCCAGCAGCACGACGACGGTCAGGGACGTCAGCTCGCTCAGCCCGGCCGTGATCCCGGTGACGACGTTCCCGACGTTCGCCTGGAGCTGGGTCAGGGCGGTGTCGACGACCTCGTCGAGGCTGGCCGCGTCGAAGTTCAGTGGCGGCCCGGCGACGAAGTCGACGAGATCGGCGACGTTGTCGCGGGCCAGGACGGAGAGCTCGGCGATGCCGCCCGCGATCGCGGGGATGGTCGCCGCCCCGATGCCGACGACGACCCCGAGGAAACCGACCAGCGTCACGAGGGCCGCCAGGACCTTCGGCAGGCCCCTGCGCAGGAACCGATTGACGGGCCAGAGCACGGAGGCGAGGAGCAGCGCGAACAGGGTGGGCAGCACGATCGACCACAGCGCCCCGGTGACGTACCAGAGGACCACCAGGCCCGCGAGGACGATCAGCGCCCGGGCGGTCCAGACGGCACTGACGCGCAGCCCGTCGGCGAGCGCGCGGGGGCGGAAGCGGCGGGCCACGGTGGACCCGTGCGGCTCGGCTCCCTGGCTGCCGTGGCCGGTGGGGGTGCCGGTGTCGGTGGGGGTGCCGGTGTCGGTGGGGGTGCCGGTGTCGGCGGGGGTGTCGTTCCGGCCGCCAAGGCTCTCGGGGTTCTCGCGTGTCACGTAGCCATCCTGCCCTAACAGCGCCTCGTACCGGAGAATTGCCCCATGAGGCAAGCAATACTCCCCCCGGCCCGACAGCAGGCGCGCGCACGGTCCACCCGCTCGGCGATCATCCTCTCCGCGGCCGGGATCTTCGAGGAGCACGGGTACGGGAACACCGCCCTGGCCGCCGTGGCCTCCGCGGCAGGGGTCACCAAGGGGGCACTGTATTTCCACTTCGCGTCGAAGGACGCCCTGGCGGAGGCGGTGATCGATGAGCAGCACGCGATCGCGTCGGCGGACGGCGCCCGTGTCCAGGCGCTGGGGCGGCCGGCGCTGGAGACGATGGTGCTGATCTGCCGCGGATTCACCCTGCAGCTGATCGAACACTCCGTCATGCGCGCCGGGATCCGCCTGACCTTCGAGGCGTCGGCCTTCGGGCACGACGTCCGCCGGCCCTACCTCGACTGGGCGTCGCTCTTCGGCGAGCTGGCCGCGATCGCGCAGCAGGACGGCGACCTGCGCCCGGACCTGGACGCCGACGCCTTCGCACACGTGGTCGTCGGCTGCTACACCGGCGTGCAGATGGTGTCCAACGTCCTCACGGGCAGGGCAGACGTGGTCGAGCGGCTCGCCGACCTGTGGCAGATGCTCCTGCCGGGAGTCGTCGTCGCGGACCGTCAGGAGCAGGTCCCGCAGCTCGTGGCACTGTTCCGTGACGGTCCTTCGGAATAAACCGGTCGGACGGTTTGTTTTCTGGCCGATCGCCGCTAGTGTTGCTGCTGGCACTGCAGGGTCTCCGTGGGGGAAGTACCCTGCCCGGTCCCGAGGGATCGTGCCCCGGGCGCCCACGGAAGCGATTCGCTTCCGTGGGCCGCCCGAACTCCACCGGGCACGACGCGCCCCACCGGTCGCCCTCCCGGTCGCCGGGCACGGGCTACGCTGGCAGGACCCCCCCACGCCAGCAAAGGTGACGTATGCGCTACGTGAAACTCGGTTCGACCGGCCTCGACATCTCCCCGCTCGCCCTCGGCTGCATGAGCTACGGCACCCCCGACCGCGGCAACCACGCCTGGACCCTGCCGGAAGAGCAGAGCCGTCCCCTGATCCGCGCCGCCGTGGAGGCGGGCATCAACTTCTTCGACACCGCCAACGTGTACTCGGACGGCTCCAGTGAGGAGATCGTGGGCCGCGCGCTGGCCGAGTTGACGCGCCGCGAGGACACGGTGATCGCCACGAAGGTGCACGGCCGCATGCACGAGGGGCCGAACGGCGCCGGGCTGTCGCGCAAGGCGATCCTGGCGGAACTGGACAACAGCCTGCGCCGCCTCGGGACCGACTACGTGGACCTCTACCAGATCCACCGGTTCGATCCCGCGACGCCCCTGGAGGAGACCCTCGAGGCGCTGCACGATGTCGTCAAGGCGGGCAAGGTGCGCTACCTCGGGGCGTCCTCGATGTACGCCTGGCAGTTCTCCAAGGCCCTCTACCTGCAGCGCATCAACGGCTGGACCCGGTTCGCCACCATGCAGGACCACTACAACCTGATCAACCGCGAGGAGGAGCGCGAGATGTACGGACTGTGCGCGGACCAGGGGATCGGCGTCCTGCCGTGGAGCCCGCTCGCGCGCGGGAAGCTCACACGCCCGTGGGACGAGACGACGTCGCGCTCGGAGACGGACCAGTTCGGCAAGACGCTCTACGGCACCCTCGACGCCGACCGCCGCGTCTCGGACGCCGTCGGCACGGTGGCGGAGGCCCGCGGCGTCACCCGCGCGCAGGTGGCCCTCGCCTGGGTGTCGCGCAATCCCGTGGTGTCCGCGCCGATCGTGGGGGTCGGCAAACCCCGGCACCTCGAGGACGCTCTCGCCTCCCTGGACCTCGAGCTGACGGACGCGGAGGTCCTCGCGCTCGAGGAGCACTACGTGCCCCATCCCCTCGTCGGGTTCTGATGCGCGTCCTCCCCGTCCCCACCGGCGGCCGCTGACCCGCATGCCCGCCGATCCCGTCCTGCCCGCCGATCTCGTCCTGCTCAACGGCCGCGTCTTCGACGGCCTGTCCCTCCACCCCTCCGCGACGGCGGTCGCCGTCGCGGGCGGCACCCTCTCGGCGGTCGGGACGGACGCCGAGGCCCTCGCCGCGGCCGGTCCTCGCACCGACGTCGTCGACCTGCGCGGACGCCTCCTCACCCCCGGCTTCACGGACGCCCACGCACACACCTTCATGGGTGGTATCGAAGCACTCGCGTGCGACCTCGCGGAGCACCGAGGGGCGGCCGGGGTGCAGCGTGCCGTGGCCGTCTATGCCGAGGGCCCGGGCAGGGGCCAAAACTGGATCACCGGGGCCGGCTGGTACAAGGGCGACTACGACGGCGGCTTCCCGGATGCCCTCGTGCTCGACGCCGTCGTGCCGCACCGGCCGGTCTACCTCATCAACCGGGACCACCACAGCGCCTGGGTCAACACGGCGGCTCTGGGGCGGGCAGGCATCGACGAACGCACCCCCGACCCGTCCGACGGGCGGATCGGCCGCCGGGCCGACGGATCGCCGAGCGGCATCCTGCACGAGGGGGCCATGTCCCTCGTCGCCCGGCTGCTGCCTCCGATCACCCGGGCCGCCGTCGAGGCCGGCATCCTGCACGGCCAGCGCCACCTCCACGCCCTCGGCGTGACGGGCTGGCAGGAAGCGATCATCGGCGACTACGCCGGCTACCCCGACGCCGCCCCCGCCTACCGCTCGCTCGCGGCCTCGGGCCGACTGACGGGCAGGGCGACCGGCGCCCTCTGGGTCCCCCGGGGCCTCACCGTGCAGGACATCCCGGACCTGATCGAGGACTTCCGCGAACGCCGCCGCATCAACGCGGAGGCGGGATTCCCGACGTCGAGCGCCAAGATCATGGTCGACGGCGTGCCCGAGAACCGGACCGCCGCCCTCCTGGACCCCTACGAGCCCGTCGGCTGCGGCTGCGTGGCCGCCCCCCACGACGACCGCGGACCGACCTACCTGCCGCCCGAGGTGCTCGACGCCGTCGTCGCCGCCCTGCAGGCGGCGCGGTTCGACCTCCATCTGCACGCCATCGGCGACCGTGCCGTCCGCACCGCCCTCGACGCCGTCGCGCAGGCCAGGGCCCGGGTGCCGTCCGACGACTCCTGGCGGCCGCGGCACACCATGGCCCACGTGCAGCTGGTGCACCCCGACGACGTCCCGCGGTTCGGGGACCTCGGGGTGACCGTCAACGCGCAGGCGCTCTGGGCCTGCAGCGACGAGCAGATGCGGTCCCTCACGGTGCCCCTGATCGGCGAGGACCGGGCGCAGTGGCAGTACCCGTTCGCGTCGATGGTGTCCGGCGGCGCCCCGCTCGCGATGGGCTCCGACTGGTCCGTGTCCGACGCCGATCCATGGCAGGCGATCCACGTGGCGGTGAACCGGACGCACCCCGACCATCCGGGCATCCCGCCCCTGGTCCCGGAGGAGGCGCTGACCCTCGACGCGGCCCTGTCCGCCTACACGGCCGGTTCCGCCCGCGTCACCCGGTCGACGGCGGGCATGCTCCGCGCAGGCCTCCCCGCGGACCTCGCCGTCCTGGGTGTCGACCCGTTCGCCGTCGACGCCTCGGAGCTGCACACGGTGGCCGTGGACCTGACGGTCGCGGGCGGGCGCGTGGTCTTCGAGCGGTAGCGTGCGCCTGCTTCGCTAGGCTGGAGGCACCACCGACCGTTCCACCGCGCCGAGGAGATCCATGCGTCCGACCACGAGAACCCGCCTCCTGATGACGGGCGTGGGGGCGGCCCTCGTGCTGTCCGGATGTGCGGGCGGTCCCGTGCTCGATGTCCTCGAGCAGGACCAGACGGAGCAGGACATCCTCACCATCCAGACGGACCTCGACGGGATCGACCTCGCGACCACGCGGTTCCTCGCCGAGCAGGACGGCGTCGAGTACTTCGCGGCCAGGCCGGCCGCCGGCAGCGCGAGCGAGGACACCGTCTGCCTGCTGGCGGAGGAGGGCATCGGGGTGGGCCTGGAATGTGCGCCGCTCGAGCGCGGTACGGCCGGTGCGGCGATGCGCGACAACAGGGCCACGGTGGTGCTCCTGCCGGACGACATCGACCGCAACGCCCTCACGGACGACGGCTACGGACTGCTGCATCCCAATCTCGCGATCCGTCCGGCCGACGCAGGGTAGGCCGTGCTCACGGCCGGCGTGGATCTCGCCGCAGAATCCAGGGGCACGGCCCTGGCGGTGGTCGACTGGTCCCTCCCCACGGCCACCGTGGACGTGCGCGTCGGGGTCGCTGATGCGGAGATCGCCGCCGTGGCACCCGGCGTCGACCGACTCGGGATCGACTGCGCGTTCGGGTGGCCGGACGACTTCGTCACCTTCGTCACCCGCCACGCCGAGGGCCGGCGCGTGGACGGGGACGCGGAGGAGGGCATGGCATGGCGCCGCCGCCTGTCCTACCGCGCGACGGACCGCGTGACCCGGGACATCACGGGCCGGTGGCCGCTGAGTGTCGCGACGGACCGGCTCGGCCTCACGGCGATGCACTGCGCCGTCCTGCTGGATGCGATCGGCGATGCCCTGGGCGCACCCGTGGACCGCTCGGGCGGCGGCACCGCCGTCGAGGTGTATCCCTCGGCCACGCTGCGGGGCTGGGGCTTCGACACGCGGGGCTACAAGAAGGACGCCGGCCTGCGTGACGCCCTGCTGCACCGGCTCCTCGACGAAGCGCCCTGGCTGGACCTCGGGAGCGCCGGCCGGCAGCTCATGATCTCCTCGGACGACGCGTTCGACGCCGTGATCGCAGCCCTCGCCGCCCGCGCGCACGCGCTCGGCCGGACGCACGCGGTGCCGCCGGAGTCCCGGGAGCAGGCGCGCCGGGAGGGCTGGATAGCGCTCCCCGTGGGACGGTTGGGGGAACTCGCACCAGGGGGCGCGACGCACACGGAACCGAGGTAGGAGGCAGCTGTCATGGACCTGGCTGAATGGGCCGGCACCCTGTACGTCCTTTCGCTCGACCGCTTCACGGCGTCGCGGAACACGGCGGCGAAGGAGGCGGCGAAGGCCGGGGACAGGGAGCTCGCCGCCGCCCTGCGCACACTCCCCAAGCCGTCGTCGGCCGCGTGGCTCGTCAACGTGCTCGTCGACCGCCGTCGCGGCGAGGTGGAGCAGGTGCTGGAGCTGGCCGCGTCGCTCGAGGAAGCACAGGCGGGCCTCGATCGGGCACGGCTGCACGCGCTGGGCCAGCAGCGGCAGCGCCTCCTCGCCGCCGTCGCACGCCAGGCGCTGGACGCCGCCGCGGAGATGGGGCACGACGTCGGTCCCGCGGCACTCCCCGGCGTCGAGCAGACCCTGCGCGCTGCCCTCGCCGACCCCGCTGCGGCGGCCGCCGTCCTGACCGGGCGGCTCGTACGCCCCCTCGAGGCGAGCGGCTGGGATCCGGTGGACCTCGACGGCGCCGTCGCGGGTCCCTTCACGCCTCCCGCGCCGTCGTCTGATGCCGTCTCCGACGCAGTGTCCGACGCAGTGTCCGATGCCGCGGACGGAACCGGCGACGACGATGCCGGCCAGCAGAGGGAGCTCCCACGGAAGGCCTCAGCGCGTCGGCGCCGCGAGGCCGAGACAGGTCTCGCCACAGCCCGCGAAGCCCTCGCCGACGCGCGGGACCGGCTGGCGGCGGCGACCGAGGCAGCGGACCGGATCATCGATCGGCGCGACGGGCTGACCGCGTCGATCGGGGACCTCGAGGAACGCCTGGGCGCTCTGCGCCGGGACCTGGCCGATGTCGACGCGCAGAGCTCCGCCCTGGCCCGCGAATCGGAGGCCTCCGCCCGCTCGGTGGAGGAGGCGGAAGCGGCAGAGGACGCGGCCCGGAGACTCCTGGACGAGTGACGCCGCATCCGCGGTCGGTCGTCAGGTCAGCGCCCGCTCATCTCGTTGCACGGCGCGGCGCCGTCGTCCGTGTGCCGCCGGACTTCCCACTGGGCACGGTTCGCGAACCCGTGGAAGACGCGGCGGTCGCCGGCGGAGAAGCCGTGGGGGTGCTGATCCAGGATGCAGAAGGTCCCGATGTTCCACCCTCCGGGTCCGCGCAGCGGATACGCCGCGTAGAACCTCAGGGAGGGTTCGTCGACCACCAGGGGGTGGTGACGGAACCGGTGGTCGCCCAGCGTGTCGGGAAGCACCAGCGGAGCGGACGTGCGGATGACCTCGTCGCAGAAACTCTCCCGCCTGGGCAGGAGCTGGCGCAGGGGCCCGACCGACGCCTTGAGGTATTGGTGGTCCGCACCGATCAGGGAGACGCTCGCGGAGCTCACGGCGAACGTGTCACGGGCCTCGACCACGAGGGCGTCGAGCGCGTGGTCAGGACCCGAGGCCAGCAGGCCACTCGCGGTCAGCGACCGCAGGCGTTCCTGCTCGGCTTCCTCCTCGGTGAGCAACCACGCCGCCGCCGCGCTGATGCTCGGACCCTCGGAGGTCCGGGCGGAGCCCATCGAATCCAGGACGTAGGGCACGCAGCTGGGCAGGTCCCGATCCCAGAACATCTCGTTGATCGCGTGTGCGAGGATGTCGCGCTCGAGATCGCCCGGGCCCATGTCGCCCGTGCTCGAGTCGCCCTGCAGGAAGGCACCCACCTGGGTCTCGGTCATCAGCCCGCCCATGGCGCAGTAGTTCAGCCATACCCTCTCGAGGGAGAAGCCGCCCGCCGACAACGCGGTCAGCATCAGCCCCAGCTGGACCTGGTGCACGGCTTCTCTCCTCGAGGTTCTGGATCATGCTGTCCCCCAAGAAGATCAGCATGCTTATGGTTCTACGGTAGCTCAGGATCGGGCCGGGGAAAAGCCCGGACACCGATCTCAGCGCAATCCGGCACCGGGAGCCACCAGCTGCACGATGTTTCCGAGGAGCGCCGCGTTGAAATCCACACCGAGCTGGTTGGGGATCGTCACCAGGAGGGTGTCGGCCGCCTGCACCGCGGCATCGGCGGCGAGCTCTGCGGCGATGACGTCCGGGGCACCGATGTAGCTGCGGCCGAACCGGGACCGGGCGCCGTCGAGGATTCCCACCTGGTCCCGCGATTCCCGCTGGGCGCGGACGCCGAAGTAGTACTCGTCGGCGTCGCTGACGATCGGCAGGATGCTGCGGCTGACCGACACCCTCGGGGTCCACCCGTGCCCGGCCTCCGCCCAGGCCTTGCGGAAGATGCCGATCTGCTCCGCCTGCAGCTCGTCGAACGGGACGCCGGTGTCCTCCGTGAGGAGGGTCGAACTCATCAGGTTCATCCCCTGCTCCCCCGCCCATCGCGCCGTCGCCCGGGTTCCCGATCCCCACCAGATGCGCTCGGGCAGTCCGGGCGAGAGCGGTTCGATCGGGAGCCTGGAGGCGCTGCCCGACATCCGCGGGTTGGGATCGGCGATCCCGCGGCCCGTGATCGCGTGACGGAAGAGCGCTGCCTTGTCACGTGCCAGGTCCGCGTCGTCGGAGCCCTCGCTCGGGAGGTAGCCGAACGTGCGCCAGCCGTCGAGTGCGGTCTCGGGAGATCCGCGACTGATCCCGAGCTGCAGGCGCCGGTTGCTGACCAGGTCGGTGACGGCGGCCTCCTCCGCCATGTACAGCGGGTTCTCGTACCGCATGTCGATGACGCCGGTGCCCAGTTCGATGGTCTTCGTCCGCGCGGCCATGGCGGAGAGCAGCGGGAAGGGCGCCGAGTACTGCGGTGCGAAGTGGTGCACGCGCACGTAGGCGCCGTCGACGCCGAGCTCCTCGGCCGCCACGGCCAGCTCGATCGCCTGGACGATCGCCTCCTGTGCGGTGGGAACGAGTGAACCCCGCACATCCTGGTAGTGGCCGAAGGACAGGAACCCGATTCTCTTCATGCCGGGTGCAGCGCCACGGCACGGTCCCGCATTCCCGCGTTCCGGCATTCCCCCATTCCGGCATTCCCCCGTTCCCTCGGTCCCGCGCGACGGCCGATCGACGGCCGACGGAGCGCCTCGAACCCGCTCCCCCCGCCGGCCGGCCCGGCATGCAAGACTGCGACCATGACGATCCCCATCAAGGCCTATGCCCACGTCCGCCTCACGGTCACCGACATCGACATCTCGCGTGCGTTCTACGACGACGTCTTCGGCCTGCCCGTCGCCTTCGAGGTGCCGGAGGACGCGGACGAGAACACGCGCGAGCAGCTCGGCTTCCTGTTCGGCGGAGTGATCTACCAGCTCGGCGACACCCTCCTGGGGCTGCGGCCGGTGGCGGACGATGCCTTCGACGAGAATCGCGTAGGCCTCGACCACCTGTCCTTCACCGTCGAGGGCAGGGACGTGCTCGACGACGCCGCGACGCAACTGGATGGCCGGGGGATCCTGCACGCCGGGGTGAAGGACATCGGCGCGGGCTACATCCTGGAATTCCGTGACCCGGACGGCATCGCCCTCGAACTCTTCGCACCCAAGGCGTAACGACAGCACGTCGATAAGTCTCCGGTGGAGCGCTAGTTCGCCCCGTTCACCTCGAGCTCGGCCCGGTCGGCAAGGCTACGGAGCTGCAGGAGCGCACGCTGATCGAGCTGCCGGGGTTCGGTGTCGAGGATGCACAGGCTGCCCACGAACCAGCCGCCGGGTCCGCGCAGCGGTACTCCGGCATAGAAACGGATGAAGGGTGGTCCCACGACGAAGGGGCTGTCCCGGAAGCGCTCGTCCTCCAGCAGGTCGGGCACCACCAGGGTGTCTTCGCTCCTGATGGTCACGTTGCAGAACGCGGCGTTCCTCGGGATGGAGCGCGGGAAGGACCCCACGAACGACTTGAGATACTGCCGATCCTCGGCGATGAGCGAGATGATCGCCGTCGCGGTCGCGAAGTGGATCTGGGCGTAGCGCGTCAGGCGGTCGAAGCGCTCCTCGTCGCCTGTATCGAGGAGGTTCGACCGGTGAAGGGAACGCAGCCTTTCACGTTCGGTCGCACGGGCCGTGAGCGACGCCGGCAGATCCGAAGGAGCGGGCGCGACGAGGGAGAGGGGGGTCGGCAAAGAAGAGTCCGCTCAAGTGTGGGGGTGGGGGAGACCATCCGTTGACCAAAGCAACGGATATATCCATACTGGCTGACAGATCTCAAGCCGACGGCCCCGAATGGCACACAAAGCAGAAATTTTAGCGAACTTTTCCCTGAATTCCGTCCTGGTTCACCTCTTTCCCCCGCCAGGCTCCCGTCCTGTCCGAAGAGCGGCCAGGCGCAGACCAACGGGAAGGTCGGCATCTGCTCCTCGCCCGCGATCTCCAGCACCGTCGAGAGGACACGACCATCGAAGCCGGTGAGCAGCACGCCGGGGGCGTCGGCTGCCTCCTCTCGTCGGACACGCTGCCCGGGGTCATCAAGATATTGCGGGCCATGAGCGTGGTCGAGACGTTCCTTGTAGAGGATGTCGCGTGGAGGCGACAATACATAGTGTTAGCTCTTGTGTTCTATATAACAGGTTGTAAAATAGTACACATGTTCTACAACAGCCACAACGATGAAGGCCCGCACGGCGCGTACGGGCCGAGCGTGAGCACCTCCGAGGTGCGCGGGTGGATCACGAGCCTTGCATCCTCGAACACTTCCTCGTCGTCACCCGCCAGCTCGTCGTTACCGGCGGACTCCTCGCCGGGCGATGCTGCGGGCGGCAATCCGGCCGGGGCATGCACCGCCTGCGGCAGGCCGCTTGTCGCAGGCACGCCTGATGCCATCCCCGAGGGCTACGAGGAATCGTTGGTCTCCCGTATGCGAGCGGTCGAGGACCTGAAGAGTGCGCTAACGGCCGACCAGGCCCGCACAGCCCTGGCTTTGGACACCGCTCGACGGCGAGCGGAGGCGGCCGCAAAGATGCCGGCCGACCAGCGTGGCCGGGGCGTGGGGGCCGAAGTCGCCCTGGCGCGGCGGGAATCCCCGCACCAGGGCTCGCGGCTGCTGGGATTGGCCAGAACCCTGATCATCGACATGCCGCATACCCTCGCGGCTCTGGAATCAGGTCAGCTCAACGAGTGGCGCGTGACCGTGATCGTCCGCGAAACCATCTGCCTCAGCGCCGAGGACCGGCGTGCTGTGGACGCCGAGCTGGCAGCCGATACGGGCGCCCTCGAAGGCGTCGGCACCCAGGGGCTGAAGAACCGCACGCGCAAGATCGCATACCGGCTCCAGCCCGAGGCCGCCGTGGCGAGAGCGCGCAAAGCCGTCAGTGAACGCTATGTCAGTTGTCGGCCGGCTCCGGACACCATGGCCTACCTGACAGCTCTGCTTCCCGCAGCCGAGGCCATCAAGGCGTACTCCGCACTCTCGCGTCATGCGGACACGCAGGTCGGCGCTGGGGAGAGCCACGGGCGCGGACGTGGGCAACTGATGGCCGACGCCTTCGTCGAACGTCTCAGCGGCTCGCCCGCCGGGTCGGTACGGACAGAAGTCCAGCTGATCATGACCGATCGGACCCTGCTCCAGGGTGACAGCGAGCCCGCATACCTGCCGGGCTACGGCTGCGTCCCGGCGCAGTACGCCCGGGATCTGCTCCGGGGTGGCCCCGACAGCTGTGGCGTTCCCCGAGGGAACACCGCCGATACCTGGGACGCCGCGGACACCGAGCGCCGAATGGATGCTCTGGGCATCGTGGACGAAGCCGATGACAAGGCCAGCGGCAGGAACCGCCGGAAGACCACCATCAACGGTGGCACCGGCAGCACCTCCCCTGTCCCTGTCCCTGTCCCTGTCCCTGGCGGCGATGGTGCCGGCGAAGCCGATGACTCCGCCGCCCAGGTCTGGTTGCGGCGGCTCTACACCGCCCCGGACAGCGGACAGCTGGTGGCGATGGACTCGCGGGCCCGGCTTTTTCCGCCGGGACTGCGGCGCCTGATCACTGCGAGGGACGCGACCTGCCGTACGCCGTACCGTGACGCGCCGATCCGGCATACCGACCACGTCGTTCCATGGCGCCTCACCGGTACCACGAGCGCCGACGGGGGCCAGGGGTTGTGCGAAAGCTGCAACTACACGAAGGAAGGCCTGGGCTGGTCCTCGCGACCCCTACCCGGAGCACCGCATGCGATCGAGCGGCGCACCCCCACCGGACACACGTACGTCTCCGTCGCACCACACCTACCGGGAACAGCCCTGCCAAAAACACCCCTGCCGGGAAGGACCCGACGGCCGGTGCACCCGGTGATCGTCCTCATATTCCACCCGGTTGCCGCGTGAGTACGGATCACTCCTCGATCCCGTCGGGACTTCCGGCACTGGGTCCCCGCACCGCACAGGGCTAGGGTTCTGCAGCGTGGATGCACTATCACTGCCGCAGCGCGTAGCCCGGTCCGTGGGGGCGAGCCCCGTCTCGGAGAAGGTGGCGAGGGCGCAGGAGGTCCTGTACGGACCATTGATCGACTGGGTCCGGAGCAGCCCTTTCCACACCGGCGTCCTCGGCCACTCGATCCATCCGCCACTAACCGATGTGACGCTCGGGTGCTGGCTCAGTGCGTCCATCCTCGATCTCGGCGGCGGAGCGCAGTCCCGCAGCAGCGCCACGCTGCTGGTCGGAACCGGGGTGGTGGCCGCCGTTCCGACGGCGCTTTCCGGCGCCGGCGACTGGGCGGGCATGGAGGGAGCCGAGCGGCGAATCGCGGCGGTGCATGCGCTGGGCACCGACATCGCCATCCTCCTCCTCCTCGGGTCGCTGATAGCCCGCAGGCGCGGCCGCTTCGCCCTGGGCACGAGCCTCGGCCTCGCCGGGAACGCCATCGTGGCCGGATCCGGATTCCTCGGCGGCCACCTCGCCCTCACTCGTGGAACCGCCCGCCGGACCGCATCACCGGCCAGTGGAACCCTTGCCGCAGACGACCTGGGTGAAGATCCCTGATTGGGCCGGTCGCCCGGCACTGGGTAGGAGCGGTCACCGCAGGAGCGGTCACGGCAGGACCGGTCACGGCAGGAGCGACGACAATCCCCGGCACGGCAGACGGCGGCGGACCACCCTCAGGGCAGCCCGCCGTCGTCGTGCGATCAGGACCGGTCGGATCCAGTCATCAGGACCAGCCGTCAGGGCAGCTTGACCGCCAGGACGCTGCAGCGCGCGGACAGCAGGATGGTCTGCGCAGTGGAGCCCATGATCAGCTTGCCCACCGGCGTGCGATGGCGCAGCCCGATCACGATCAGCTCGGCGCCCAGCTCCTCCGCCGTATCCACGACCTCCTCGGCCGCCGTGGCCTCCGAGATGCTGTGGCGGACCGAGAACGGGACGCCTGTGGCCCGGAGCATGGCGTCGAGCTTCGAGACGTCCTCGTCGTCGGCGTAGGCCGGGTTCACGAGGCGGTCGGCACGCGTGGTGTTGATGACCACGAGGTCCGCCTCCCGTCGCCTCGCCTCCTGGACGGCCTCGGAGACCGCGGCCTCCCCCAATGCATTGGGCACATAGCCCACCACGATCGTGCTCATCGGTCGGTGTCCTCTCGGCCAGTCGTGGCTGCGCGCGTCGCGGTCATCGTGACCGCAGTCTCGGACCCGGATGCGGTTCCCCGCACGATGGTGGGGGTATCGGCCGGGGCATCGGCGTCGGCGAGCGCGCCGGCGCCTGCACCAGAGGCATCGGCAGTGGCCGGGGCACGGACGTCGGCGTCGGCAAGGGCGGGCCTGTCGACGTCGGCCGCCACCATGGCCTCGAACCGGCGCTGGCGACGCTTGAGCAGGAGGGACAGCGCGAAGATGACGATCAGGACCACGTAGATCGTCGCCGCGACCGGCGACTGCACGAGCGCCACGGGATCACCCTGCGAGATCGCGAGCGAACGCCGCAGCTGGCTCTCGAAGATAGGCCCCAGGATCAGGCCCACCACCATCGGCGCGATCGGATAGCCGAATCGCCGCATGAAGAACCCGAGGATGCCCACGATCAGGAGGATGATGACGTCGATCGGCGTGAAGTTCACCGAGAACGCCCCCAGCACCGCGAACACCAGGATGCCCGCATACAGGTAGGGCCGCGGGATCTGGAGGATCTTGACCCAGATGCCCACGAGCGGCAGGTTCAGGACGAGCAGCATCAGGTTGCCGACGTAGAGGCTCGCGATGAGCGCCCACACGAGCGTGCTGTTGGACTCGAACAGCTGCGGCCCCACCGGGATCTGGTAGCGCTGGAATGCCACGAGCATCATGGCGGCGGTCGCCGTCGTCGGGATGCCGAGCGTCAGCAGCGGGACGAGGACGCCGGCGGCCGCAGCATTGTTCGCCGCCTCCGGACCGGCCACCCCCTCGATGGCGCCCTTGCCGAACTGCTTCTTGTGCTCGCCCTTCGCGAGCTTGCGCTCGGAGGCGTAGGACAGGAACGTCGCCACATCGGCGCCGCCCGCGGGGATGGTACCCACGGGGAACCCGATCATGGTGCCGCGGAGCCACGGCTTCCAGGATCGGCGGAGATCCTCCTTGCGGAGCCAGCTGGTCTAGCCGCCGGTGACCGGGATGACCTTGACGGGCCCGTGACGGAGCCTGGACCCGACGTAGAGTGCCTCGCCGACGGCGAACAGCGCGACGGCCACGAGGACGACGTCGATCCCGTCCGCCAGGAACGGGCTGCCGAACGTGTAGCGCTGCTGGGCGGTGAGTGCATCGAAGCCGACGAGCGCGATGAACAGGCCGAGCCCGAGGGAGGCCAGTCCGCGCAGCACGGAGGAGCCCAGGAGTGCACCGACCGTCAGGAACGCGACGATCATCAGCGCCACGTACTCGACCGGGCCGATCTGCACGGCGAAGGCGGCGACGTACGGTGCCACGAAACTGAGCAGGACCGTGGCGATGGTGCCGGCCACGAACGAGCCGACGGCCGCCGTCGCCAGCGCCGCCGCGCCCCTGCCGGCCTTCGCCATCTTGTTGCCCTCGAGCGCCGTGACGATCGAGGACGACTCCCCGGGAGTGTTCAGCAGGATCGAGGTCGTGGACCCGCCGTACATGCCGCCGTAGTAGATGCCGGCGAAGACGATGATCGCCGCCGTCGGCTCGAGGCTGTAGGTGATGGGCATGAGCAGCGCGACGGTCATGGCCGGCCCGATGCCCGGCAGGACACCCACGGCGGTGCCGACGAGCACACCGCCGAGCGCGAAGAGCAGGTACATGGGCTGCATCGCCGTGGCGAAGCCCTCCATGAGCAGGAAGAAGTTATCCACCGAAGACACCGAACCCTTCGAGGAAGCCCGGCGGCAGCGAGACACCGAGGAGCCCCGCGAAGACGAACTGCAGCACCAGGGCCAGGACGACGGCGGTGACCAGGTTGCGCCACCACGGGCGGGCACCGAGGGACCAGGCCGCACCGAAGAACAGGATCGCGGCGGCGAGGGGCCATCCGAGCGGGACGATCAGGAAGGCGTGCAGCAGCACGAGCCCTGCGAGCTTCCCGACGGTCAGCCAGTCGGTCGTCGCGTCGAGGTCCACGTCCTCGCCGTCGTCCGCTGCCCCCCGGTGGCCGCGGAGCACCTGGAACACCAGGCCTGCCCCGACGACGAGGAGCAGCGCGGAGACGGCGAACGGGAAGGCCCGCGGCCCGATGTCGCTGGCCGATGGCGGCGTCTGGATGCCGGCGCCCGCCACGAAGCCGAGCACACCGATGCTCACGATGATGAGTGCGAAGACCAGCTCACCGACCGGCTTGCCGGGAGCGGCGGAGGTGCCGCTCCCGGCGTTCTGGACCGAGGTACTCATGGCCTACAGCAGTCCGATGTCGGTGAGGGTCGTCGTGACGCTCTCGATGTCCTCGTCGAGGAAGGTCTGGAACTCGTCGCCCGTCAGGAACGCATCCGCCCAGTTGTTCTCCTCGAGGGTGGCCTTCCAGGTGTCCGTGGCGTGGAGGTCGGTGACGAGCTGCGTGAGGGCGTCCACCTGGGCGTCGTCGATACTGCCGGGGGCGACGACGCCGCGCCAGTTGGTCAGCACGAGGTCGATGCCCTCCTCCGTGAGGGTGGGGGTGTCGGGCAGCTGGGGTGCGGCGTCCTCCCCGGACACCGCGAGGGCGCGCAGCTTGCCCGCGTTCACCTGCTCGGCGTATTCGCCGACCCCGGAGATGCCCGCATCGACCTTGTTGCCCAGCAGGGCCGCGAGGGATTCGCCGCCGCCGGAGTACGGGATGTAGTTCAGGTTCTCGGACGCGATGCCCGCCTCCTTCAGGACGGAGCCGGCGAGGATGTGGTCCGCGCCGCCGGCCGAGCCGCCCGTGATGGAGACTCCCTGCCCCTTGGCCTCGACGTCGTCGAGCAGGTCCTGCACGGTCTGGTAGGGGGAATCCGCGGGCACCACGATCACGAGGGGCTCCTCGGTGAGGCGGGCGATCGGCGTCGTGTCCTCGATGCGGTTGGCCGCGTTGTTGGTCTCGACGGCGCCCACCATCACGTAGCCCATGACCATGAGCGTGTTCGGATCCGTCTCGGTGGCGAGCTTCGCGAGGCCGTTGGTGCCGCCGGCGCCGCCGACGTTGACGACGGACGCGTTACCCACGAGCTCGTTCTCCTTGAGGTCGGCCTCCATGGCCCGGCCGGTCTGGTCCCAGCCTCCACCGGGATCGGCGGGCACCACGATGTTGAGCTTCTCGATGGTCCCCTCCGCGCCTTCGGCGGTGGCGCTCTCGGTCATCGAGCCGCAGGCCGAGAGGGCGAGCGCGGAGGCGAGGGCGAGGGCGGTGAAGCTCGAACGGCGCGCCGTTGTGCGATCGATCGTCATGGGTTTCTCTTCCTTGAGCTGAATGCGGGATGTGATGCGGGTCACCACAGCTGTCCTCAGGCTAGGAAGGCCGCCGAGCGGCGGTAAAGCATGCGGTCGTAGTGCTCGTAGTGGTCTTTGTGGTCACGACTGATCGGCGAGGACGGATGAATGTGACGCCAGGGCGCGTGTCACACTGTGGGGATGATCAGGACGATGCCGCTTCGATCGCAGCTGTTCCTGCTGCAGCTGGCCATCGTGCTGGTGATCGTCGCCGTCGCCGGCTCCACCGCCGTCGCGATGCAGCGGCTGCAGATCCGGGAGCAGTACCAGGACCGCATGGTCGGTGTCGCCCAGTCCGTCGCGCAGCTGCCCTCCGTGATCGAGGCGTTCGACGAGGCGGATCCCAGCGCCACCATCCAGCCGATCGCCGACCTCATCCGTGAGTCCACCGGGGTGACCTACGTCGTCGTCACCGATGCCGAGGGCCTCCGGTACTCCCACCCCAACCCGGAGCTGATCGGCGAGCCCGTCTCCACCGATCCCTCCGTCCCGCTCTCGGGGGAGATCTTCGTGGGCACGCAGACCGGCACGCTCGGCGAGTCCTGGCGCGTGAAGGTCCCCGTCTACGCCGACGGCGACAACACCGACGGGGACATCATCGGCACCGCGTCGGTGGGGGTCCTCGAGTCCGCACTCGACGCCGACCTCTACGAGGACCTCCCCCGCCTGCTCGCGTGGCTGATCGTCGCCGCGCTCGTCGGCTCGGCGGGCGCCATCTGGATCTCGCGGCTCGTCTGGCGCCGCATCTACCGGCTCGAACCCGAGCAGATCGCGTCCCTCCTCGAGACGCGCGACGCCATGATCCACGGCATCAGCGAGGGCATGGTCGCCGTCGACGCCCACCACCGGATCGTGCTCCTCAACGACGAGGCGAAGAGACTGCTCGACCTCGACGACGACGCCACCGGCCGGCCCGCCGCCGCCGTCATGGAACCCGCCCTCGCCCGGCTCCTCACCGATCCGGCGGACACCGACGAGACCGTGCTCTCCGGGGAGCGTGTGCTGCTCGCTCGGACGTCCGACGCGCTCGTGGACGGCGTCCGCGTGGGGCGGGTGATGATCCTCCGTGACCGCACCGAGCTCTACCAGCTGCTCACGGACCTCGACGGCGAGCGCGACGCCACGCAGGCCCTGCGCGCCCAGGCGCACGAGTTCGCGAACCGCATGCACACCATCTCCGGCCTGCTCGAACTCGGCCGCACGGAGCAGGCCGTCGATTTCATCTCGCGGTCCGGTCACGGCGGTTCGCTGGTCTCCGGCTCGATCGCCCCGGGCATCGAGGATCCGGACGCCGCGAGCCTGCTCATGACCAAGAGCACCATCGCCGCGGAGAAGGGCATCACGCTGTCCATCGACGACACCTCCACGCTGGAGGCCGACGGCACCACCGACGTCGTCACCATCCTCGGCATCCTGATCGACAACGCCCTGGAGGCCGCCGCCGACGGCGGTCGTGGCCTGGTCGCCGTGCACCTCGAGACCACCGACGACGGCGTGCGCATCACGGTGTCCGACGACGGGCCCGGCGTGCCTCCCGAGGACGTCGCCGGCATCTTCTCCTCCGGGTACTCGACGAAGGACGGCGGCCGGACCGGCACGCGGGGCTTCGGCCTCGCGCTCGTGGAGAGGATCGCGCGCAGGCGCTCCGGGCACGTCGTCGTCGACGATGCGGAGCTCGGCGGTGCCGAGTTCACGGTCTGGCTCGCGCCCTCGCTCGCCGACGTACCCCGCTCCACGCTGCAAATGCCGTGACCACGCCCGCGCTGATCCCCACCCTCGTGGTCGACGACGACCGCGAGGTCGCCGGCATCCACACCGGGTTCCTGCTGGCCCACGGCGCCTTCGACGTCGTCGGGGCCGCGCACACGGGAGCCCGCGCCCTCGACCTCGTGCAGGAGCTGCAGCCCCGGCTCGTGCTGCTCGACATCCACCTCCCCGACATGTCGGGGATCGACGTGCTGCGGGCACTGCGCAACCGGCCCGGCGAACCCCTCGATGTCATGGCGATCACCGCCGCCCGCGAACTCGACACCGTGCGGGCCGCGGTGGCCGGCGGTGTGCTGCACTACCTCGTGAAGCCCTTCAGCGCCGCGGTCCTGAACCAGCGGCTGGACCACTACGTGGCGTACCGGCGCGAGCTCGACACCCACGCCGGCGACAGCGCGTCGGCACTGGACCAGCACCGGATCGACCAGCTCCTCGGCACGACGGCGGGAGCAGGACCCGCGTTGCCCGGGACGACGGCGACGACCCTGCTCGCGCCCCCGAAAGGACTCTCCGCGCCGACGCTCGACGCCGTCGTGCTGGACCTGCGAGGGCAGGGCCGCGGGACGTCGGCATCCGAGGTCGCGGCCCGGCTCGGCATGGCCCGCGTGAGCGCCAGGCGCTACCTCGAATTCCTCGTCTCGCGGGGGCAGGCGCGGATCGTCCCGCAGTACGGGTCCGCGGGCCGGCCGGAGAAGTTCTACGTATGGACGGACGATGCTCCCCGCGGGTGAGGAATAACGGCGACACCGGAAGGTTGTTCAGAGCATGACGGAGAACGCGACAGACCAGGCAGGCGCCCCGCGCCCCACGATCGGCTTCATCGGCAGCGGCCACATCGGCTCGCAGCTCGCCCGCCTCGCCGTCGCCCACGGCTACCGGGTGATCATGAGCAACTCGCGCGGGCCCGGGACGCTGCAGGACCTCGTCGCGGAGCTCGGGTCCGCAGCACGCGCCGGCACCGTGGAGGACGCGGCGGCTGACGGCGACGTCGTCGTCGTGACCGTCCCGCTGAAGAGCATCGACGCGGTCCCGGTGGAGCCCCTCGCCGGCAAGCTGGTCATCGACACGTGCAACTACTATCCGCAGCGCGACGGCCGGATCGCGGAACTCGAGGACGAGAGCACGACGACGAGCGAGCTCGTCCAGCGCCACCTGCCCGGATCCTCCGTGGTGAAGGTGTTCAACAACATCCATTCCGCGCAGCTCACCACCGACGGCACGCCGGCCGGCACGCCGGACCGCCGTGCGCTACCGATCGCCGGGGACGATGCCGACGCCGGGCAGGCGGTGGTGGAGCTCCTCGACGAGTTCGGCTTCGACGCCGTGGACGCGGGGTCCCTCGCGGAGGGCTGGCGCTTCCAGCGCGACACCCCCGCCTACGGCGCCGCACTCGACGCCGCGGGGATCCGCGAGGCGCTGGGGCAGGCGACGCGGTACACCGACAGGTAGCGTCCGCCCGAGCGGCCCTCGGGTACTTTGGTTCCAGTGCTTCATGGTCCCTGCGACCCGGTGAGCGTCTCAGTGCGGCCGACCCGGCGCACACAAGTCACCGACAGTGCCTCGGCGCACGGAAGCAGAAGTGGAGTGTGCTGCGGCATGGGGACAGTGACAACCGGTCTCTCCGTGGATCCTGCGCGCGGGGAAGGCTCCCTCGGGGGGCGCGCGCTCCTGATCCGGGCCATCGTGCTCGTGACGGCGGTCCTCGGCCTGAACTACATCGTCTGGCGGTGGCTCTTCTCCATCAACTGGGACGCGTGGTGGATCGCGATCCCGCTGGTCCTGGCGGAGACGTACTCGCTGATCGACTCGCTGCTGTTCGGCTTCACGGTGTGGAGGCTCAGGAGGCGCGAGCCGCCGGAGGCCCCCGCCGACCTCACCGTGGACGTCTTCATCACCACCTACAACGAGCCGCTGGACCTCGTCCTGACCACGGCGCGGGCCGCGAGGGCCATCCGCTACCCCCACAAGACGTGGATCCTCGACGACGGCGACCGCGCCGACGTCCGGGCGGCCGCGGAGGCGGAGGGCATCGGGTGGATCACGCGCTCGGCGGACTGGAAGGACATGCCGCGCCACGCCAAGGCCGGCAACCTGAACAACGCCCTCATGTCCACGGACGGAGAGTTCCTCGTCATCCTCGATGCGGACCAGATCCCCGACCCCCTCATCCTGGACCGGACCCTCGGGTACTTCACCAACGAGAAGATGGCCCTGGTCCAGACCCCGCAGGTCTTCGTCAACGTGCCGGACTCGGACCCCCTGGGAAGCCAGGCTCCGCTCTTCTACGGGCCGATCCAGCAGGGCAAGGACGGCTGGAACGCCGCCTTCTTCTGCGGCTCGAACGCGATCATCCGCCGTGAGGCGCTCATGCAGCTCGGGGTCACGCGCTACGTCACGGAGATCGAGCTCGCCCTGCACAAGGCCCTCAAGACCTCCGACAAGGTCATCGCGAAGGCCAAGAAGAACCTCGGCGCGGACAACGAACGCGTGACCGAGGCGCTGGACCTGGTGGCGAAGGACCTCCGCCGCGTCCGCCGTCGCCTGCAGAAGGGCCACGGCATCTCCGAGGTGACCTACGAGTTCCAGCAGCGCGTCACGGCGGTGACCCGCACCCTGGTCGCTGCGGACATCGCCGCGTTCCACGACGACCTGGCCTCCCTCGCCGACCTCGGCATCGAAGGCCTGGAGGGCCTGGAGACCGGGCTGGAGGGCGCCTCGGCGAGCACCCCGGCCCTCGCCGTCGTCGACGACACGGCCCTCGACCAGCTGGCCCAGCGGTCCTGGTCCCCGCTCGCGGCGATCGACGCCGTCCGCGTCCTCATCGAATCGGTCAACGCCGAGCGTTCCGGCGAGGCGCAGGCCGTCATGCCGATGGCCACCATCTCCGTCACCGAGGACATGGCCACCTGCATGCGGCTGCACTCCCTCGGCTGGGAGTCCGCCTACCACCACGAGAAACTCGCCGACGGCCTGGCGCCCGAGGACCTGAACTCGATGCTGACCCAGCGCCTGCGCTGGGCGCAGGGGACCATCCAGGTGCTGTTCCGCGAGAACCCGTTCGCGCAGAAGGGCCTGACGTTCGCCCAGAAGCTCATGTACGGGGCCACGATGTGGAGCTACCTCTCAGGGTTCGCCGCGATCATCTACATCGCGGCGCCCATCATCTACCTCGTCTTCGGCATCCTCCCGGTGGACTCCATCAGCACCGAGTTCTTCCTGCGGCTGATCCCGTTCCTGGTGGTCAACCAGCTGCTGTTCGTCATCGTCGGCAAGGGCGTCAGGACGTGGCGCGGGCAGCAGTACTCCCTCGCGCTGTTCCCCGTCTGGATCCGGTCCATCACCTCGGCGTTCGGCAACGTCTACCTGGGCCGCGACCTGGACTTCGCCGTCACGCCGAAGACCCTGCAGCAGGACACCACGCTGCGCTGGGACCTCGTCAGGCCGCAGCTCTGGGCGATGGGACTGCTGGCCGGGGCGGCCGTCGTCGGCATCATCCGCATGATCCTCGGGCACGCGGACATCCTCGGCACGTCGGTCAACATCGTGTGGGTGGTCTTCGACCTCGTCATCTTCAGCGTCATCATCGAGGCCGTCCGCTACCGCGGGTACGAGCACTACCGGTCGGACATCGCCGCGGCCACGGCGCGGCAGGAGGCGAGAAGCCTCCGGCGCTAGCTCCTGCCCCGCCGGAGACGACGCCACAACGAGGTCCTCGGCGGTTCAGGTGGCGTGGCGGCCTCGGCGTCACGGCGGGCCGACGCCCTGCGGTCGCGCCAGCGCTGCACCTCGGCGTCGACGTCGCGCAGCGGGGTGATCACCGGCGGGCCGCCGAGGAGCTGGCGCCTGGCGTCGACCACCCGGTCGTTGAAGTCCTCGAGGATCTCACGGACCTGCCGCTCGGTGTACTGGCGGTCGAGCCGGGCGTCCAGCTCGGCGTCCTCGGTGCGCAGCAGGATGGCGCGGGGGCCGAGGCCCGTGATGTTCTCGCGCTGGATCAGGCCCTTGACCCACCAGTCCGGGTCGTGTCCCTCCCCCAGCCCGGGGATCGGTTTGCCGGCGAGCGCCAGGTTGTCGAAGTCACCGCGAGCGACGGCGCGGTCGACGATGAGGCGTGCGCGCTTTGCCTCGTCCTCGCCCCGGCGCAGCGGCGCGAGCTCCCCGTCCGCCTCGCCGCCGTCGCCGTTCTGGCGCTGCCGTTCGGCCATGGCGTCACCCGCATCGCCCTGGGCGGCGCGGTACTGGGCCGCCCTGCGCAGCCTCTCCCCGTGTTCCTGTGACTCGCCGATGCCGCTGCCTCCCCGCGCGTGTGCCGTCCCCTCCAGTATTCCGAGGTGCGGAATCCGCCCGCAACCGATTCCCCTGCGGACGAACGCACTCGCGCCGCGGGAGGAGACAACGACGGCGGGCCGCCCCCGGGAGGGCGACCCGCCGTCGGGGCGGAGGAGGTGCTAGACGAGCCAGGCCGTCGTGTCGGCCGGCAGTCTGCCGTCCTCGAGCGGCGAGCTGCTCAGCAGCACCGTGCCCTCGGGCAGGTCCACCGGCGCCGAGCCGAAGTTGGTCACGGAATGCCAGCCGTTCGGACGCGTGAAGTGCAGGACGTCGGCGGAGGGCTCCTCGGCCCACGCGAAGTCCTCCTCGCCCTGCAACTCACGGCGCAGGGCGAGCGCTCGGCGGTAGAAGCCGAGGTTGGAGGCGGGGTCGGCCTCCTGCACCTCGACGGCGTACTCCCCGAACCACTCCGGCTGCGGCAGGTGCGCGCCCTTGAACCCGAAGCCGAAGGAATCGCCGTCCCGCGTCCAGGGCAGCGGGACGCGGCAGCCGTCACGGCCCACGTCGACGCCCTTGTTGCGGAAGAAGGTGGGGTCCTGCCGGTCCTCGTCGGGGATGTCCGCGACCTCGTGGAGGCCGAGCTCCTCGCCCTGGTAGAGGTAGGCGGAGCCGGGCAGGGCGAGCATGAGCTGGGAGACGGCGCGGGCACGACGCTCGCCGAGCGCATGGTCCAGCGCAGGCTCCCTGCCGCCGCTCATGAGCCAGGCCGAGCCGTCCTGGCCGTCCTCGCTGTCCGCGCTGTCCTCGCCGACGGGCGGCAGGCCGTAGCGCGTGGCATGCCGGACGACGTCGTGGTTGGAGAAGACCCAGGTCGACGACGCCCCCGAGGAGGTCGCTTCGCCGAGGTTCTTGGTGATGATGTCGCGGAACTGGCCGGGGTTCCAGTCGGCCTTGAGGAGGTCGAAGTTGAAGGCCTGGCCGAGCCCCTCGGGGCTCGCGTAGCGGGCGCGGCGGTCGGCGTGGACCCACGCCTCGGCGACGGCGGTGCGCGGCGGCGTGTATTCGTTGAACACCTGGCGCCATTCCGCGAACACCTCGTGGACCTCGTCGCGGTCCCAGAAGGGGTGCTTGCCCTGGTTGTTCCCGCCCTCGGGGCCGAGCTCGGCCTTGGACGGCAGCGGCTCGGTCATGTCCTTGGTGAGGGCGTGGGCCACGTCCACGCGGAAGCCGTCGACGCCGCGGTCGGACCAGAAGCGGAGGGTCTTCAGGAAGTCGTCGCGGACCTCGCGGTTGTCCCAGTTCAGGTCCGGCTGTTCCCGGGCGAAGATGTGCATGTACCACTGGCCGTCCTCCGTGCGCTCCCAGGCGGGACCGCCGAACACGGAGTCCCAGTCCGACGGCGGCTCGGAGCCGTCCGGGCCCTTGCCGTCGTGGAAGATGTAGCGGTTGCGTGCGGCGGACCCCTTCGGCGAGGCGAGGGCCTCCTGGAACCATTCGTGCCGGTTGGAGGTGTGGTTCGGGACGATGTCCGCGACGAGCTTGATGCCTGCCGCGTGCAGGGCGGCGACCATCTCGTCGAAGTCCTCGAGCGTACCCAGCTTGGGGTCGACGTCCCGGTAGTCGTCGACGTCGTACCCGCCGTCCGCGAGCGCGGACGGGTAGAAGGGGCTGAGCCAGACGGCGTCCACGCCGAGGGACGTCAGGTACGGGATGCGGGACGTGATGCCCTTGAGGTCCCCGATGCCGTCACCGTTGGAATCGGCGAAACTCCGGGGGTAGATCTGGTAGACGGCGGCCTGGCGCCACCAGTGCGGATCCTGCATGCGCTCGGCGAGCGCCTCGGCGGACAGCCCGGTGGCGGCGTCCACGGCGGAGTCGACGTCGGGATTGACGGTGGAAGTCATAGGGTGTGCCTCTCTGGTGTGGAAGTGTGGGCACGGACGTGCCGGCACAGCGATGCGCCGGGCGTCGATCGGTACTCCACTCCCGATTATTTTTGCGATTGAAAATAAAGGATGTCAACGACGAGGCTAGTACGGGGAGGTGGTGTGATGGACGCGGTCACCTCGCTCGCCCCCGCCAGCCCGGCCCGGGCCCTGGCTCGCGAGGTCCTGATCCGGGGCCCCATCTCCCGCGGGGACCTCGCGGCGCGCCTCGGCCTGTCGGTCGCCAGCCTCACCCGCCTGAGCAAGCCGCTCCTCGACGCCGGCGTCCTCCGCGAGTCCGAGGAGGTCGGGGTCGCCTCGATCGGGCGGCCCGTCCGCCCCCTCGAGGTCAGCCCGGACGCGCACCGGTTCGTGGGCGTCAAACTCACCGGTGAGGCCGCTTCGGCCGTCGCCACCAACCTCAAGGCCGACGTCATCGGGACGGGCGAGCGCGCGCTGCCGGGCCATGCCGTCGAGGACGTGGTCGACGCCGTCGTCGACGCCGTGGCCGACCTCGGCGCCGTCGACCGGTTCAGCGGCATCGGCATCAGCATCGGTGGCAGGGTCACTGCCGATTCCGCGGTGCTGCGCGCCCCGTTCCTCGGTTGGCGCGACGTCCCCCTCGCTGACCTCGTGCAGCAGCGGACCGGCCTGCCCGTCGTCGTCGAGAACGACGTCGTCGCACTCACCATCGCGGAGCAGTGGTTCGGCGCGGGGCGCGGCGAGAAGGACTTCGCTGTCCTGACGGTCGGCGCGGGCGTAGGCTACGGGCTCGTCATCAACGACGTCGTCATCGCCCCGCCGGACGCCGGGCTGGGCCTCGTGGGGCACTATCCGCTGGACCCGGACGGGCCGCGCTGCAGCGACGGCCACCGCGGTTGCTCGTCGGCCGTCCTCACCATCCCGGCCATCTGCTCCCGGTTCACCGCCTCCACGGGCGAACATCGCTCCTACGAGGAGGTCCTCGCGCTCGCAGGCCGGGGCCATCCCGTGGCGGGCGACGTCGTGGGGGCCGCCGGTGCCGCCCTCGGCCTGCTGGTGTCCGCCGTCGCGAACCTGACGATGGTGGACCTCGTCATCCTGTCCGGCGAGGGTATGGGCCTCGCCGACGTCGCGCGCCCCTCGCTGCAGGCCGCGATCCACGACCACCGGGACCCGGAGGCGGCCCCCATCCGGCTGAGCCGGCAGCCGACCGACTTCGCGCAGTGGGCGCGCGGGGCCGCCGCCGTCGTCATCCAGCGCACCATCCTCGGGACGCTGCGCTGAGGCACCGCCCGCCCGGCACGGAATTATTCAGCACGCTGATGAATTGCACCAGTATGACTACTATCGCGATCATCGGAGCAGGACGCGGCCTCGGAGCCGCAGTGGCACGCCGTTTCGGGGCAGAGGGCTTCGCCGTGGCCCTCATCTCCCGCAGCCAGGGCAAGCTGGACGCCCTCGCGGAAGACCTCGGCAAGGAGGGTATCCAGGCCCGTGGCTTCGCCGCGGATGTGCGGAACCCCGAATCGATCGCCGCGGCCCTCGAAGCGGCGACCGAGACGCTCGGCCCCATCGAGGTCCTGCAGTACAGTCCCCTCCCGCAGAAGGACTTCATGCGGCCCGTCCTCGAGACGACACCGGCGGACCTCAGGGGTCCGGTCGAATTCTCCATCTACGGGCCCGTGGCCGCCGTGCACCAGGTCCTGCCCGGCATGCGCTTCCTCGGGGAGAACCGCGGCACCATCCTTTTCATCAACGGAGGCTCGGCCGTGAAGCCCGGCCGCACCGTGACCGGGACCTCGGTGGCCTTCGCCGGTCAGGCCGCCTACGCGGAGCTGCTGCACGAGGTGCTCGCCGAGGAGGGCATCCACGTCTCGCAGCTGATCATCGGCGGCCGCATCATCGAGGGAGATCCGGAGAAGGACCCGAACGTCCTCGCGGACCTCATCTGGGGCCTCCACGCCCGGCGGGACACGTTCCGCCACCAGGTCAGCGCCGACTGACACCTGGCGTCCTGAGCACCCGCAGCACCAGAGAACCCCGAGCCACCCCGGAGGACCACCATGAAGATCGCCCTGCTCGGCGTCGGACGCATGGGCCACGAACTCGGCGTGCACCTGCTGCAGGCGGGCCACGACGTCACGGCGTGGAATCGTACGGCGAGCGCCGTCGACCGCCTGCGTGACGCCGGCGCCGGCCAGGCCGACTCGGCCCAGGCGGCCGTGCAGGACGCCGACGTCGTCATGACGGTGCTCTTCGGACCGGACACGGTCCGCGAGGTGGTGCTCTCCGGGCTCGAGATCCCGGCCGAAGCAGTCTGGCTGGACGTCACCACGGTCTCCCCGGAGGACGCCCGTGAGTTCTCCGATTACGCCGCTGCTGCGGGCATCCGCTACGTCCACGGGCCCGTGTTCGGGAGTCTCGCCCCGGCGCGGGCGGGCCTGCTCGGCGTCGTGCTCGGCGGCGAGGCCGGGGATGTCGACGTCGTCGAGCCCCTCGCCGCGCTGTGGGGCGACGCCGAGCGCCTGCGCCGCGTCGCGACGCCGTCGGACGCTGCGACCGGGAAGCTGCTCGCGAACCTCGCCCTGGGCGTCACGCTCCAGGGGCTGGTGGAGGCCCTGCGCCTCGGCAGGGCCAACGGGCTCGACGCCGCCGCGGTCCTCGACCTGCTGCAGGGCACGGCACTCGGTGCCATCGCCGGGATGAAGGGGCCGGTCATCACCGGGGGCACGTTCGGCGACACCCAGTTCTCCGCCGACCTGCTCGCCAAGGACGCCCGGCTCATGCTGCGTTCCACCCCCGATCCCCTGCCCGCGGTGACGGCACTCCTGCAGTCCCTCACCGATGCCCAGCGCGCCGGTGCGGGCGACGACGACATCGCCGTGATCGCGAAGCCCGAGCTCGGCTAGCTGCACGATCCGGCCCGGCCGGAAAGCACTGTCCGGATGTCGGCGGATCTGGGTACGGTACGAGGTATGGCTACCCCAGACATCCCCGGACCCGATTCCAACCACCAGCGCCCCGACGGCGTCTCCGACATCACCGTCGAGGCGCTCGGCAAGCTCTCCGAAGCCCTCGAGGTCGTGGAGCACGCCCGCGGCTACCTCTACGGCTTCCACCGCCTCACCGGCAAGGCCGACCTCAATCTCTCCGAGGCCGAAGAGCTCTTCCGGAAGGCCGGCCACACCGAGATCGCGGACAGGCTCACCACCGAGATCATCGGCCGCAACGTGATCGAGGGCCGGTGGACCTTCCAGATCATGGAGGACTACGACGACAACTACTACTCCGAGTTCAAATCCTTCGAGAAGGAGGCCCGCGACTCCCTCGTCGAGGGCAAGCGCCACATCTTCGAGGCGGAGATGAAGGAGGAGCGCCGCACCAAGGGCCGGGCGCACCACGAGGCGCTGCCGCCGGAAGCCTGAGCGGAGTACCTCGGCAGTCTTGGCGGAGTCCGTCAGCGGCCCGGGCCGCTGACGGACTCGAGGCTTCGGGTGAACTCCTCGTAGTCCCTTTGGTTCTGGTCGGCGTAGACGGCGGCGAAGGTTGCCAGGGCGTGATCGAAGGCCGCTCCGGACCCCAGGTAGGACGCGATCGCGGTGGGGGCGCCGGTGCGGGCGTGAGCGCGCGCGAGCGTCCAGGCACACAGACGGGCGTGGGCCATGAGCCTCGACGCGGAGACAGCGGTCAGGTCCGCGGAGGTCTTCCAGTCCCAGAGCTGACGGACGTAGAAGTCGCGCTCGACGCCGTCGATACCCGTGGTCCGCAACCAGCCCAGCAGGATGTCACTCGAGGCCTGGATGAGGCGCTGGCCCTGGACCACCCGCTCGCCGTGGTTGGAGTACCGGCTGGGGCCCAGATGGATCTCCAGTACGGAAGCGTCGGCCTGTTTCAGCTGCAGCACGAGGGGGTCCGCGTGCTCACGGCCCACGAGCAGCACGATCCAGCTGAGCGTGCCGACGCTGCCGACCCCGACGACCTTCCGGGCGACGTCCTGATACTCGTAGTGATCGAGCAGTGGCTGCCGGTCAGGGGAGAGCGTCTGCCGGTAGTCGGCCATCACCCCGCGGATCCCCTCCTCGAGGTGCTGCGCCTCGAGGCCGGGCAGCAGCTCGTGGAGCGGGACCACCAGCGGCGGATCGTCGATGATCCTCGGACGGCCGTCGACGACCTCCGTCAGTCTGCGGGCAGCCCGTGCACTGGTCCTGCTCAACGCACCGGCGACGTCGTGTTCCGCTTCCTTCGCCGCATGACCGCCCAGGTTCTTCCTGATGGCCGGGAGCAGCGACCGGACGTCGAACGAGGTGTACCAGACGTCCAGCGGGGTCATCGCGGCGAAGGATCCCATCGCTTCCCGATAGGCCCTGGCGGTCTCGAGGACGGCAGTCCGTCCTTCCACCCCGGCGAAGCCATGGTCCCGTGCGGCGATCTCGACGCTGGTCACCAGCCTCTTGACGTCCCATTCCCAGGGCCCCGGGAGCGTCTCGTCGAAGTCGTTGATGTCGAAGACCAGGCGCCGTTCGGGGGACGCGAAGCCGCCGAAGTTGCTGATGTGGGCGTCTCCGCAGAGCTGGACGTTCAGCCCGGTGGTCGGGGTGTCCCGCAGATCCGCAGCCATGATGGCTGCAGCGCCGCGGAAGAACCCGAACGGGGACGCGGCCATCCGCTCGTGCCTGAAGGGGATGAGCCCGGGAACGCGGTCTTTCTCCTGGTCGCGAAGGATCTCCACCGGGCTCACCCGATCGGAGGGAGCAGACCACTCACGGTGGCTCCTGCGGGGTGCGCGCCGCCGCAGGTCCTTGCCGACGTCGGCTCCGGGCGCCGTCGACCGCCCGGCCCCGGTGATCGGCGCCCGCGCGTCCTTCGTATCCGAACTCTGCATCACGCTGCTCCCGTCACGAGCTGATACAGGCAGGTTCCTGCAGACACCGCCCGCCGGCTTCACCCGAGCGAGGTGAAGACCGCAGCGTGTGCCGGCTCCCGCAGGACCGGTGGTGCGCAGGTGGTCACCGGGACATCAGTAGACTTCGGGTATGTTGCGCTCCGACGACCGATCCCCGGCACCTCCCTCACCGGGACGCCGCCCGTGACGCCGGACAGCGCGACCGCGAGGACACCGGACGCCGTCCGACTGCCGCTCGACCCGGCTCGTGCCGGGTACCGGAACACCGGGGGTGACCCCCTGGACTTCCTCACCGACCGGGTCGACGCAGCCCGAGGATCCCTCCCGCGCGCCCTGGCCCTCGCCGGAGAACTGGGTGCCGCCGTCCCCCTGCCGGGATCGGGCAGGACGGCCCTCACCTGGCAGCTCCTCACCACTCTCGCCGCCGCGGACCTCACCGTGGCGCGCGTCGTCGAACCCCACCTCGATGCCCTGGCGATCCTCGACCAGGCCGGGACGAGCGCTCCCGCCGGACCCGCCGGACCCGCCGGATCGGCCGGCCTGCCCGGCGGCGCCGGGACGTGGGGCGTGTTCGCGGCGGAAGGACCCGGGGTCGCGCTCACGGCGTCGGAGGAACCGGACGGCACCTGGACCCTGACGGGCGTCAAGCCCTGGTGCTCCCTCGCGGACCACCTCGATTCCGCGATCGTCACCGCGCACGTGCGCGAGGGGAAGCGGCGGGCCTTCGCCGTGGACCTCCGCGCCGACGGCGTCACGCCGGAGCCCGCCGAGGCGTGGATCAGCCACGGCCTGGCCGCGGTCACCAGCTGCTCGGTGCGCTTCGATGCCGCCGCGGCCGTCCCGGTCGGAGACGCCGACTGGTACCTCACGCGGGACGGCTTCGCCTGGGGCGGGATCGGCGTCGCCGCCTGCTGGTTCGGAGGCGCCCTCGGCGTCGCGCGCACCCTCCTCGCCGCGTCCCGGCACCGCACCCCGGACCAGATCGCCCTCATGCACCTCGGCCGCGTCGACGCCGCCCTGCACGGCACCCGGACGGCGCTCGCAGCCGCGGCGGACGCCGTCGACGACGGACGCGCCGGCGGACAGGACGGCGCGCTGCTCGCGGCGCGCGTGCGCTCCCTGGCGTTCGACTGCGCGGAACGGGTGCTCGAGGCGGCCGCCCACGGGCTCGGCCCGGCGCCCCTGGCGTTCGACGAGCGCCACGCCACCCGCGTCGCGGACCTGCACCTCTACCTGCGGCAGCACCACGCCGAGCGTGACGACGCCGCACTCGGCCGGCGCGTCCTCGAGGGATCGCAGCAGGGCGGTGCGGCGTGGTGAGCTTCACGCACGACGGCGAGGGGACGCCGGAGAGCCACTGGCGCACGTGGGAGCAGGACCGTGAACCGGGCGGTGATCTCCAGGTCGAGGAGCTCTTCGACGGACGCCTGCCCTCCCGGTTCATCCTCCTCGCCGCGCACCCCGACGACGAGACCCTCGGCGCCGGCGGCCTGCTCTCCCGGCTCGCGCGCGACGGCGTGCGGTGCGACGTCGTCGTCCTCAGTGACGGCGAGGCGTCCCACCCGTCCTCCCCCACCCACTCACCGCGGGACCTCGCGGAACTGCGGCGCAGCGAGGTGACGAACGCCCTGCAGGTCCTCGCCCCGGCCGCCCGGCTGACCTTCGAGGGCCTGCCCGACGGCGGGATCACGCCGGAGGACGTCGCGACGGTCCTGGTCCGCGAACTCGGCGACGGCGAGACCGCCCGCACCCTGGTGGCCGCACCGTGGCGCCACGACGGCCACTCCGACCACGACGCCGCGGGCGCCGGCGCGGCCCGGGTCTGCAGCGACCACGCCATCACGCTGCTCGAGTACCCCATCTGGCTCTGGCACTGGGGCACGGCGGAGGATCATGCGGAGCAGCTCGCCGACCTGGCGCTGCACCACCTGGGCGCCGACGAGCACGCCCGCAAGGGCTCCGCCCTCGCGACCCACGTCTCCCAGAGCCTGCCGCTGTCGGACGCGCCGGGTGACGAGGTCCTGCTGACCCCCGCCGTCCTGGAGCATTTCCGCCGCAGCTTCGAGTCGTTCTTCGTCAGCGGCGCGCCGTCGACCTTCGAACGCCTGCACCGCGACCGGGCGGACCCCTGGGAGGTCGCCGAGCGGTTCTACGAGCAGCGAAAGCGCGCCCTGACCATCGCCGGCCTGCCGCGGCGCCGGTTCCGCCGGACCCTGGAGATCGGCTCGTCGGTCGGCGCCCTGACGAAGGACCTCGCGGCCGTGTCGGACACCCTGCTGGCGCTCGACACCAGCGAGACGGCGGTGCGCCGCACCAACGAGGCGGTCATCATGCACGCTGCCGCCGGCGCCAGGCTCGCCACCGTCCCACGGGACTGGCCGCGCGAGGACGGCCCCTTCGACCTGATCGTGCTCTCCGAGACCGGTTACTTCCTGTCCTCGGACCAGCTCGACGACGTCATCCGTCTCATCGGCGAGTCGCTCGACGACGACGGCGTGCTGGTCCTGTGCCACTGGCGCCACCCCATCGAGGGCTGGGAGCTGGACGGGGACACCGTCCACCAGCGCGTCCGCGACCGGTCGGGCCTTCCCACCCTCTCCCTGCACACCGAGGAGGACTTCGTCCTCGAGGTCTTCGTCCCCGCGCCTGCCGTGTCCGTCGCCCGACGGGAGGGCCTGGTGTGATCCCCGGCCAGGTGGCCGTCGTCGTGCCCGCACGCAACGAGGAGGAACGGCTCGCGGCCTGCCTCGCCTCGGTCGACGCCGCCCGGCTGCACCTGCTCCGCACCGTTCCGCGGATCCTCGTCTCCGTGACCGTGGTCCTCGACCGCTGCACGGACCGGTCGGCCGCCGAGGCACGCCGGGGGCCGGGGATCTCCGTCATCTCGGGCAGCTTCGGCTCCGTCGGTGCGGCCCGTGACGCGGGCGTGAGGTTCGCGCTCGCGAAGTCCCGCAGCCTTCCGGTCCGCACCTGGATCGCGAACACCGACGCCGACACCACGGTGCCGCGGGACTGGCTCGTCCAGCACCACCGTCTCGGCAGCAGCCACGACCTCGTCCTCGGGACGGTCCGGCCCACGCTCACCCCCGACAACGGCGAACGGCTTCGGCTCTGGGCCGACGCCTACGTGCCCGACGACGGACACCGCCACGTCCACGGCGCGAATCTGGGCATCAGGGGAAGCACCTACGAGGAGCTCGGCGGCTTCGGCCCGCTGGAGCAGGACGAGGACGTCCGCCTCGCAGAACGGGCCAGGGCGGGCGGCGCTCGGTGGACCGCCTCCGGGGCACTGACCGTGTCGACGTCGTCGCGCACCGTCGGTCGGGTGCCGGCCGGCTTCGCCACGTACCTCACATCGCTCGGCTGAGGGAAGCCGGCAGCGGTTTTCCTGATTGTCCGAGGCATCTGTTAGACAAGGGGTGTCACGGAGAGAGCCTCGCATGGAGCGGGCCCGCGTGGCCTCATTCATGGGGGATGAACAACATGCGATTCGGGGACATGCTGCGCGAAGCGCGCAACGCCGCGGGGCTGACGGAAGCGGAACTGGGGGACGGGGTCTACTCAACCCACTTCGTCACCCTGCTCGAGCGCGGTCTGCGCCAGCCCACGCCGGAGATGGTGCAGCACCTCGCTGCGCGGCTCGGCATGGACGCCCGGACCCTCGGCTGGTGGGTGGAACAGCCGGCCATCGACGACCAGCCGGGCCTGACCACCGCCATGTTCGCCGCGAACTATGCGCGTGATATGCATGACCACGCCCTGGCGGCATGCGAGGCGGAGCACGCCGCGAACATCGCCCACGAGCAGAGAAATGCTCCGGCCTGGTGGGATATGTCCATGCTCCAGGCCCAATCACTGATCGGCCTTCGCCGGCTCGACGAGGCGGAGAACGTCCTGCTGTCCATGGACAGGTCGTCACTGATGGCCGCCACACCCGAGCTGCAATCCGTCGTCCAGGGGCGGCTGTCCACCATCGCCCGGAACACGGGACGGCTGGCGGAAGCCGTGGAGCTCGCGCGCCGGTCGATGGAGCTCGCCGCTGAGCTCCCGGATCATGCGCCGTCCCGCCTGCAGGCCGCCTTCATCCTGATCGCCGCGCTCTCCGTCAAAGGCGAGCTGGAGGAGGCGTGGGAGGTGGCGACGAGCCTGGACATCGTGGACGGAGCATCCCCCGCTCCGTCCCTCCTGATCGCCCGCGGGGCCTGGGCGATCGGCAACATCGCCTTCCGCCGTGGGGACGTCGAGGTCGGCGAGAAGTACTACGCGCTCGCGGGCGAGCTGCTGCTGCCGCAGGCGGACGTGCAGACCTGGACCGAGTTCCACTGCGCCAGCGCCGGCTACAAGTTGGTCCTGGGGTTCGTGGACGACTCGGTCCGAGCCTCGCTCGCCAACGCGGAGCTCGGGCTCCAGATCGTGGGCACCGAGACCCAAAGGCTGGAACTCGCGCTTGCCCAGGCCCGGTTCGCCCTCCTCACCGGAAGCCTCGATATGGCGGAACAGCTCCTCAAGCGGCTGATCGACCAGCGCGATCTGCTCGACTTCGAGTCCGAGACGGGGCTCGAGGAAAGCCTCGGACTGTACTACGCGGCACGTCGGGCCCCCCGGCAGGCCGCCCACCACCTGACCGCTGCGGCGCGGCTGCACTCCGAGGCCGGCGCCGACGAGAAAGCACGCGAACTCCTGGACCAGATCCGGGCCCCTCTCCGGCTGACCGGCACGCCCCACCGGCACCATCGCTACCGGGCTGACGTCATCTGCCCTCAGACCGTCGACACTCCTGCCGTGTGGTCCTACCATGGCAGGAGCGCGAATGCCCTTGGGCATCAGGGCCGCGCTCGTCGGAGAGCGGCCCACCCGCCGCTTCTCGGTGCTGGGGCCGGTCACAGCGTCTCGTGATGAAACGCACCCCAAGGATATTCATCATGCAGAGGAACAGCACGCCCATCGTGGCGGCGGCACTTGCCGTCGCCCTCCTGTCCACCGCCGGAGCCGCCACAGCGGCCCCCTCGGTGACCATCTCCTCCCACCGCAGCGGGTCCGTGACGGCCGGCGACACGACAGAGCTCGCCACCGGACTCGTCGGCCCCCTCCGCGTAGGGATCGGCCGCGGCAACACCGCCTACGTGTCCCAGAACTTCGCGGGCAAACTCACCAGCGTGGACCGCAGCGGAACCGCGACCACGCTCCTCGACCGCCCGGGCATCGAGATCGGCGGCGTGTCCACCAACAAGGGCGACGTCTACTTCACCGAGAGTGCGGGCGGCCCGATGAGCCCCGATGTTCCGTTCGTCGCGAATGTCAGCGTCCTCGAGAAGGGCACACCCCGGGTGATCACCGATCTCGCCGCGCTCGAGACGGAGACCAACTTCGACGCCGACAACGAGTACGGCTTCCAGGACCTCCCCGCTGACTGCACGGACCAGCTCACGAAACAGGTGCCCGCGGACGTGCTTCCCTTCCTGCTCCCGCGTGGCGGTGAGGTCTACTCGCACCCCTACGCGACCGCGGTGTCCCACTCCGGGCGCTACGTGTACGTCGCCGATGCCGGGGCCAACGTCATCTGGACGGTGGACACGCGGCGCGAGACGGTCGACGCGACGGTTCTCGAACCCGTGCCCACGCCCGTCACGCCGGCGCTCCTCGCCTCCCTCAAGGCACAGCAGGGCATCGACCTGCCGGCATGTGTCCTCGGCCTGACCTACAACTCCGAGCCCGTCCCCACGGACATCGAGTTCGGTCCGGACGGTCTGCTGTATCTGACGTCGCTGCCCGGGGTGCCGGAGGATCCGACGCTCGGGTCGGTGCGCAGTTTCGATCCCGCGTCGGGTGACGTCGAGCTCGTCGTCTCCGGTCTGACCTCGCCCACCGGGCTGGCCTTCGACCGTGCCGGCAACCTGTTCGTCGCCGAGCTCTTCGCCAACAGGATCTCGGTCATCGCCGCGGGGACCGAGGAGGCGGTGCCCTTCCGTGAGGTCACCCAGCCCGCGGACGTCGAGGTCGACGGCAAATACCTGTACGCGACCACCAACGCGGTACCGGGCGAGCCCGAGGCCGGGGCTCCTGCTCCCGCGCCGCAGGGCACGCTGGAACGCACCCGCCTGGACTACGACAAGCGATAGGGAGCACGACGACGCCGCGTCCCGACGGGATGCGGCGTCGTTCTGTGCGCGGCCGCGTCGTCGGAGGAGGCCTGCCCGGCTCAGCCGTTGTCGGCCGCGGGAGCAGTGACGGGGTCGGCGGTCCCCGGTGCCGGATCGGAGCCGCGGAGGAAGAACGCGCCCAGCGAGCCCGCGAGCGTCGCGAAGACGGCCACCGAGTACACCGCGAGCAGGACCTGCAGGATGCGTGCGAAGGCGGTCGTCGGGGTGAGGCCCGTACCGGTGATCGTCGCCATCGCGGCCTCGAACAGGGCGTCGGCGTACGAGTCGTGCGTGCCGGTGGCGTGCAGCAGCTGGCTGGAGGCCAGGACGACGACGGCGGTGACCGCCGCGAGCCAGCCGATGCGGCTGGACAGCAACCGGCCGGCGGACCGCGACCCCCCGGACGCCCGCGGAGACGATCCCCCCGAATCGGGCGAAGCGGGCGAGCCGCAGGAAGCGCAGCGCCTGCAGGGCGCGGAAGAACCGCAGGAAGGGCACGAGGAGGAAGACCACCTGCCACCAGTTCTTCGTCCAGAACGCCCTGCTGAATCCGGCGATGGAGGCGCGCAGCAGGAATTCGTCGTCGTCGTCGTCGTCGTCGCGCTCATCGCGTCCGTCCCGGGTAGCCGGGGATCCCCGGCGCTACCGGTCGTGCTGATCGACATGCGCCGGTGGCCGTCAGTGCTGCGGCCGGAAGCGTCGGATGCTGTACACGATGAAGAGGGCCGCGAGCACGCCGGACAGGGCAAGGCCCGGACCGACGCTCCAGCCACCCGGGATCCACCACGTCGCGCTCAGGGGCCACCACCCCGGAGCCGGGGGCTGCACGCCCCACAGGACCCCGAGCAGGACGAGACCGAGGGCGCCCGAGAAGCTGAAGACGATGTTCGGCGTGGTCTTCACGCCCTGCGCGGCCCCCGCGAAGGCCTTCTCCTTGACCGGACGCAGCCACCGTCGCGCCCAGTCGTACTGCTGGGCGAGGACGGCGAGTCCCGCGACGAGCGCGAGCAGGCCCGGCCCCGGCAGGACGAGGGCGGCGAGTCCTATCAGCACGAGCAGCCATCCGACCACGAGGCCGAGGACGCGACGGGCGCCCTGCGGCCTGCTCCGTCCGGCCGACGTCGAGCCGTTCGACCGCCGCCGATGGCCGGGTCGGTGGCCGGGTCGGTGGCCGGGTCGGTGAGTAGGGAGGTGGCTAGTTCGATGCATCCGAATTATTCAGTAGGCTTCGCATTCCTCTATGATGGACACCGATCGATGCCGGAGGCAAGGACCTCGGCCGCGCACGCCGGGCTTGCCACACCGCCCGGCACGTGGCCGGCAGGATGCCCCGACCGGCAGGACCACATACTCCCCGCGCAGCGCGGGTTCCCAGAAGGAGATTCATCGTGATCGGATTCATCATCGCCGGCCTCATCATCGGCGCACTCGCTCGACTCATCAAGCCCGGCAAGCAGAACCTCGGCCTGGTCGCCACGCTTCTGCTGGGGATCGTCGGGTCGCTCATCGGCGGCACCATCGCGAGCTTCCTCGGCACCGGGCAGGTCATGGAACTGAACGTGATCGGCTTCATCGTCTCTGTCGTCGTGGCAGTGCTGCTGATCGGCGTCGCCGAGAGCCTCTCGGGCCGCCGTCGCGTCACCCGCTGATTCTTCCCGGCACGCCTTCGCCCGGCCGATCGTTACCCCAGTACCCATGCCTACGGTACGTCCAGCTTGCGGGTGTAGCGTAGATGTCAGATGGGGCACAGATTCGTTCGGAAGGCTCAATCATGAACAAGAACTGGCGCTGGCTCCCCGCCGGCATCGTCCCGGTCGTCATCGTCACCGCCGCGGTGAGCGGTTCCGCGGTCGCCGAAGCGCAACCGCAGCTCCCCGCGAAGACCGCCCAGGAGCTGCTCGAGTTCGTAGCCACCGGCGCTGATGACGCCTATTCCGGCACCGTCGAGCAGTCCTCGAACCTCGGCCTCCCCGACATCAGCATGGCCACCCCTCCGGGTGCCACGTCCAGCTCGGACCCCACCTCCACCGCGCTCGAGCTCCTCACCGCCGACCACACCGCCCAGGTCTACGTCGACGGGCCGGACCGGGCACGCGTCCAGGTCCTCGACCAGCTGGCCCAGCGCGATGTCGTCGTCAACCAGGACGACGTGTGGTTCTACGACTCGAGCGCCAACGAGGCCGTACACGCCGTCGTGCCCGACCGCGAGTCCGCGAAGGCCGAGCTCGAGGCGAAGCTGCAGGAGAAGGCCGCCGACTACCCCGAACTGCAGGACATCCCCCGCACCCCCGCGGAGCTTGCCGAGGTGTTCCTCGCGACGATCGACCCGACCACCGAGGTGACCGTCGACGGCACGAGTCGCGTCGCCGGCCGCAGCGCCTACGAGCTGCTGCTGACCCCCGAGGATGCCACGACCCTGATCGGTTCCATCGCCGTCTCCGTGGACTCCGAGACCGGCGTCCCGCTCAGCGTCACCGTGCAGGCCAAGGGCCAGGAGGACGCCGCGTTCAAGGCGGGCTTCAGCGCCGTCGACTTCAGCACCCCCGACGCCGGCATCTTCGAGTTCACACCGCCCGCTGACGCCACCGTCACCGAGGCACCCACGGCCGACGACGCCAGGGCCCACATGGAGGCGAAGGACGAGCCCGTCGCAACCGATGAGCCCGTGGTCATCGGCGAAGGCTGGAGCGCCATCGTGGAACTGCCCGCCGGCACCGCCGCGAAGCTCGGGTTCACCCCGGGCAGCGGTGAGGCCGCCGGGATGGGCGACATCATGGACATCAAGCCCGGCATGGACCCCCAGGAGGTCGCGGGAGCCCAGGCGATGCTGGACCAGGCCCTCACCGAGGTCGACGGCGGCAGCGCCCTGCAGACCTCACTGGTCTCGGTGCTCGTCACCGATGACGGCCGCATCCTCGCGGGCGCCGTCGGCGTGGACCAGCTCGTCGCCGCAGCCCAGCGGTGATCGGCAGGCAGCCTGCGGACCCCGCACAGCCGGTGAAGGTCCGCGGGTGAGCGCTGGCGGGTTCGCGATCGAGACGCGCGGACTGACCAAGGTGTTCGGCCGCCAGAAAGCCGTGAACGACGTCGACCTCGCCGTCCCCCGCGGCACGGTGTTCGGCTTCCTCGGCCCCAACGGGTCCGGGAAGACCACCACCATCCGCGTGCTGCTGGGGCTCGCCGCGGCGTCCAGCGGCGAGATCCGACTGCTCGACGGCGACATGCCGAAGGATGCGCGCACCGTCCTGCCGCGCGTCGGAGCCCTGGTCGAGGGCCCCGCCATCTACCCGTTCCTCTCCGGGCGGGCGAACCTCCAGCGGTTCGACGCCGCGGATCGCCACACCTCCCCTGCCACCCGGGACCGGCGCGTGGACGCCGCGCTCGAGCGCGTGGGCCTCAGCCATGCGGCGAAGAAGCGGGCACACGCCTACTCGCTCGGCATGAAGCAGCGCCTCGGCATCGCCAACGCACTGCTCGCCCCGCGCGACCTGCTGATCCTCGACGAACCCACCAACGGCCTCGACCCGCAGGGCACCCGCGAGGTCCGCAGCCTCATCCGGTCCCTGTCCGAGGACGGCACCACCATCTTCGTCTCCAGCCACCTGCTCGCGGAGGTGGAACAGATGTGCACGATGATCGCGGTCATGAGCGCGGGGAGGCTCGTGGCCCAGGGCTCCCTGGACGAACTCCGGGCCGGGGGCACCGTCCGGGTCCGCGTCACCACGCCGGATGTGGCCGACGCCCGCCACGTCCTCGCCGGCCTCGGCCTGCGCCCGGAACCGCACGGGCGCGACGACGTCATCGCCGCAGAACTGGCCGTCCCCGGGCTCCTGCCGGAGGCTGTCAACGCCGCCCTGGTCCGCGCGGACGTGCGGGTCCGCGGCTTCGAGGCCAGCGGCGCTTCGCTCGAGGACCGCTTCGTCGCACTCACCGGAGAGGGGTTCGACGTTGCCGGCTGAATCCGCAGTCACCCGACCACCGCGCACGGGAGGCGGCCTCGGCCTGTCCCTCGTCCTGTCCGAGATCACCGTGCTGTTCCGGCGGCTCCGCACCTGGGCGATGATCGGCGCACTGGCGCTGATCCCCATCCTCATCGCCGTCGTCGTCCGGGTCTCCTCCGACGGCTCGGCCAGCGGACGCGGCCCGGCATTCCTCGACAGCATCACCCAGAACGGCCTGTTCGTCTCGCTCACCGCGCTGACCGTGGCCATCCCGCTGTTCCTGCCGCTGACCATCGGCGTCGTCGCGGGAGACACGATCGCCGGGGAGGCGAACCTCGGCACGCTCCGGTACCTGCTCGTCGCTCCCGCCGGGCGCCTCCGGCTGCTGCTCGTGAAGTATGCCGGGGCGGCCCTGTTCTGCCTCGTCGCCACCCTGACGGTGGTGGTCACCGGTGCGATCATCGGGGCGCTGCTGTTCCCCGTGGGCCCGGTGACACTCCTGTCGGGGGACACCGTGGGCATCACCGGCTACTTCGGACGGCTGCTGCTGCTCGCGCTGTACGTGACCGTGTCGCTCATGGGGCTCAGCGCCATCGGGCTGTTCATCTCGACGCTGACCACCATCCCCGTCGGGGCCATGGCCGCGACGGCCGCGCTGGCCGCCGTCGCGCAGATCCTCGGTGCACTCCCCCAGCTCGAATGGCTGCACCCCTGGCTGTTCACCAACTACTGGCTGGGATTCGCCGACTTCCTGCGGCAGCCGATCGTCTGGAACAGCTTCCTCGACAACGCCCTGCTGCAGCTCGGCTATATCGCCGTGTTCGGGAGCCTCGCCTACGGGCGGTTCAGCACGAAGGACATCCTGAGCTGACCCCGGGTCCTCGAATGGCCCTGCCGACTTAGTTTAGGCTACCCTTGCTTATGAGGGCTGAGCTCTCCAGACGACTTCCCCCCTGCCTGAGATGAGACCCGGATGCACCCGCGCCCCCTGACGAAGACCCTCGTCGGTCTGACCGCCCTGACCTCGATCCTCACGGGCTGCAGCGCCATCGGCGGCGAATCGGCCGACCTCCAGATCTACTCGGCGCGGCACTACGATCTCGAGGGCGCCTTCGGGCAGTTCACCGACGAGACGGGCATCACCGTCGAATTCATCACCGGCGACGACGCCGAACTCCTCGAGCGCCTCAAGGCCGAGGGCGACGACACCCCGGCGGACGTCTTCATGACGGTCGACGCCGGCAACCTCTGGAACGGTGCACGCCAGGGCGAACTCGCCGCGACCGAGTCCCCGGTCCTCGACGAGGCCGTCCCCGAGGACCTGCGCGACGCCGAGGGCCGCTGGTACGGGCTCGCCCTGCGCGCCCGCACCGTCACGTACAACCCGGACGCCGTGGACCCCGCCGAGTTCGATGCGACCGAGACCTACGCGGGCCTCGCCGACCCGAAGTGGAAGGGCCGCCTGTGCATGCGGGACGCCACCTCCGCCTACACGCAGTCCCTCGTGGCCAGCCTGATCGACCTCCACGGCCGGGAGCGCGCCCTCGAGATCGTCGAGGGCTGGGTGGCCAACGACGTCGACATCCTCAGCAACGACATCCTGCTGCTCGAAGCCATCGACGCCGGGACGTGCGACGTCGGCATCAACAACCACTACTACCTGGCCCGGACCCTCGAGGAGAACCCCGACCTCAACGTGGACCTGTTCTGGGCGAGCCAGGAGGGCGCCGGGACGCACGTGAACATCTCCGGCGCGGGCGTGGTCGAGGGCTCCGACAATCCGGAGGACGCGCAGAAGCTCATCGAGTGGCTCGCCACCGACGGGCAGAACGCCTTCGTCGACGCCAACCACGAGTTCCCCGTCAACCCGACCGTCGAGCCCGAGCCGGTCATCGCCGCGTTCGGCGAGTTCAAGCGCATGCCGCTCAACGCCGAGGCCTACGGGACGCTCAACGCCGACGCCGTCGACCTGCTCGCCGAGGCCGGATACAAGTGACGGACACGGCTGCGCTCGCCGAGCCGCGGCCGCCCCGCCGTCGCTACCGGACATACGGCGTCGGCCGGCCCGCCTGGTCGACGCTGGTCGTGACCGTCGCCGTCGTCGTCGCCACCCCCGTCCTGGCGGTCGTCATCGACGGTCTCGGCAGCCTCGGCAGCACCGCCCCTCCGCGGGACCTCGTCCCCATGATCCTCACCACCATCGCCCTGATGCTGGGCGTCGGCGCGGGGGCGCTGCTCGTGGGCGGCGGCCTGGCGTGGCTCGTGACCGCCTACCGGTTCCCGCTGCGCGACCTGCTGGTCTGGCTGCTCGTCCTGCCCCTGGCCGTGCCGGCCTACGTCCTCGGGTTCATCTTCCTGTCCGTCTTCGACGTCGCCGGGCCCGTGCAGTCCCTCCTGCGGACCGTCTTCGGGACGGACGTGTGGGTGCCCGAGGTCCGCTCGCTGCCCGCTGCGATCCTCGTGATGACGCTGTCCCTCTACCCGTACGTCTACCTGATGGCGCGCTCGGCGCTGATCGAGCAGTCCTCCGGGACGTACGACGCCGCCCGCACCCTGGGCGCCAATCGCGGGCAGGCCCTGCGACGCGTGGTGCTGCCGCTCGCCCGGCCGTCGCTGGCCGCAGGACTGGCCCTGGTGATGATGGAGACGCTCACCGACTTCGCCACCGTGCAGTACTTCAACGTGCAGACCGTCTCGGTGGGCGTCTACCTCGTCTGGAAGGGCACGTTCGACTTCCACGCCGCGACGCAGCTCGCCGTGCTGGTCCTGCTGTTCGCCGTGGCGGTGCTGGCCGCCGAACGGGCGCTGCGCGGCCGGGCACGCTACCACCAGCAGGGCGGACGCCGGCAGGGCTTCCAGCCGGAACGGCTGCGGGGCGCACGCGCCTGGACCGCGACGGCGGTCTGCGTGGCGGCCCTGTCCGCCGGGTTCCTCATCCCCGTGGGACAGCTGCTGATCTGGGCGTTCGGGCAGGTCGTCACCGACGCGTCCTTCCTCGCCGACCCGCGCTTCGCCGAATACCTGGCCAACAGCCTCCTGGTCGCAGCGCTCACCGCCGTCGCGTGCGTCGCCATCTCGCTGGGTGTCGGCCACGCGATCCGGATGGGCGGGGGCCGCCTCGTCTCCTTCGCGGCCCAGCTGACCACGTTCGGGTACGCGGTGCCCGGCGCCGTCATCGGGATCGGGGTCCTGCTGTCCTTCGCCGCCCTCGACACCGCGCTGGAACGCGCCGGGGTCCCCGGGGGCACCGGGCTGATCGTCACCGGCTCCGTGGTCGGCATCCTTTACGCCTACGTGATCCGGTTCCTCGCCCCGGCCTACCAGTCCGTCAGCGCCAGCCTCGAGAAGATCGCCCCGACCGTCACGTCCTCCGCGCTCAGCCTCGGTGCCGGACCGCGCCGGATCCTCGGCCGGGTGCACCTGCCCCTCGCCCGGCCAGGCGTCGCCGTCGCCCTGATGCTCGTGGTGATCGACGCGATCAAGGAACTGCCCATCGTGCTGCTCCTGCGGCCCTTCGGGTTCACCACGGCGTCCGTCTGGGTCTACGAGCTCGCACGCGAGAACTTCTGGGAAAAGGCCTCCCTCCCGGCCCTCGTCATCGTGGCAGCGGCCATCATCCCCGTCTTCGTACTCGTCCGGCAGACCCGACGGCGCGAAGTACACGGGACCACCTCCGGAAAGGAAGGACAGTGACGGCACAGATGCAGAGCGCGCCACCGGCCGGTCCCGGCCCAGCGGGCGCCCCGCCGGCACTCACCCTCGAGGGGGTGACCAAGCGCTACGGCTCCGCCCGCGGCGTGGAGGCACTCGACCTCACCATCCCCGCAGGTGAACTCGTGACCCTGATCGGCCCCTCGGGGTGCGGCAAATCCACGACGCTGCGGCTCGTGGCGGGTCTGGAACGGCCCGACGCCGGGCGGATCACCGTCGCCGGTGACGTCGTCGCGGACAAGAGCCGGTTCGTGAACCCGGAGAACCGCCGCGTGGGGCTCGTCTTCCAGGACCACGCACTCTTCCCGCACCTGACCGTCGCCCGGAACGTGGAGTTCGGGCTCGACCGCGTGCCGCGGAGCGAGCGCCGCAAGCGCGTCGGCGACCTCCTGGACCTCGTCCAGCTGGCCCACCTCGCGGACCGGTACCCGCATGAGCTCTCCGGCGGCGAGCAGCAGCGCGTGGCCCTCGCCCGAGCGCTCGCGCCGCGCCCCGCCGTCGTCCTCCTCGACGAGCCGTTCTCCAGCCTCGACGAGTCGCTGCGCGCACAGGTGCGCCGTGACACCGTCGCGACACTGCGCGAGACCGGCACCACCGGCGTGCTCGTCACGCACGACCAGACGGAGGCGCTGTCCGTGGGGACCCGCGTGGTCGTCATGCACGACGGCGTGATCGAACAGGCCGATGTGCCCGAGAAGGTCTTCGAGAAGCCCGCCACGCGCTTCGTCGCCTCCTTCATGGGCGACGCCGACTTCCTGCCCGCCCACGTGCACCGCGCCCTGCTGACCTGCGAGATCGGCGTCGTGTCGACGGTGCCGGGCTGGGCGGACAGCGATGTGGACGTCGACGTCGTCCTCCGGCCCCACGAGGTGGCCCTGCGCCCTGACCCGGGCGCCACCGCCCACGTCTCGGCCGTGGAGTACCACGGCGCGTTCGTGCTGCACCACGTGACGCTCGCATCGGGGCGGACCCTGCGCTCCTGGCAGCCCCACGACGTGCGCCACCCCGTGGGCACGCCGGTCGTCGTAACCGTGGCGCCCGGCACCTCCCCCACACTCCTCGTCGGCGACCGGGCCGTCACCACGCCGCCCCGCAATGCGCCGAGGCCTCCGGTAGCCCCATGAGCGTCGACCCGGACCTCTCCGAGGCCACGTTCACCGACCTCGTCCGCCACGGCGACCGCCCCGCGATCCTGACCGCCGACGGCGTGCTCTCGTACCGGGAACTCGCGGCGCGGGTCGACGAGGTCGTGAGGCGCCTCGGTTCGGAGCGGCGGCTCATCCTGCTCGCGGCCCGCAACGATCCCGAGACCCTCGTGGCCTACCTCGCGGCGATCACGGCCGGCCACCCGCTGCTGCTGGTCCCGGCGGACAAGCCCGCCGCGGTGGAGTCCCTCGTCACCGCCTACGAGCCCGACGTGGTCATCCGGACCGCCGGCGGCTCCCTCGACGTCGCCGAGCGCTGGCCCGGCACCCGGCACGAGCTCCACCCCGATCTCGCGCTGCTCGTCAGCACCTCCGGGTCCACCGGCTCCCCGAAACTGGTCCGGCTGTCCCGGACGAACCTCGAGGAGAACGCACGGTCCATCGCCGAGTACCTGGGCATCGGCCCCGACGACCGCGCCGCCACCACCCTGCCCTTCTCCTACTGCTACGGCCTGTCCGTGATCAACAGCCACCTGGCCCGCGGGGCGGGTCTCGTGCTCACGGACCTGTCCGTCGTCGACCCCTGCTTCTGGGACGTCTTCCGCGAGCGCGGTGCCACCTCCTTCGCCGCCGTGCCCTACAGCTTCGACCTGCTGGACCGCGTGGGCTTCGCGGACATGGACCTGCCGAGCCTGCGCTACATCACCCAGGCCGGCGGGCGGCTCGCACCGGAGAAGGTCCGCTTCTGGGCGGAGACCGGCCAGCGCCGGGGCTGGGACCTGTTCGTCATGTACGGGGCCACGGAGGCCACCGCCCGGATGGCCTACCTCCCGCCCGACCTCGCGGCGGAGCACCCGGGGACCATCGGCGTGCCGATCCCCGGCGGCTCCCTCCGGATCGACCCCGTCGACGGCCTGCCCCACGGTGAACTGGTCTACTCCGGGCCGAACGTCATGCTCGGTTACGCCGAGACCCCCGAGGACCTCGCCCTCGGCCGCGAGGTGCACGAACTGCGGACCGGCGACCTCGCCCTGCAGCACCCGAACGGCCTCTACGAGGTGGTGGGCCGCCGCAGCCGGTTCGTGAAGATCGCCGGGCTGCGGGTGGACCTCGGGCAGGTGGAGCGGATCCTCGCCGACCTGGGCGCCGTCGCGGCCGTCGCCGGCTCCGACGACGACGGCCTCGTGATCGCCGTCGAGGGGGAGCACGACGGCAGCATGCTCGCGAAGGTCCTCGCCGTCGATCTTGGACTGCCCCGGGCCGCCATCGGCCTGCACCTGGTGGAACGCCTGCCCCGGCTGGGCACCGGCAAGATCGACTACCCCGCCGTCCGCGAGCTCGCGGCCCCGAAGGCCGCCCCCGCGCCGGCCGAGCGTCCCGGCAGGGAAGGCCTCGCCGACGTCCCGCGCATCTTCGCGGAGTGCCTGGACCGCCCGGACGTGAAGGACACGGACACGTTCGTCACGCTCGACGGCGATTCGCTGTCCTACGTGGCGCTCTCGGTCCGGCTGGAGGCGGCGCTCGGTCCGCTGCCCGCCGACTGGCACCTCCTGCCCGTCCGCGAGCTGGCCGGCCGCAGCAAGCCGCGGCGCCGCCGAATCGTGTCCTTCCTGGAGCCGTCGATCGTGCTGCGGGCCGTCGCGACCGTCTGCATCGTCGCTGCCCACGTGGAGCTGTTCACGTTCCACACCGCGCACCTGCTCTTCGTCATCGCCGGCTTCAACTTCGCGCGGTTCCAGCTCACCGGGACGAGGTCCGCGCGGCTGCGGCGCCAGGCCAGGAGCCTGGCGAGGATCGTGGTCCCGTCCGTCGCCTTCATCGCGGTGGCGTACGTCCTCACGGACGACTACAGCGTGGCCAACATCTTCCTGCTCAACGGGATGGTGGGGCCGCAGGAGGTCACCAGCGAGTGGCATTTCTGGTTCGTCGAGATGCTCGTCTACGTGCTCGTCGCCGTCATGGCCCTGCTCGCCCTCCCCTGGCTGGACCGCCTCGAACGCCGCCTGCCGTTCGCCTTCGCCCTCGGGCTCCTGGCGGTCACCCTGCTCAGCCGGTACGACATCGTCGACCCCGGACTGCCCAAGCCCCTGCCCGTGTTCTGGCTCTTCATGCTCGGGTGGGCGGTCGCGCGGGCGGACGACACCCGCCGTCGGCTGCTGGTGTCCGTCCTCGCCGCACTGACCGTGCCGGGCTCGTTCGACGACCCGCTGCGCGAGGCGACCATCGTGGTGGGACTGCTGCTCATCACCTGGGTGCCGGCGCTGCCCGTGCCCTCGGTCCTGCGCCGCGTGACCGGCTGGCTCGCCGCCGCATCGCTGTACATCTACCTGACGCACTGGCTCGTCTACCCGGTGCTGATGCCCTTCGGCCAGGTCGTCGCGGTGGTCGGGTCCCTTCCCATCGGCGTGGGTTACTGGGCCCTGTGTCGGTGGGTGCCGGTCGCCGTGACGCGGTGGCGGACGCATTCCGTCCAGCGGCAGCCGGTGACCGCGGGGGTCTCCAGGGCCTGAGCCGCGTCAGACCCGGCGCCCGCAGGCCCGCGTCAAGCCCTGCGTCCGCCGGCCCGCGTCGATCCGGCCGTCGGCCACAGCAGGTCCAGCGAGTGCAGCGCGTGCCGGCGTGCAATGGCGACGACGGCGGCCGCGCAGATCTCGGCGTCGCTCCCGGCGTCGTGATGCCGGAAAGCGCCGAGGTTCAGGGCCTGCGCGACGTGCGGGAGCTTGTTCACCTCCAGGCCGAGGAGGCGGCGGGCGAGGGCGACCGAACAGTGGAACGGATTCTCCGGCACGGCCAGTCCCGACTCCGCGCACGCACCGCGCAGCACGGAACGGTCGAAGGGCGCATTGTGGGCGACGAACGGGTCATCCCCCGTGAAATCCATGATGCGCCGCAGGCTCTCCGGCCATCCGGGGGCCGTGCGGACGTCGGCAGGACGGATGCCGTGCACGGCGACGTTGATCGAGGAGAACTCGCTGACGGAGCGCGGCGGTTTGATCAGCCAGGACGCGGATTCGACGACGGCGCCGTTCATCACCCTCGCCAGCCCGACGGCACACACCGACCCGCGCTTGCTGTTCGCCGTCTCGAAGTCGATCGCGGTGAAGTTGAGACCGTGCATTGTTCCCCTCAGGAGCTGCCGGCACCCGTTCGGGGGCCCCCGACAGCCTAGCCGTCATCCACGGCGTCGCGCCCGAGGGTCCGCCCGGCGCCGGATGCGGAAATGCTGACGTAATCCTGCTGACAAACGGCGCATCGACGCGACCCGTTGCCGCCCTGCGGCCGATAGGTTCGTGGTGATCGGGGCGGGGCTCAGCCCGCCCCGATCCCACATGCGTGAGTGAAGCGGTAGTCGAATGGGGACCCAGTGAGCACGAGGACAACGCCATGAGTGCTGCCGCCGAACCGTCGGAGAGCGATGTCCGCTACACCGAGCCGGAGGGCCTCGGCCTCCTGCGGCGGCGCGCCCCGGGACAGTCCGTCATGGAGGAACTGCTCGAGGTCCGCGGCCACCGTGACACGCGGGGCCTCGTCGCCCGGGCCTTGGGCGTCCACCTGCTCGACGCCGCCAGCCGCCCCTGGTACTGGGGTGCACTCGGCGAGCGCGCGGTGGGACGCACCCTCGCCGCGCTGGGGCCGGAGTGGACCGTTCTGCACGCCGTCCCGGTCGGTGAGAAGTCGGCCGACATCGACCACGTAGTGATCGGGCCCACGGGCATCTTCACCATCAATACGAAGCGGCACCCGGGCCAGAGGATCTGGACGGCGAAGGGCACCTTCATGGTCGCCGGGACGCGGCACCCCTACATCCGGAATTCGGAGCACGAGGCGGCCCGGGCCGGGAAGCTGCTCTCGGCAGCGGTCCGCCAGGCGGTCACCGCCGAGGCGGCAATCGTCGTCGTCGGCGCGCAGCAGGTCACCGTGAAGGAGAAGCACCGGTCCGTCGCGGTGCTCACCGAGCCCCAGCTCCTACGCTGGCTCACGCGGCGCCCGGTCGTCCACACGCACCAGCAGGTCGCCCTGCTGGCGGCGGCCGCTGCGCAGCCGTCGACCTGGCGGCGCGCACCGTCGGCGCTCAGCGACCCCGTGGAGGTCGCCGGATCCTTCGACACTCTCCACCGGTTGGTGGAACAGGCACGACGACGGCGGATCGGCTGGCTGCTCGCGGTGCCGGCGGCGGTCGTCGCGTCCGCCGTGGGCGCGCTGCCGTTCTGAGCCCTGCCCCTTCCGACCCTCCCTGACCCGAGAGCCTTCTCCTTGCTGCACTTTCCCTCGAACAACACCGCTGCCCACAGACCGGATCCCGTTGACGTGAACCGCCTGCATCAGCTCCTGGGCCACCACGTCTGGGCGTTCACCAGCTTCCGGGTCGATGCGCCCGGTCTGCCGGTCGCCGAGGTGGACTGGCTGTTCTACAACTCGCTCAGGGGCACCTTCGTGCTCAGCGAGTGGAAGCGGTACCCGGCCCTGGTGCTGCAGGTGATGGACGAGGGTAAGCCATGGATCCTGGCGAACGGGGCGGCGGTCCCGAATCCGGTGGAGCAGGTAGGCAGGCAGCTGCAGGCCGTCCGCCGGGTGCTGCGGCAGGACATCTGCAGGAAGTACTTCCCGTCCGTCGACCAGCATTCCCTCAACCTGTACCCGAGTGTCTATTCGCCGCAGATCGACGAGGCGACCCGGCGGGAGCGGTTGCGCTACGGCGCGGTCCACGGCTCCCTGGAGGAGGTGGCCCTCATGGTCGAGCGCAGGGCGGTCACCGCTCCCCTGCTGGTGTCGGGCGTCAGTGCACGGCTGGAGCTGGCGGAGACCCTGACCGACCTCTTTCGCTGCTCCATCGGCTCGGCGGTACGCCGGAAGCTCGACCCTCCTCCGCCCGTGCAGCCGGATCCTGGTGTCCGCATGGCGGCCATCCATCGCGAGCTGGCCGCGCTGCATCTCGAGCTTGCGTCGCTGCTCGATGCTCCAGCTCAAGTAGCGGCTCTGACCCCGATAACGGTTCCCGCGCCAGTAGCGGCTCCAGCGCCAGTACGAGCTTCCGCGCCACCGCGCATCAGTCCCGTCCTACGATCTGACGCCCTACGGCAGTCGCCCGCGAAGGCGCCCACATCCCCTTCGCCGGCGCCGGCGCCGGTCACAAAGCCCTCCAAAACGCCTGCTGCGGGTCACCTAAAACGTCACGTGACGCGCCTCGTCCCGGCATCGAAACCCACCTCGGAGCACCTCCGTGATGCTTTCCTCGCTGCCCTACAGGACGGCCAGTTACGGTCGAGCGGCGTACACATCGGCCTGTTCGGCTCGCTCGTGGGTCAGCACCTGACGGGCGGAGTGAACCTGTCCGATCTCGCCCCCGGTGGATTGAGCAAATGGTGCCATGCGCAGGCCGAAGCGGCAGGAGTCCCGATCGTCAGGGATCCCAAAGATCCCTCCATCGTCAGATCGACCCGGCGGACCAACCAGCAGAAGGAACCCGTATGAACCAGATCGTCCACGACCGGCCCGAGCAGCTCCAGATGATCCTGTCCGGGCTCCTTCAGGGGGAGCAAGCCGTCGCTGTCTACGACTGCATCGGAGTCGGAACAGGCTTCATCGGGCTCACCAACCAGCGCGTCATCCTTCAGGACAAGAGTTTCGTGGGGAACAAGGTGGCGCTGACGTCCCTGCCCTATCGGAACATCCAGGCGGTATCGATGCTGACCAACAAGTCGATGCTCGGGAAGTTCGCGTCCAGCTCGTCGATTGCGGTGTCAGCCGGATCGAGAGCCTTCGAAGCCGACTTCCGGGGGGATGAGAAGGCCAAGCACGCCCACGACGTCATCCTGTGGCACCTCATCAACCGGTGACCAGCTGGACAGAAAGGGAACACCCATCCCGGAGGAATCGGATGGGTGTTCCGCCTACTTCTTGCGGGCCTTCTTGAGCACGTCGGCTGCCTGGCGGTAGATGCGCTGCGCCTCGGGACTTGTGATGACCTGGTAGACCTTCTTGCCATCGACGATCAGTCTCTGAGCCTGAGCCCGCACAGCGGGATCCGTGGCAATGGAGTGGACCTTGACTCCGGCGGCCTTTGCCTTCCCCCCCGCTGCCCTTCACGAAGGCCGCGGCCTTGTCCCCTGCTCCAGCCATGTAGCGCCCCCATAGTGATGATTCGTTCAGTAAGATGAGTACTTCGGGGTATTCAACCACGTAGTCAGAAGACGTTCGAACCACTCGGAACCCCCGCCGCCTACAGCTCCGGCGCCCGCTTCGCCCAGCCCGTCGCCTGCTCGAATGCGTACGCCACCTGCAGCAGCTCGATGTCGCTGCCGTGCGGCATCGTGATCTGCAGCCCCACCGGCAGGCCGTCCGCGCTGAAGCCTGCCGGGACCGACACAGCGGGCAGACCCGTTGCGGAGATCAGGCAGGCAGAGCGCATCCAGTCCAGGTAGGTCTCGAACGCGACGCCGTTCAGCGACGTCGGATACCGCTCGGCGGCGTCGAACGGGAGGACCTGCGCAGCCGGACTCACGAACACGTCGTACGTCCCGAAGTAGCGGCGCACGCTGGTGTCGAGGCGGGTCCGGGCGAGCGCGGCGTCGACCAGATCCTGCGCCGTCAGCTGCTGCCCCTGCTCCACGTTCCAGCGGATCTCCGGCTTGATGACGTCGCCGTGCTTCGCGACGAGGTCGCCGAGGCCGAGCACGAAGTCGAAGGCCCGCGTGGTCCCGAACACCTGGTCGGCGTCGCGCAGGTCCGGCGCTGCTTCCTCGACGATCGCGCCGAGACGCTCGAAGACCCGCAGCTCCCGCTCGAGGACCCGCAGCACCTCGGGGTCCACGGGCACTCCGAGACCGAAGTCCGGCGACCAGCCGATCCGCAGACCGGTCAGGTCCCGCTCCAGCCCGGTGCCGAATGAGCCCCGCACGGGATAGGCGTACGGGACCGCGGGATCGGCCCCAGCGATCACCGTCATACCCAGCGCGATGTCCTCGATGTCCCGCGCCATCAGCCCGTTGCGGCTCAGCCACGCCCAGGCGTTGCGCGTGGGCGCGGACGGGACGACGCCGATCGACGGCCGGTACCCGACGACGTTGCAGAACGACGCCGGGACGCGCAGCGAGCCGCCCATGTCGCTGCCGTCGCCCAGCGGCTGGATGCGGGCCGCGATCGACGCCGCCACTCCCCCGCTGCTGCCGCCGGCGCTGCGGCTCGTGTCGTACGGGTTGACGGTGGTCCCGAACACCTCGTTGAAGGTGTGCGATCCGGCGGCGAACTCCGGCACGTTCGTCTTGCCCGTCGTGACCACACCGGCATTCTTGAGGCGCCCGATGATCAGGTCGTCGAACGTCGGCACGAAGTCCTTGAAGATCATCGAGCCCTGCGTCGTCCGCAGACCCCTCGTGTTGTGCGTGTCCTTGTGCGTCATCGGCAGGCCGTGCAGCGGCGGCAGGTCCGCGCCCGACGCGGCGAGCTCGTCGGCCGCAGTGGCGAGCTCGACGGCGCCCTCCCGGTCCTCCGTGATCACCGCGTTGATCCTGCCGTTGACGGCGTCCATCCGGTCGAAATGCGCCTCGAGCGCCTCCCGCGCGGACACGTCACGACGGCGGATGGCGGCCGTCAGGTCGGCGGCGGACAGTTCGTGCAGCTCACCGCTCACGCGGCCTTCCCCACCTTCGACAGCAGCGCCGTCATGGCTGCCTTCACGCCGGTGGTTAGGGTCGGCTCGATCGCCGGCGCGAAGTACGGCGAGTGGTTGCCCGGCACGGGATCGTCGCCGTCGAGAACTCCCTGCGGGTGCCCACCGAAGAACCAGTAGACGCTCGGCACGCCGATGGCCTCGGCCAGGAGCCCGAAGTCCTCGCTGCCCATCACGGGCGGGGACTCGATGACGGCGTCCTCGCCCAGCACCTCGCCGAGGACGGCCATAAGGTCCTCCGTGGAGGAGGGGTCGTTGTAGCACTGGGGGAAGCTGATCAGTTCCTCGATTACCGGCTCCGGAGCCCCCGACGCCGCTGCCTCGGCGCTGATGATGCGCCGGAGCGAGCCGAGCACGCGCTCCCGCACGTCGACGTCGAACGTGCGCACATTGACGGTGAACTCCGCCGACGCCGGGATGATGTTCTCCTTCAGGCCGCCGTGGAACGTGCCGATCGTGACGACCGCGGACTTCATCGGGTGGACCTCGCGGGACACGATCGTCTGGATCCGGACCACCATGTGCGCGCCGAGCACGATCGGGTCGATCGACTGGTCCGGCTGCGACCCGTGTGCCTGCTGGCCTCGGACGGTGACCTTCCACGCATCGGCCATCGCCATGGCCGTGCCCTTGCTGATGTTGACGGTGCCGGCGAGCCCGGGCCAGACGTGCTGCCCGTAGATGATCGACGGCTGGGGCGCCTTGGCCCACAGACCGTCCTCCACCATCGCCTCCGCGCCCTCACCGGTCTCCTCGCCGGGCTGGAAGATGAACACCACCGTGCCGGACCAGGCGTCGCGGTTCTCCGTCAGCAGCTGCGCGGCGGTGAGGCCCACGGTCATGTGGGTGTCGTGGCCGCAGCCGTGCATCACGGGGACCCCCGTGCCGTCGGCGAGGTGTCCCGCCGTCGTGCTCGCGTAGTCCAGCCCGGTGTCCTCGGCGATGGGCAGGCCGTCGGTATCGGCGCGGTAGCCGACCACGGGTCCGTCGCCGTTGCGCAGGATCCCGACGACGCCGGTCCCGCCGCACATGAACGTCTCGAGCCCGAGGTGGTTCAGCTTCTCGAGGATGAAGGCGGCCGTGTGCGTCTCCTGCATGGACAGCTCGGGGTGGGCGTGGAGGTGCCGGTAGAGCTCGTGCATGGCCGTGGTGTGGGCGTCGGAGAGATCGAAGACGTCGGTGTCGATGGTCATGGTGTCCTTTCGGGCGGACGGTGTCGAAACGTTGTTGACAGGGGAGCCTAGTTGACGAGCGTGGTAGGAGTCGCGGTCGCCGTGCGCGAGCGCAGGAACCAGGCGAGCACCGCGGTGATCAGGACGACGACGCCGGTGGCCGGCTTCGCGAGGGCGGGAACGGCCGGCACCAGGACGAAGAGCACGAGGGCGGCGACGACGACGGCGATCACGGTGACGCGCGGCTGCTTCATGGTGACGATGAGCTGCACCAGGACGCCGCCGATGATGGCGGGGAAGATGTACAGGCGGGCGACGTCCACGATGTCCGTGGGGATGACGCTGACCAGCCAGGTCCCGAGGATGCCGACGAAGGTCAGCATGGACAGCACGTGAACCATGGCCGCTCCGCAGATGGCCATGAGCGCGGCGAACTCGCCCCGTTTGGTGCCTGCCTTCGCGCCGATGGCCGCCTGCGCCACGAGGGCCGACGGGAGAAGCTTGTTGGCGATGTTGCCGATCATGAACGCCTGGTACATCGCGGCGGGACCGAGCACCGGGTAGTAGGTGATGGGCTCCACGAACCAGAGCACGAAGAAGGCGGCCGCGACGGCGAGGTACGCCGTCCAGATCATGCTCGCGGTGATCCCCAAGTCGGTGAACAGCACGAGGTAGAGCGGGGCGGCGAGGGAGAAGAGCAGCGCCGCGCCCATCGTGAGCTGGCCCCAGCGGGAGGTGGTGCGGTCGAACTCGGCGAGGGAGGCGTTCGGCGTGACGGCAGTATCTGCAGCAGACATGGTGGTTCCTTTCGGGTGAGGTACTGCCTAGGCGGCGGGGGCCATGCCGGAGGTGTGGGCGATGTAGGCGGCGATCAGGCCGACGATGATCGAGATGCCGAGGCCCCATTCCCGCAGCCAGGTCGCGGACGTCCTGCTGGCGAGGGACATGCACACCGCCATGGTCACGGCGGAGACGATGACGGACAGGATGTGGACGGGTGTCTTCCCGAGTTCCGCGATGCCGAGGCTCGCGAAGGCGCCGATGAGGGCCGCGGCGGGGACGATCGCCATCAGGGCGGGGTTGACCTTGCGGAGCTTGGTATCGCCCCGGCGCAGGATCGGCGTGAGGATCAGGGTGGCGAGCATCCACCCGGCACCGGACATGCTCATGGCCATGAAGGCGACCACGAACACCGCCTGGGTGTAGTCGGGGCCGCCCAGGGTGGCGCCCATGGTGCCCGCGGCGAGACTGGCCGACGCCGATTCCGTGGCGGCGGACCCGACGAGCCCGATGCGCACCAGCACGGCAGGCGTCCCGAAGAGGGTGAGGAGGGCGATGCTCACCAGCACCACGGCCAGGGACGGGCCGATGGCCGCGATGGCTCCGGCCCTGAAGGAGATCTTGAGCTCCTCCGCCGAGATGTCGGCGGCCGGGCCGGCTTTCTTCGCGGCCTTCATGTAGACGAGGGACTGCACGATGATGGCGCCGAAGACACCGATGGCCAGGACCCAGAGGACGGGCATGTTGGCGATCGCAAGGATGTCCGTGGACAGTCCTTCGGGAGTCAGTGCTGTTTCCATGGGAACTCCAGGGGCGGGGTGGGTGGGGGAAGGGTTGCGCGGGTCAGGACGTGGGGCGGCTGTCGGTGGTGTCGAGGCGGCGGAGGGTCCCCACGAGCGCTTCCACACCCGTGGCGATGTTCTCGGTGCTGCTCCATTCCTCGGGGCAGTGGCTCTTGCCGCCCTTGGAGGGGATGAAGATCATGCCCATGGGCGCGAGGGTGGCCATGTGCACGGCGTCGTGGGTCGCACCGCTCGGGATCGGCATCCAGGGCAGGCCGAGGGCGTCGACGGCGGCTCCGGCGACATCCTGCACGCTGGACGCCGCGTGCACCACGGTGTTGTCGGTGGACCACTCGAACCCGACGTCGACGCCGAGGTCGGCTGCCTTGGCGGCGATCTCGCCGGTCAGGCGTCCCTTGACGCCGGACAGCCAGGTGGGGTCGACGCTGCGGACCTCGCTGTACATCCGGACGAGCGACGGGACGACGTTCGGTGAGCGGGACTCCGATTCGACCCGCGTCGACGTGGCGACACCGTGGGTCGGCGCCCCGCAGCCTTCGGCCCGCACCGCGAGGACGGCCTCGGCGGCGGCGGCCATGGCGTCGCGGCGGTCCTCCATCGACGTCGTGCCCGCGTGGTCGGCGGCTCCCGCGAAGGTGGCGATGAAGCGCTCTATACCGGTGATCGCGGTGACGATGCCGAGGGGCAGGCCGCGCTTCTCGAGGGTGGGGCCCTGCTCGATGTGCAGTTCGACGAACGCGTGCAGGGGTTCCTTCGCCCACGGGACATCCAGGAGCCGGGAGGGGTCGAGGCCGTAGTCGGCGTAGGCCTGCCCGAGGGTGACGCCGCGGTAGTCGCGCCGGTCGAGGTCCTCCGGCGTGAGCTCCTGGGCCGCGGAGCGGCTGCCGAGGCAGCTGAGCCCGAAGACGTTCGATTCCTCGCCGAGGAAATCGACCACCAGCAGGTCCCGCCGCAGTCGGATCCCGGATTCCTGCAGCAGGCGGGCTGCCTCGATGGATCCGAGCACGCCTACGATGCCGTCGAAACGACCGCCGCCGTCGACCGTGTCCGTGTGGGAGCCCGTGACAAGTGCGGGCAGCGAGGCCTCGCTCCCCGCCAGCCGTCCGACGATGTTGCCGGCCGCGTCCACGTGCACCTCGAGCCCGGCCTCACGCATGCGGGCGGCAGTCCATGCGCGGGATGCGCGGTACGGCTCGCTGAAGACCTCGCGGGTCCAGCCGGGCCGGTCGCCGTCATTGAATGCGGAGAGCTCGGCGACACCGGTACCGAGACGGTCGTGGGTCTCGAGGGAGGGCACCTGGAGCATGGAATCAGTCCTTTGCACAAACGTTTGCGGTGGGGTGCAGCGAAGGGGTTGCTGCAAAGTGTGGCCCCAATCACACTACGGACGCATCATTTCGTCAATGTTTCTGTGGGATGAAGCCTGCGATCTACCGTGGTCTGTGCGCAAACCTTTGCGGACGATGGTGCAGGGGAGGCGCATGGGGCTCCCGCGGGCCTAGACTCGATGCGATGAAGGAAGATCCCAGTTCGCAGCCGGCCCGGGCGCGTCCTGTCACCCTGGCGACGATCGCCGGTCATGCACAGGTGCACATCTCGACGGTGTCGCGCGCCTTGAGCGACGACCCCGTGGGGATCGGCTCCGACACGGTGAAGCGTGTCCGTGAGCTCGCGGCAGCACTCGGCTACCGGCGCGACGTCGGTGCGGCGGGGCTGCGGACCGGCAGCTCGCGCCTGATCGGCGTCCTCGTCCCGCGACTCACCGACCTCGTCCTCGCCTCGATCTACGAGAGCATCGACGCGGCAGCGAGCGCGGCAGGGTACGGGACCGTCGTCGCCAACACGCTCGACGATCCGGAGCATCGCCGTGCCCGCCTGGATGCGATGCTCTCGCGGAGGATCGACGGCGTCATCATCGGCGACTCCCACAGCGGCGACACGGCCGCGCATGAACTACGAAGCCGCGGTGTGCCGTATGTGCTCGTGATGCGCACCCTGGAGGGGCACCTGTCGGTGACGACGGACGACTACCGCGGTGGCCGGCTCGCCGCTCAGCACCTCCTGGCCCTGGGGCACCGCCGGGTCGGCGTGATCGCCGGAGACCAGCTGGCGAGCACGGGCCGCGAGCGCACCCTCGGCTTCCGGAGGGAGTTCGAGTCCGCGGGCTATTCCCTGCCGGAGCCCTACGTGGTGGCGTCGGCCTTCAGCACGCCGTCCGGACTGACCGCAGGTGCAGAACTGATGACGCTGCCGGAGCCGCCCACGGCCATCTTCGCCGTGCACGATCTTCTCGCCCTCGGGGCCATGGGCGCCATCCGGGACGCCGGCAAGCGGGTCGGGGCGGACGTGGCGCTCATCGGCTACAACGATCTCGACCTCGCCGGCACCCTGCCGGTCCCGCTGACGTCCGTCCGTTCGGATCTCGCGGCCATGGGGACCCAGAGCGTGGAGGCCCTGCTCCGGACCATGCGGGGTGAGCCCACCCGGAGCGTGCTGCTGCCGCCGGAGCTCGTGGTGCGGGCCACCACTCCCCCGCTGCGCGCGTAACGCGTGCCCGCGGGCTGTTCCTCTCCTTGACCTGGAAGCCACTGCCGCCGTCGTGGCAGCCCGAGCTTGTGAAGAGGTAGGTGGTCAGGAGGCTCCGGCCCAAGGTAAGGGCAAGGTCCTCACCGTTGACTGGTCCCGGGATGGACGACACCGCGTCCACGAGAGGGAGGCATCGTGAATCCAGAAGCGGCCGCAGCGGCCGGCGTCGAGCCGGCATCATCGTCATTCGACAAGCCGTCCGGTCTGTCGCGCCGGGGGGCGATGTTCTCGGCCGCTTCGGCAGGCCTGCTGTCCGTCCTTCCGATGGGAGCCCGGAGTGCCTCCGCTGCTCCGGCCCCGAAGCCGGCACCCACGGTGCAGAAGCCTGCCCGGCTGGGGCCGGCCTCCGGCCATGCGGTCGGGAACCCTCGGGGTGCGGAGGTCGCGGTGAAGTCGCGCCGCGCCCAGCAGGGTCGATTCGGCCTGATGTTCCCGTCCCTGCAGCCTTTCGCCCCACCGGAGGCGCTGCTGGGCGTCCTGGCCCAGCGGATGATCGATCCACGGCAGCCGCTCGCCGATGTCTCCGCCAGCGAGGACGGTTTCGACAACGCGGGAATGCCGGCCGGATACACCTACCTCGGCCAGTTCGTGGACCACGACATCACGCTCGACATCACGCCTCTGTCCCTGCAGAAGGCTGATCCCCTGGCTCTCAAGAACTTCAACACACCGTTCTTCGACCTCGCCTCCGTCTATGGACGCGGACCGGCGGAGGACCCGCATCTTTACGACCCGAAGAACCCCTCCCTGCTCCTGGTCGCGACCACACCTGAAGGAATACCGGACCTACCCCGCACACCGGCCGGTACCGCGATCATCGGCGATCCGCGAAACGACGAGAACCTCATCGTGTCCCAGATGCATGTGGCATTCCTGAGGTTGCACAATCACTTCGTCGGCCTCGGCCATTCCTTCACCGAAGCGCGCCGGCTTGTCCGCTGGCACTACCAATGGGTGATCGTCAACGACTTCCTGCCCCGCATGGTCGGGTCCGCGCTGGTCGAAGCCATGCTGCTCCCCCAGGCCGATGGGACCAGGAAGGTCGACGGCCGGTTCTATAAGCCGGGGAACCGCCTGAAGCCGATGATTCCGCTCGAATTCTCCGTCTGCGCCTACCGGTTCGGGCACAGCATGATCCGCGCCGAGTACGAGATGCACGACAACACCACCTTCCCGTTGTTCGGCCCGACGGGGCAGGACCTGCGCGGGTCCCGCCCCCTGCCGTACGACACGCGGGCGGACTGGAACTACTTCTTCGACATCCCGGGTTTCGAGCCGCCCATGGGCCGCAACACCGCCCGGCTCATCGACACCCAGCTGTCCTTCCCCCTGGCGAACCTGCCGCCCACGGTGGTGAGCCACATCGACGGTGCCATCTACGCCCTCGCCCACCGTAATCTGCTGCGGGGCGTGGCGCTGGGGCTTCCCGCGGGGCAGGACGTCGCGAAGGCGCTCGGCGTCCCTCCCATCCCGAATGCCAGGCTCGGACTGTACGAACCCGAATGGGGCAACAAGGCACCCCTGTGGTTCTACATCCTGAAGGAGGCAGAACTGCAGGGCGGCCGCACCCTCGGGCCGGTGGGCGGGCGGATCGTCGCCGAGGTCATCCTGGGCCTGCTGTCCCTCGACCCCGAGAGCTATCTGAATGCACGCACCCCGTGGACGCCGGCCGATCCCGCGTTCGGGATGGGAGAACTGCTGAAGATGAGCGGTGCAATCTTCACGAAGGAGGAGGATCTGCCCGAGGACGAGATAGAGGGCGCCTGACGTAGGTTCTCGAGCCCCCGCGGCGCCCTGCCGAGTAGAAACTTTGCCGGCACTCCTCGGGCCGAGGCAGCGCTGTTCCCTCCCCTGCTCGGACGAGCGCCTACCATGGTGAGCAGTTCAGACACCGCCACCATTTGGGGAAGAAGTGGATTACTACGCCGTCGCGTCCCTGCGCGAGAACCACGGGGGGTGGTCGCTGCTCCGTGCCCAGAACGCACCGTTGGCGCTGGCCTTCTTCATGGCGGCGTTCACCGGACCCAACCAGCGCAACCTCGGCCGGCAGCAGCTCATCGACGTCCTCGACGACGTGCTGTTCGACGTCCGCGAGTCCCTCGGCGAAGATTCCTTCCCCCGGGAGGCAGCCGACTACCTCGACGACTGGGCGGCCCCGGAGCGGGCATGGCTCCGCAAGTACTACGCACCCGGCGAGGACGAACCCCGATACGACCTCACCGCCACGTCCGAGGACGTGGTCCGGTGGGTGGAGAGTATCCAGGGGCGCGCCTTCGTGTCCACGCAGTCGCGCCTGACCAGCATCTTCGCGGTCCTCAAAGCCCTGGTGCAGGGGTCGGAGACGGACCCAGAGGTGCGCCTCGCGGAGCTCCAAAGGCAACGGGACGGGATCGACGCCGAAATACAGCGCCTGCGAGACGGCCACCTGCGCGTGATGAGTACCCCGGAGGCACTGGACCACCTGCAGCAACTCACTGGTCTCGCCAAGGATCTGCTCTCTGACTTCCGTGAGGTCGAGCAGAACTTCCGGACGCTCGACGGCGAGGTGCGCGAGCACATCACCACGTGGGACGGGACGCAGGGAGAGCTGCTCGCCTCGATCTTTGCCAACCAACAGGGCATCACCAGTTCGCTGCAGGGCCGTACGTTTCAGGGCTTCTGGGATTACCTCATGTCCCCGCAGCTGCGGACCGAACTCCGGGACCTCCTGCACCGCGCCACTCAGATCGAAGCCCTTGCCGAGCGGGATGAACTGCGCCGCCTCGGCACCCTGCACCAGGACTGGCTGCCGGCCGTCGAACAAACCCAGACCACGGTGCGCCAGCTCTCCCAGCAGATGCGCCGGCTGCTCGACAACAAAGTGTTCCTCGAGAACAAGCGCATCATGCAGCTCATCCGGCAGGTCGAAGGCGGAGCGCTCGCAACCCGCGGCAGGCCGCCGTCGGGCGTGTTCATGGACATCGCGGCCCCGACCGTGGACGTCGCACTGCCGTTCGAGCGCCCGCTCTACGAGCCGAGCCGCCGTGCGATGGTGGACGACGTCGTCGAACTCTCCGATGACTCCGCCGTCGATGCCGACGCGCTCTTCAGCCAGTTCTATGTGGACAAGCACCGGCTCGCCGCCAACGTCGACTTGGTGCTCGAGGAAGCGGAGCAGGCCACCCTTGCGGAGGTCACCGCCGCATACCCGCTGTCCCAGGGCCTCGCCGAAGTGGTCGCCTATCACCAGCTGGCCGACGAATCGCCATGGGCGTCGGTTACCGAGGACAGCACCGAACAGCTCGCCTGGACGCTTCCCGACGGCAGCATCCGCGAAGCGACCATCAACCGGATCATCTTCGTGAGGCCCTCATGACAATGCTGACCCCCGAATCCGCCACCACCCCGCCGGAACTCCCCGGTGTCGTGACCCGGCTCTTCCTGGGCGTGGTGTACGCCGAGACGGACGAGAAGACGTGGCAGGCGCTGCTCGGGCTCGCACCCCAGGTGCGCGACTACGTCGCCGTGCTCGGACTCGACCTCATTCTCGACGAGCCCGAGGGCTACGCGTTCCTCCGCTCCGGCGACGATGCGGACACCGCACTCCCCCGGCTGATCCCGCGCCGCCGGCTGACCTTCCAGGTCAGCCTGCTGCTGGCGCTCCTTCGCGGACGCATGCTCGAGTTCGATACCAGCAGCAGCGACACGCGACTCATCATGACGGACCAGGACCTCTCGGACACGGTCTCGGTCTTCCTGCCGGACAGCAGCAACGAGGCCCGCGTGCTCGACCGCCTTGCCACGGACATCAAGAAGGTCGTCGAGCTGGGATTCCTGCGCAGGCTCCGCGGCCAGCCCGGCACGTACGAGGTGATGCGCATCCTCAAGGCCTTCGTGGACGCGCAGTGGCTCGAGGAGTTCGACGCACGCCTCGCCGACTACCGGGCCGCCCTGGACGGCACACCCGCCATTGCCGGGACAACGGAGGAAGCAGCCGAATGAGCACCGACATCCAGGACAGCCTCTTCAGTCTCGACGACCTGCCACACGACGATGACGCCCTGCCCGGCTTCCGGCTGCACCGCCTCGAACTGCTGAACTGGGGCACCTTCCACGGCGGTGCCAGGAGATTCAGGCTCGATGGCGTCAACTGCCTCCTCACCGGCGACATCGGGTCGGGCAAATCCACCGTGGTGGACGCCATCACCACGCTGCTCCTCCCGGCCCACCGGATCGACTTCAACAAGGCCGCGGGGGCGCAGAAGAAGGAACGCAGCCTCATGTCCTATGTGCGCGGGTTCCACAAGAGCACGCGGAGCACGGGTGGCGAGTACTCGAAGCCGGTGGCGCTCCGCCCCACCGGGATGCTGACCGTGGTGCTTGGGGTCTTCCACAACTCCCAGCTGGGGAAGTCCGTGACCCTTGCCATCACACTCTGGGCCACGCAGGAGGCGGGCCAGCCGGCCCGCTTCTACTCGCTCGCGGAGACCGATCAGAGCATCGCTGCCGACTTCTCCGACTTCGGCCAGGACCCGGCGAAACTGAAGAAGAAGCTGCGCGCCGCCGGTGTAACCGTCCACGACTCCTTTGACCCCTACGCCGCCGCCTTCAAACGCCACTTCGGGATCAACAGCAACCAGGCCATGGAGCTCTTCCACCGCACCATCTCCATGAAGCAGGTGGAGAACATCACCTCGTTCGTGCGGACCAACATGCTCGAAGAGGACGACGTCGCGGCGCGGATCCAGAACCTGATCCACCACTTCGACGACCTCAAGAGGGCCCACGACGCCGTCCTGAGGGCCAAGGACCAGATCGCTCTCCTGACGCCGATCCGCGACGGGTCGGCCCTGCACGCCCGGCTGAGTGACGAGGACAAGCGGGCCCGGACTCAGCGGGACCAGCTGCATCCCTGGATCACGCAGCAGCGGCTCCAGCTCAGTCTGGAGCACGCCGACGAGCTCCAGCGCACCGCCACCCGGTACCGCGAGGACAGCGTGGCGCTGGCAGCCGAGATCGCCGAGGTCCGGCACGAGCTCTCCGCCGTGCAGGAGGACATCCGGACCAATGGCGGCGGCCGCCTCACCGCGATCGACCTCGAGCTCGCACGCCTGGAAGAGCAGTCCCGGTTTCAGCGGGCCCGCTTCGAGAACTACAGCGTGGCCGCGGCCGACCTCGGACTCCAGCGTCCTGAGGACCGCGTGCTGTTCGACGCGAACCGCGCGCGGCTCGAGGACGTCGAGAACGGGCTGCGGGACAATGCAACGGATCTGCAGGAGCAGCAGACCGCGCTGACCGTGGAGCGCGCGGGACGGGTCAAGCAACTGGCCGAGGTCGAGGCGGAGCTCGTCTCCCTGCAGTCGCGGCCCACGCTGCTGCCCAGCGCCCAGTTGGACCTACGCCGTCGCCTGTGCGGCGGGACTGGCATCCCGGAGTCAGCGCTGCCCTATGTGGGCGAGCTGCTGCGCGTGCGCGACGGCGAGGGCGCGTGGGAGGGAGCGGCCGAGCGGACCCTGCGAGGCTTCGCCCTGTCCCTGCTGGTCCCGGACGAGCACTATGCCGCCGTCAGTGCCTGGGTGGACGGCAACAACCTCCGCGGGCGGCTGGTATACCGGCGCGTCGCAGGCACCTACTCCCCGAAGCCTCCCGCGAACGGCACCCTGGCCGCCAAGATCGCCATCAAGGCCGGGACACCGCTGCGGGACTTCCTTCTCGACGAGCTCGGCAGCCGCTTCGACTACATATGCTGTGAAACCCTGGATGATTTCCGCCGTCATCCGAAGGCACTGACGCCCAACGGCCAGCTCAAGGGCGGGCGGGGGCGCCACGAGAAGGACGACCGCCAGGGCCTGGGCGACCGGCGTACGTTCGTGCTCGGCTGGGACAACCACGACAAGATCGCCCGGTTCCACGCCGAGCGGGACGAGATTCACGGCCAGCTCCAGGGCATTGCCGCACAACTGGACCGCATCGCGGCGTCGCTCCGCGAGATCGGCCGGAAGAACCAGGACCTGGGCACTGTCCGCTCCGTCCTGACCTTCGCAGAGATCGGTTGGCAACTCACCGTGCGCCACATCGCGGATCTCACCGCGGAGCGAGCAGAGCTGGAGGGGGCGAGCGACGTCCTGCAGCATCTGGTGGGCACGGGGGCCGAACTCAGGGAGCGCCTGCAGAAGCTCGAGCAGAAGGGTGTCACCCTGCAGCAGCGCATCGGCGCCAACGACAAGGACGCCCGGGATATCGCCGAGGCCATCACCGAGTGCCAGGAGATCCTGGGCGATACTCCCCTGACCGACGACGAAGACGTCCGCGCCGCCGTCGCGCAACTCACCGCGGGCGTGCTCGGCGAGAAGTGTCTGACGTACCGGAACACAGCGTCCGTCAAGACCGCGGCCCGCACCGGCCTTACCGCAAGCATCGACGCGCTGACCAAACGCATCGCCACTGCGGCTGCCTCCACCGTGCGGCAGATGGCGGACTTCCGGAACAGGTACCCGAACGAGACTGCGGATATCGACGCGTCCCTGGACGCGGCCTACGAGTTCACCGGGATGCTCGACCAGCTGGCCAGCAACGACCTCCCCCGGTTCGAGGCGCACTTCAAAGAGTCCCTCAATCAGAACACCATCCACGAGGTGGTGGCGTTCAACGCGTTCCTCGACAGCCGCCGCCAGGACATCATCGGCCGGATCACGGAGATCAACGTGTCCCTCGCCGGCATCGACTACAACCCTGGCCGGCACATCCAGCTGGAGCACCAGAACACCACCGACCCGGACGTGCGCCAGTTCGGCAGCGACCTGCGCGCCTGTTCGGAGGGAAGCCTCGGCGACGCCGAGCAGTACTCGGAACAAAAGTATCTGCAAGTCGCAGGGCTGATTGAGCGCTTCCGCGGCCGCGAGGGCCTCACGGCGCTGGACGAACGCTGGACGGCGAAGGTCACCGACGTGCGGAACTGGTTCACTTTCTCGGCCTCGGAGAAGTGGACGGAGACCGGCGAGGAGCACGAGCACTTCACCGACTCCGGCGGGAAGTCGGGTGGCCAGAAGGAGAAGCTCGCCTATACCATCCTGGCGGCGGCGCTCGCCTTCCAGTTCGGCCTCGGCTCCGCGCAAGGCGCCGGCCGGGCCTCGTCCAGAACGGCCGGACGCAGCTTCCGGTTCGTCATCATCGACGAGGCCTTCGGTCGCGGATCGGACGAATCGGCACGCTACGGTCTGGAGTTGTTCCAGCGCATGAAGCTGCAGCTGCTCATCGTCACGCCACTGCAAAAGATCCATGTGATCGAACCCTTCGTGTCCCATGTGGGCTTCGTGGCGAATACGAATGGCGACAATTCCCAGCTCCGCAACATGACCATCCAGGAGTACCGCGATGAACGGGACCGGCGTGCCAGGTGAGGCGTCGACCCGCTGGACCTCGCTCGCCGATCTTCGCGCGCTGTCCACGACCGCCTGGCAGCGGGGCACCCTCGTGCGAGAGAAGCTGGAACCGACCGGGATCTATCCCCGCCGTCGTGCCCTGAAGAAGCCGACTGCCGCCGAGTTGCGCGACCACTACCCAGCTGCCCGGTCCTGGGCGGCCGAGCTGACCGCTGCAGGCCCGTTCAGCCTCGAACTCGCCGAGGTGGGCCGGACCACCATCGGAGCCAACCAGGTGCCCACGGCCGCGGTGTTCGCGACGATCGATGACGAGATCGCCTTCGTGCACCGCAGCAAGGACGCGGTGAAGGTGGTGAATCTCGCCGCGCGCCTCTCGGAGCTCGACCCCGCGCTGCGGACCTGGGCAGTCGCCCTGCCGCTCCAGCTCCTCGAGCTGGGCGAGGACGCGCTGACGGCCGCGCGGGTCGCGTTGTGGTTGAAGCAGCACCCGTCACCCGGCATCTACGTCCGGCAACTCAGTCTGCCCGGTGTGCACACCAAGTTCGTCGAGGGACACCGTCGGGTGATCGACGGGATGCTGGAGGTGCTGACGCCCGAGAAGGCGGCGCTACCGGAGGACTTCTCCGGCACTCCCGCGGCCCGGTTCGCCGCCCGGCACGGGTTCCTCCGCGCGCCCGAGCAGGTCCGCTTCCGAGTGCTCGACCCTGACCTCCAGGTGTTCGGCGGTGCACGGGACATCAACGTCACTGCAGAGGCGTTCGCTGGGCTGAGCCTGCCGGTGGAGCACGTGATCGTCACGGAGAACCTGGTCAACTTCCTGTCGCTGCCGGACCGTCCTGGGACTCTGGCGCTCTTCGGCGGGGGCTACGGTTTCTCATCGCTGCGGGATGCGCGGTGGCTGCGCGGTTGCCTGGTGCACTACTGGGGCGATCTGGACACCCACGGCTTCCAGATCCTCGACCAGCTTCGGGCGGTGCATCCGCAGGTGGCCAGCGTTCTCATGGACGAGCCGACGCTGCTCGCGCACCGGGACCGCTGGGGTATGGAGACGAAGCCGTCGCGCGCTCGTCTGACACGACTCACCGCTGCGGAAGCGGACCTGTACAGCGCCTTGCAGCAGGACGTGTATGGGCCATCGCTTCGCCTGGAACAGGAGCTGCTCCGCTGGGACTGGGTGGAATCGCGCCTGACCGTCTAGGTCTCATTTACCAGCCCTCGTCCTGCAGCGACGCCCGACTGCCGCTCGTTATCCGGGGTGCCGTTCTGCGGCTCCGAACAGAGGCGGTTCAAAATGCCAAAGTCTTGAGGGAAAGCAGCGCATTTCCACAGCACCAAATCGCCGCGAGGGATGTAGCGTTACTCCGAGCTATTCGTCCCAGGACGATTCAGCACGGGGGAGTTTGAATCGTTCGGCGTCCCCTAGCGCGCTCTTCATTTTCAAGAGCTTCAGGTCTACAAGGGGAATTAGTGAGCAATACAGAACAACCTTCGTACAATTCCAAGAATTTGGGAAGCCAGGGCGATCAGCCCTACGCACCGCAGAACCCCGGCTATCCCGGTTCGCCGGACAGGTACCCCGGGCCCAGCACTCAGCAGTATCCGCAGGCCCAGTATGGACAGGGGCAGGACTACTCGCAGCCTCAGAAGAGCTTCCTGGTGACGTGGTTGCTGTCACTCTTCCTGGGCGTATTCGGGGTGGACCGGTTCTACCTCGGCAAAGTCGGCACGGGTGTCGTCAAGCTCTTGACCCTGGGTGGATTCGGTATCTGGTACCTCATCGACTTGGTGATCATTCTTACGGGCAATCAGACCGACTCGCGAAAGCGGAGTCTCGCGGGCTACCCGGAGCACAAGGTGAAGGCATGGATCATCACCGCCGTACTCATCCTTGCGTCATTCGTCACCAATATGATGACCTTCTCGGCCCTCGCGGGTTCGATGCCGGCTAGTCAGCCGGCGCCGATCACCTCCGCGGTTATGGAGGAGCCCGCTGCTGTGGAGACAACGCCACCGACGGAGGCACTGACTTCGCCCGAAGCGCCTGCGCAGACGACACCACCAGCGCCCGAATCTGCGGGAACCGCAGGGCAGGCTAACGCCGTCGAATCCGCCGAGCGCTACCTCGAATTCACCGCTTTCTCACGTACTGGCCTGATCAAACAGCTGGAATTCGAGGAATTCTCCACGGAGGATGCAACCTACGCCGTCGACAACATCACCGTGGACTGGAACGAACAGGCAGCCAAGTCTGCGGCGAACTATCTGGAGTTCTCTTCGTTCTCGCGTCCCGCGCTTGTCGAGCAACTGATCTTCGAGGGCTACACACCAGAACAGGCGGAGTACGGGGTGAGTACAACGGGCCTCTAGCGGCCTGACTGGTTTCACCCCCACACGCAGGAAAGGCCGCTCGCTCCCGTAGGAGCGGGCGGCCTTTCACCGGTCTGTCGAGTGCAGAAACATGCCATATTTTGTCCGGGTTCGGACGGGCGGATCAGCCGATGGCGTCACGCAGGTCCTTCGCGGCCTGGGCGGGATCGTCGGCGCTGTAGATGCCACCGCCGACGACGGCGACGTCGGCACCCGAGGCCTGCACGTCCTTGACGGTTGCGAGCTTCACGCCGCCGGCCACCGAGAAGGCGACGCCGGACTCCTTGCCCGCGGTGAGCAGGGTGTTCAGGTCGTAGCCCTCCTGGGCCTGCTCGTCGAGGCCGGCGTGGAACTCCACGAACTCGGCGCCGAGGTCGGTGACCTCCTTGGCGCGGGCGGCCTTGTCGTCGACACCGATGAGGTCGACGACGACGCCCTTGCCGTGGGCCTTGCCGGCCTTGATGGCTCCGGCGATGGTGGAGTCGTCGGCAACCCCAAGGACGGTCACGAGATCGGCGCCGGCCTTGAAGGCGACGTCGGCTTCGAGCTCGCCGGCGTCCATGGTCTTGAGGTCCGCGAAGACGATCTTGTCCGGGTGGGCTTCCTTGATGGCGGTCACGGCGGTCATGCCGGCGTTCTTGACCAGCGGGGTGCCGAGTTCGATGATGTCGACGTACTCGGCGACCTTCCCGGAGAGCTCGAGGGCGTCTTCGACGGTCAGTACGTCCATGGCGAGTTGCAGTTTCATGAGGTGTCCTTTGCTAGCTGGGGATGAAGGGTGAGGGTGGCGCGCGCTATTCGAGGTTCGCGTGGCGGGGCCAGAGGTCTTCGGCGGGGGTGCCGTCGGCCTGCCAGAGGGTGTGGAAGGTGGCGTCGAGCGCCAGGAGCAGGGCCTGCTCGAAGAGGCTGCCGGAGTACTGGCTCGATGCCGTGCCGCCGTGGTCCGTCTTCTGCGCGGCGGGGATGACCACCACGCAGTCCGCGAGGTTCGCGAGCTTTGACTCGCCGTCGGTGGTGACAGCTGCGACGCGAGCGCCGACGCTGCCGGCCGTCTCGGCCGCGGCCACAGCTCCCGCCGTCGTGCCGGAGCCGGAGGCGACGAGCAGCAGGTCGCCCTCGCCGATGGCCGGCGTCGTTGTCTCGCCCACCACGTGGACGGTCAGTCCGAGGTGCATGAGGCGAATGGCGTGCATGCGCAGGGCGAGCCCGCTGCGCCCTCCCCCGGTGACGAAAACACGCCGCGCCTGCTGGATCTCGGAGACGAGCGCCGAGAGCTGGTCGTCCTGCAGGCCTTCGGCCGCACCGACGAGTTCCTCGTGGAGCAGGCGCAGGCCGGCGGACACCGAGTGGTCCTCGGGTGCTTCGGTCATCGGTGGGCTCCTGCCGGTCGGGGTTGGTCCGGACTTCAGTCCATCACCTCCCTAGGGCCCGTCAGGGCGCGAGCCCTACCCCGCCGAACCTAGGTTGCGCAGGGCTAGGCGAATCCGTGAACCACGCCACAGGAATTGCTGCCGGGCAGAGCTGTCAGGCGGGAGCCGGGGCCGACGTCGTCGCCTGGGCCAGGCGCGCGAGAGCGGCTTCGCTGCTGGAGCCCGGCGCTCCGTAGTAGGTGCAGACGCTCTGGTCCGCCTCGCCCGGGACGAGGAGGGTCTGGTAGTGCAGCACGAACTCGCCGACCACCGGGTGGTTGAAGCGGATCTCGCCCTGGTCCTTCTCGTGCACGTTCTGGTCGTCCCAGAAGCGCGGGAATTCGGGGCAGCCTTCGCGGAGGTCGGTGATGAGATCGGCGAGTTGGCGGTCGTCCGGGAAGCGTCCGACGTCGAGGTGCAGCATGGACGTGGTCTGCTCGCCGACCTGCTCCCAGTCCTGGTAGAGCTCCCGTGCCCTCGGGTCGAGCAGGATGAAGCGCGCGTAGTTGCGGTGGGTGGCCGGGAGCGCCTCGAAGTCGGTCATCAGCGCCCGCGCCAGACGGTTGCTCGCGAGCACGTCCGTGCGGCGGCCCAGGATGATCGCGGGGACCGGTTCCATGACGGACAGCAGGTCGTACAGGCCGGGCCGGACCCGCTGGGGCTCGTACGAGGGCGTGTGGTGCGGGGTCGGGGCGGTGCAGAGGTTGAGGAGGTGGTTCCGCTCCACGGTGTCGAGGCGGAGGGCCTGGGCGATGGAGTCGATGATCTCGAGGGACACCGCGCCGCCGCGGCCCTGCTCGATCCGCATGTAGTAGTCGGCGCTCATCCCTGCGAGGCGGGCCACTTCCTCCCGGCGGAGCCCGGGGACGCGGCGCACCCTGCCATCGAACGGGGCGCCGAGGTCGGTGGGTGAGAGCCGTGCGCGTCGCGAGCGCAGGAAAGCGGAGATCTCTGCGGCCCGGTCCATGCCTTCCATTCTGCCGCACCTTCCCTCACCGTCCCGGCAGGGTTCCGTCAGCGGGCGCCTCCCGCCGGTAGCCTGAGGCAATGAAACCTCTGGCAGACCTCCCCCCGTTCATCTACGGCACCACGCGGCTCGGGCACGACGACGTCCCCCGCGAGCAGCAGGCGCACATGGCCCGCACGGCGATCGACGCGGGTCTCTGGCTCCACACCTCCCGCCAGTACGACCACGCCCTCGAGGTGCTCGGCGCTGCCTTCGAGGAGGACCGCGCCAAGGTCCCGCCGGTCATCGTGAAGCTGGGTGGCGGAACGGCCGACGACGTCCGCGCCACCATCGCCGAGAACATCGAGCCCCTGGGCATCAGCTCGATCGACATCGGGCAGCTCACCGGCGTGGGCGCGTTCGCGGACGACATGCCGTCGGGCGGTCCCACCCTCGCCGACCTGCAGCGGATCAAGGACGAGGGCCTCGTGGGCCGCTTCGTCCTCGAGATCTTCCCGTGGACCTCGGAGGCACCGCTCAAGGCGCTGCGGGCCGGGCACCTGGACGGCCTGATCGACGGCTACGTCTTCTACCTCAACCCGCTGCAGCGCTTCGCGTCGAACGACCTGTGGGACGAACTGCTGGCGCAGGACAAGGCCATCATCTCGATGCGCACCGTGGCCGGCGCACCGGTCCACACCCTGCGTGATGTCCCGGGTGCCGCGTGGAAGCCGTACCTGCAGGAGCGGGCCATCGAGGTGGCGCCCATCTTCGAGCGCTGCGGCATCGAGAGCTGGGCCGAGTTCTGCATCCGGTTCACGCACAGCACCCCGCAGGTGGTGTCCACCGTCGGCTCGGCGAGCCGGGAGGAGAATCTGCGCGAACTGCTCACCTGCAGCCGGGACATCACGCCGCTGCCGCAGGACATCGTGGACGAACTGTTCGCGCTGCACCGCCGGTGGTCGGACGAGACGGATATCCACGCGGAGCTGTGGAGCATGTAGGTCTTCACCCTGAACGACGACGGCGGGGCATCCGCACGGCCGTCGGTGCCGACGCTCAGGGTCTCGTTGCGCTCAAGTAGGCTCGCACCGAGTCGGCGATGACATCGGCGTCCTTGGGAAAGCCGATGAAGTTTCCCGACGTGCGGCGAATGAGCCACCGCAGACCGATGAACCAGATCCCCGGAGCCGGTGAAGCGGGCCCCTGGCAAAGCGGCATCCTCCGAGAATCGGTCAGGTCCTCACCCAGCCAATCGAAAGCCCCGGTGTAACCGGTGCACCAGATGACGCTGCTGATCCCTGCGCTCCGAAGGCGAATGCGTTCTGGTGGGTCGAGCTCGACCGGTTGTTCCGCTTCGTCCGGTTCGGCCGCGGGGGCGTCGATTCGGTGGTCCTGAATATGGGCATCGATCACGCCCCGGATGGTCGCTGCGGAACGGTCTCCGTAGGTGACGTTGTCTGCAGCGCTGGTATCGAACGTGATCGTGTCACCATCGGCTGCCACGAGACGCCCCGTGAGTGTCGCGCCGGCCTTGGCCAAGAGTTGGAGGCTCATGCTCCGCCCGCCGGGCGCGAGCAGGGCCGGTACGGTGCTGACGGCTCGAGGGTCGGGGAGGTCCTCGGGTCGCTGCTCGAAGAAACCCGCCTCATCCAGCCATCTGACCGTGTCTCTTCCGCGATACCTGGCCGACGCGCGCCCGATCGGGCAGGTTGCCAGCCAGACCCGCCTGCCTGCGGCAAGCAATTCGTCGGTGATCTGTGTTCCGGACTGTGCGCTGCCGACAACCAGCACTGCCCCGTCGGGCAATTCATCCGGATTCCTGTACATGGAGGCATGGTGCTGGCTGATTCGATGGGGCAGCTCGCTCGCCAGAGCAGGCGGACGCGGGACGTTCTCACCGCCGCTCGCCACGACGATGGTGCGGGCTGCATACGGGCCGTCACTCGTCTGCAGATGCCATGAACCCCGATGGTGCGATAGCCCGACCACGGCGGTTCCGGTGATTACAGGAGCCTTCGAAGCCAGTGCTTCAAGACGTTGAACCACGTCGTGTCGGGTGAGGTAGGAGTCGGGATCCTGCGCACCCAACATCGTGTTCATGAATCCGGGGTTGTTGAGATGGAGCGAATTCCAGCGCTGCGTCCGCCATGTCTCCCCTGGTCGGGCCCGCTCGAGCACAACGTGGTCGATGCCGAGCCGCGACAGCGACGCACTTGCAGCGAGCCCGGCAGGTCCAGCTCCCACCACCACACACTCGAGCACCATGACGCGCCTGCCCTCACCGAACGTACTGTGACTACAGTGTGGACCCGGGAACGGTTCACTGTCATGGCTCTCCTACGCCCCAGGCCGGCCCTGCTGTCTGCCGTGACCCCACAAGTCATGCTTGATCACCCCCTGCCCAGCCACCAGACACGAACGGGGCAGTAACCCCTTGAGATCAATGGGTTACTGCCCCGCCGTCGTTCGGTGTGGTGCGTAGATCTAGCTGTCGCAGCCGATCCCGTCCTTGTCCCGGTCGAACTTCGGCTGGAAACCAGGCGAACCCACCGCGATCGGGGCCGCGCCCGCCGCACGGACAGCATCGCAGTTCTCGTAGTAGACCCCGGGTGCCGGAGCGACTGGAGCCGGGGCAGGCACGACCGGTGCAGGAGCGGGCGCTACCGGCGCGGGGGCAGGAACCACCGGAGCCGGTGCGGGAGCGACCGGCGCAGGCACGACCGGCACGACGACGGGCGCGGGGGCCGGCGTCTCGACCGGCTCAACGGGCGCTGCGACCGACGGCGCGATCTGGTTGGTCGGCGCAAGGATGCCTTTGCAGTCGGACAGGATGCTCGCCATGGCGTCGTGCTCGGCCTGCGTGACCCACAGCGTGTACGTCGCCTTGACTGAGACCTGCCGGGCCACGTACTCACAGCGGTAGTCCTTGTTCGGCGGCACCCAGGTGGCAGCGTCGCCGTCGCTCTTCTGCTGGTTGGTGGGGCCATCCGTGGACTGCAGGTTCAGCGGATCGTTCGCGAACGCGATGCGCTGGTCGAAACTGAGCTGCTGGGCACCCTTCTGCCACGCGTCCGAGAGGGCGACGACGTGGTCGATCTGCACGTCGCTGCTCGTCGCCTGACCGCGCAGGAACGGGATCACGGTCCCGGTGTACGGGTCGTCCAGTACGCCGGACTGCACCTTGCAGGGCACGGGGTTGGCGTAGGCGATCTCCGTCAGGTCGCGGTTCAGCATGTCATTGCGGGTATCGCACCCGTTGCGGTCGACGTCGGCCCACGCCTGCCCGAACTCCTCGCGGTCGTACCCGGTCTTCGGCGCGCGGCCCTTGATGGGCAGCGTCTCGAGGACAGCGAGCGCGGTGGTGTTGAAGGCCGGTTGGTCCGACGGCGCGCGGGGCGTGCCCGTCACATCGGCGGGGATCTCCGAGTCGAGTGGGGCGACATCCGACGGCGTCGGGCTGGGGGTGGGTGACGGTGTCGGCTTGGCGGAGGGCGTCGGCTTGGCCGAGGGCGTCGCTGTACCGGATTCGCCGGCTGGCTTAGTCGGTTCGGTCGCCTGGGCGACAGCCGTCGGAGCGGTGTCCAACGCCGTCGCGCTGGCGCACCCGGCGAGGAGGGCAATGGCGGCTGCCCCGGCGAGGATCTGCGCGGACCATCGCACTGTGAGACGCCCAAACAATTTCTGGGCGGGCAAGTGCAAAGAAGAACTAATGGAAACCCCCAGAACTGGCGGTGACGTCGAATGATCAGACAGTCATCGTGATGAGACAAGTCATCGAAGAATACAGGGCACGTCGATAGCACACCGGCGGCAGGCCCGTCGTGTCGAAGCTCGTATGTGGACAACTGCTCCCGCGGCCTGGGACAACGCCCGGCAATCGGTGAGAAATCCCGGAGGAATGGCTACGATCCGGGGACGGCGCCATCACCGCAGACTTACTTGCCGACCTCCGCGGTGGTCATTGCGTCGCTCGTCACCACCGTCCTGAAGTCCGTCAACCTCGCGGATATGACGCGATCCGATTGCCTGATTGCAGCAGGACTCCCTGATCGGTTCGGGAGTGCCGATGCGCTGCACCTTGCGATCGGGATCCGCCTCGAGAGGGACCTGAGTGGGCAAACCCGGGACACCCTCCTTGCCTCGAGATACCGAAGCTCAGTGAGTGTTCAGAGCGGCGGCAGAATGACCGTTCTCCCGAAGCTGTACTCAAGGGTTACTTCCTGTGAGCTATCGATGTCTGCAGGTGTCCTGAGCACGTGGGTGCGCGGCACCATGTCGGCTGTGCAGACTTCTCCTTCGCGGCTGTCGATGCCGATCATCAGCCGATGAGCGTCGATGACTTCGATCGAAGACGGGAATGCTGGACAACTCGAGCTGCCGACAAGAACGATCGCGAACTTCGCGCCGCCCTCAAGCCACCCGGCTTCAGGGAAGGGATAAGCCTGCTCCTGCGGGAGCGAGCCCTGCTCCGCGGTAATGGCCTCCGGCGGAAGCTCGCCCTCGGCTTCTGAGTCGGCAACCGATCCCGGCGTGACAGACGGTGGCTCGGTAGTCGGCTCAGAAGTGGCGGGGTCTGAGCCGTTCGAACATCCGGCTAGCCCCAGGGTTATTCCGATCAGTCCAACCCACGCAGGTCTCCACATGTCACGAGGATCCCAGCCGCTAATCAGGTTGTCCACGGCTGGGCGCAACTCGGGGCATTCACGACTCCGAACGAGAACCTCCGAGCTCGGAACCCGGGTGAGTTCGGCGGCAACTATTCCCTGCAAGTGAATAAGCACTTCTTGGTGTCATAGCGTCGTAGCAACAACATAACTGGATAGAGGGAGTTGCCTGGTGGGACGCAGGGCTTTGACGTTCTCGGATCGGGCAGACATC